>NZ_JABFCH010000001.1:0-279516 GCF_017566055.1 Extibacter sp. GGCC_0201 | reverse complement strand
AACAAAGTGTGCAATTAGATTAGTTTCTTAATTACACACTTTATCTTACACGACCCAGGGGTCTGACCCCTATCAATTCTGACAATTCTATTTATCTCCATGGGCGTTTTCTTCCAAGCCATCCCTTTTCTTCCCAGTACCTCTTATCCACTTCTGTCGTACCTGTCTTTTTCTGCAGGATTCTCATAATGTGGAACAAGACTTTAACCCGCAGTGACGGCATCACCTTCGACGTATCATGCTCTATCTTCAATGCAAGATTATTGACCGCTGTCTCTATCTTTTCTCTGTTGCTGTCGTCTATCCCTGCGCCTACGGCGATGCCGTAAGTGAATATTCTTGCCACACCCCAATATCTCAGGCTGTCTGTCAAGTCCCGCAGCGCTTTCCTCATACCGCCTCCGGCTGCCGTGGTGATGCACACTGCCTGTTTCCGGAACATGGACGCTTCCGGGCGGTGCACCATCCACCGGTATCCATAGTGGTCCAGAAACGCTTTCATCTGGCCGGATACGTGATATACAAGAACCGGAGTTGTGAACACGAGCAGATCCGCCTCGTCGATCATCTCCGTAAGCCGGCGCATGTATATGAGATAATCGGGACATTTCTTCTCGTCCTGGCGGATGCACACGGCACACCCCCGGCAGAATTCCGGCATATCCTTCGGCAGGAACAGTTCTTTCACCGTATCACCTTCAGACGCCGTCTTTTCAATAAACATCTTTCCTATCGTATATGTGGACCCCTTCCGATTGGTTCCGTTAATCATCAGTATCTTCATCCTGTTTCTCCCCTTTTCGTCCTTACATCTGGTGTCTTACTTTTTGCATACCCTTGTCTTTTGGTACAGGCCTGCCGCCACTTAGGTACACCACAAAACACGATTTGGTACGTAACCTTTTTGAAAAAGATCACGTACCAAAATAGGTTATTCTTGTCAATCTATGCGAGCTTTTCCGCAATTGCCTTGATAAATCCCTCGCTGTCCAGCACCGTCGGATTCTCCATTGTAGTGATGAGTGCCAGGTCTTTTGTCATCCGGCCCTCTTCTATCGTATCTATCGTCGCCTTCTCAAGCTTGTCTGCAAACTCCATAAGCTCTTTGCTGCCGTCCAGCTCTCCGCGCTTTCTGAGCGCGCCGGACCATGCAAAGATGGTGGCTACGGAGTTCGTGGACGTCTCTTCCCCTTTCAGGTGCTTATAGTAATGTCTCTGCACGGTGCCGTGGGCCGCCTCGTACTCATAGTATCCTTCCGGGGAAACGAGCACAGAGGTCATCATCGCAAGAGACCCAAAGGCAGAGGATATCATGTCGCTCATCACATCTCCGTCGTAGTTCTTGCACGCCCAGATATAGCCGCCCTCTGACTTCATGACACGGGCAACCGCATCGTCGATAAGCGTGTAGAAATAGGTGATGCCCGCCTCTTTGAACTTATCCTCATACTCTTCTTCAAAGATTTCCTGGAAAATATCCTTGAATGTGTGGTCATACTTCTTGGAAATCGTATCTTTCGTGGCAAACCAGAGGTCCTGCCCGATATCCAGTGCGTAATTGAAGCAGCTGCGCGCGAAGCTCTCTATCGATCCATTGATATTGTGCATCCCCTGAACGATGCCGGCCTCATCAAAATTATGTACCAGCTCCCGGCTCTCACTGCCGTCATCTGCCGTATAGACGAGCTCTACTTTCCCTCCGCCCGGAATCTTCATCTCAGCACCTTTGTATACGTCACCGTAGGCGTGCCTCGCAATCGTAATCGGCTTCTTCCAGTTCTTCACACATGGCTCAATCCCTTTGACTACGATAGGCGCCCTAAATACCGTCCCGTCAAGGATAGCGCGGATCGTCCCGTTGGGGCTCTTCCACATCTCCTTTAAGTCGTATTCCTCCATACGGGCGGCATTCGGTGTGATGGTCGCACACTTTACGGCCACTTTATACTTCTTCGTCGCGTTTGCAGAGTCTACCGTCACCTGGTCATCGGTTGCATTTCTGTGCTCAAGCCCGAGATCATAATATTCCGTGTTCAATTCGACAAAGGGCTCCAGCAGATTCTCTTTTATCATCTGCCAGAGGATTCTTGTCATCTCGTCACCGTCCATCTCCACGATTGGTGTTGCCATCTTGATTTTTGCCATTTTTCTGTAACTCTCCTTTTCTTTTTACTCCTCTATGTGAAGGTTCTCCATCACCTTCATAATATGTTCGTTGGCGAGCCGCTCCGCCCTGTCGGCATCTTTCTGCTTGATCGCTTCCAGTATGGCCCGGTGCTCCTCGATGGACTTTTCCGCCCGCTCCTTCGCACCTACGGACATCGTTCTCGCCATCTGTACATATTTATGAAAATCAGATAATACATGTTCCAGTATACGACTATCTGACGCTTCATACAAGACTTTATGAAACTTTCCATCCAGTTCGCTCACCTGTTCCGCCTGCTCGTTTCCCTTCTTCCTCAGATGGTATTCGGACAGCAGTATGATCTCCTCCAGCTCTTCAATCTGCTTCTCTGCAATATGCTCCGTCGCCCAATGAGCACAGAGCCCTTCCAGCATCGAGCGAATCTTATAGATGTCATGCACGTCCTTCTGCGTAATGCCGGTTACATAAGCACCTCTGTTCGGCACTATCGTGACAAGCCCCTCAAGCTCCAGCTGGCGCAGCGCCTCCCTGACCGGAGTTCTGCTGACACCCAGCGTCTCTCCTATCGTGATTTCCCTCAGCTCATCATGTTCTTTATATACCCCGGAGAGGATATCCTCCCTCAGCTTCTGGAAAACCTTTCCCCGCAGAGAACGGTCCTGATACTCTTCCATTGCTTCTCCTTACCCCCAATCAATTATTTAAGGCGGATGCCAAGCTGTTCACAGGTACTGTCAATGACACTTGTGAGCTCCTCGTCCGTCAGCACAGTGACACGTCCGTCTTCATACTCTTTGTCGACCCAGGCTTTTACCATCGCCACCAGCTCTGAACCCTTATCCACCTGTTCATCTTCCCGCAGACGGTAGTATGTATTGATCCAGTGGGCGATGCCCGCCAGGCCGGAAGTGTTGGATACCGCTACAAGCGCAGGCCGCTTTAAAAACTTCTCCGTATCAAATATATTATAAATCTCTTCATTTTTCAATAGCCCGTCTGCATGGATGCCGGCCCTTGTCACATTAAAGTTCTTTCCGACAAATGGAGTTCTGGACGGAACCCTGTAGCCGATTTCCTTCTCATAATAGTCCGCAAGCTCTGTAATCGCTGTCGTATCCATGCCGTCTAGCGTCCCCCTGATCTGGGCGTACTCAAATACCATCGCCTCAAGCGGAGTATTGCCGGTCCTCTCCCCGATTCCAAACAAGGAGCAGTTTACCCCGCTGGCCCCATACAGCCACGCAGTCGTCGAATTGCTTACGGCTTTATAGAAATCGTTGTGTCCATGGAATTCGATCAGGCTGCTCGGAACTCCGGCATGGACACGCAGCCCATAGATAATGCCCGGTATCGAACGGGGAATCACTGCACCGGGGTAATTCACGCCATACCCCATCGTATCACACACACGTATCTTTATCGGTATCTTATACTCCTCCATCAGATGCATCAGCTCAAGGCAGAACGGAATGACGAAACCATAGATATCCGACCTTGTTATATCTTCCAGATGGCATCTTGGGCGGATTCCCGTCTCCAGGCATTCACGTATTACAGAAAGATAATGCTCCATCGCCTCGCGTCTTGTCATCTTCAGCTTGTAAAATATATGATAGTCCGAACAGCTCACAAGGATCCCTGTCTCTTTTAGGCCAATCTCCTTGACAAGCTCAAAGTCCTTCCTGCTCGCCCGTATCCAGCTCGTCACTTCCGGGAACTCATATCCCCGCTCGAGGCATCTGTATACCGCGTCTCTGTCTTTGCCGCTGTATAAGAAGAATTCGCACTGCCTTATCTTCCCTTTTGGCCCTCCGATTCTGTGGAAATAATCGAACATGGTCACTATCTGTTCCGTACTGTAAGGAGCCCTGGACTGCTGTCCGTCCCGGAAGGTCGTATCTGTAATCCATATCTCATCCGGCATGCTGTGCGGCACGATACGGTCATTAAATGCAATCTTCGGTATCTCGTCATAGTGGAACAAGTTGCGGAACACGTTGGGCTTCTCCACATCCACAAGCGGATACATATGCTCCTCCAGCTGCAATAGATTCGTATGTTTATCAAGATACACTTTCCTGTCTTCCATCATCATCTCTCCTTTATATCAAATAGTACGGCACTTTAGCATGGTACCGTCTCAATATGTATAATTGTATACAATTATACATTCCGTGTCAAGACAAAAAAAGAAGCAGGCTCTTACGCCGCCTGATTCCGTCATCGATACACTCCTGCGGCTAAGGGCCTGCCCCTTCAGTTCAGTCTGACCATCCGGTATCCGATACCGATGTGTGTCTGGATACATTGTGGCTGGCCGCTGTCCTTTTCAATTTTTTTTCGGAGGGAAGCCATATATACACGAAGCGACGACATATCGCTTTCAATCGCATTGACCCACACCTTATCCAGAATAAACTGATACGTCAACACCTTGCCTACATTCTGGGCCAGCAGGCAGAGAAGGCTGTATTCCAGCGGCATCAGATGAATCTCCTGCTCACCTACATACACGGTTCCCGCCCCATAGTCGATGGTCAGGCTGCCATTGTGAAATACGCTCGCCTCACTGTCCCCCTTTTGGGTAAGATACTGTATCCGCCTAAGGGTAGAGCGCAGCCTGGCAAGGAGCTCCTCCACACTGAAAGGCTTGGTAAGATAGTCATCCGCCCCGGCGTCAAGTGCATCTACCTTGTCTTTATCATCGCTTCTTGCACTGATTACTATGATGGGGGCGACAGACCATGTGCGTATCTTCCTGATTACATCCACACCGTCCATGTCCGGCAGCCCCAGATCCATAAGGATGATATCAGGATTTCCGGAAGCTGCGGACATAACCGCCTGGCCGCCGTTGACGGATGTCATATATTTATAATTTTGAGACTCCAGCGTCGTGGTAATCAGATTTCTGACCGGCGCGTCGTCTTCTACCACAAGAACATAAGGTTTACCGTTTGCTGTCATAATATTACATCCTCCACTTCAAGTTCGAATCTGAAAATGGTGCCCTTCGGGACGTTGTCGAATACTTTTATCTCTCCGCCATGGGCATTGATAACCGCCTGGCAGAGCGTAAGTCCCAGCCCCATTCCACGTCTGCCGTCCGCTACCGTATTGCGGGTCGTATAAAACATCTGGAACAGCTTTGGCTTCTCACTGTCCACAATGCCCGGCCCGTTGTCGGAGACAGAGACGGCAGCCCTGTTTCCGATACGCTTCGCCTTTATCACTATCTCAGAATGCGGCGGCGTATATTTGACCGCATTGTCTATAAGATTGATAATCACCTGTATCATAAGCTTCACGTCCATCCGTGCCATCAAAATTTCATCACACTCCACCCGGATATTCTGGTCTCTCCCCCTGCGGTTCACATGCCTGAGCGCTTCTGTAATGACATCTTCCACAATCTCTCCCTGTATGTTCAGTTTCATGGAACCGTTCTCGATTCTTGTGACCGACAGAAGATTTTCAACGAGATTGATGAGCCAGATAGAGTCGTCATATATGTCCTTATAGATAGCCTTTCTCTGCAAAGAGCCAAGCTGGCCGTCATTTCCCATGAGCGTCTCTGCATTGCCTGAAATGCTCGTAAGAGGGGTCCGCAGATCATGTGATATGGAGCGAAGCAGATTAGCCCTCAGCTGTTCTTTCTGAAGCTTCATGTCTGCCTCTTTCCTCTCAATGATCAATTCTTCTTTTTCCAGGGCAAATGCACTTTCATTTAAGATTGCACCCATGATACCCTCCTCAAACGCCAAGATGTCCCTGTG
This sequence comes from Extibacter sp. GGCC_0201, assembly GCF_017566055.1. Lineage (NCBI taxonomy): Bacteria > Bacillati > Bacillota > Clostridia > Lachnospirales > Lachnospiraceae > Extibacter > Extibacter sp. GGCC_0201. Next base: position 273,591 of record NZ_JABFCH010000001.1, on the reverse strand, counting down.
GTCCATATCGATTGCGACGACAGCAAATACTTTATCCGTGCTGCGTACCGCCATGCACAGGCAACGGGCACCCGGGAACGTCTGTGTGGAGAAGCCGGCGTGTTTATTATTCCGGTACGTCCACTGAGCTACTGCCAGTTCCGAATCGTCCAGCGTGTCACCGGCTTCCTCATCTGCCTTGCAGACGACCGGACGGCTGCTTTTCCCAGGTTTTCCAAGATAGAAGTAGACGTTGCGCTCCAGCAGCATATTCAGCTGTTGTGCTGTCCGCTCAGCGATGTTTTCGAGGGAGCCTGCGTCCTGAAGCTTACGGCTTGTCTCCAGAAGTATCTCGGTACGGTATGCTTTCTTCGCATTCTGCCGTGCATAATCCTTTACCTTTTTCGTCAGCGCCGAACTGATGACAGCGGTTATGAACATGACACAGAAAGTGATGAGATAGCCGGGGTCATTTACCTGCAACGTCTTGTAGGGCTCCGTGAAGAAAAAGTTGAATATGAGAATGCTCATCACGCTTGCGATGATTCCCCATATCTGCCGGCTTGTGAATACGGCAGACATGAGGACGCTTATCATATACACCATCACGATATTGGCCGCGCTGAATCCAAAGAAACGGTTCAGCAAAAATGCAATCCCCGTTGAGCATAAGAGGCTCAGCGCACAAATCCCCGCGTCTGTCCATATCTTTTTCTGCTGGACATCCGGTTGTCTCCTTCTTCTCACCGATCTGTACTTCCTGTCATAAGCATCCGGAATCAGGAAGATCTCCAGAGACGGGGCGAGCCTGCTCAATTGTTCTGAAAAGCTGTCTTTTATAAACAGAAGCCTTCGTTTTGTGTAGGTCCTGCCAAGCACAATCTTCGTGACACGGGCAACTTTCGCATAAGCCGCAATCTCTTCCACGATATCGCTTCCATACGAGGTTACGACCTTTGCACCGAGCTGTTCTGCCAGCCGGGTATTCTCATTCAGCCGCCGGATATCCTCCCTCGGCATATCAGATGCTTCCGGCGTCTCTACATAGAGTGCCGTAAATCTGCCATGGAAAGCCGCGGCCATCCTGGACGCCTGACGAATCACCGTGCTATTGGAAGGTGACGGGGACAGGCAGATAAGGATGTGCTCTGCTGTCTCGCTCTTGGCATGAGCCATCTCCTCCTGGGCAAGGTTCACGCGGTCTGCCATTCTCCGCAGCGCAATTTCTCTCAGGGAGATGAGATTATCCTTGGTGAAAAAATTGTACATCGCCCTGTTTGCCTGACTCTCGCTGTATATCCTGCCCTCCTTCATCCGCTCCAGGAGCTCCTCCGGCTCTATATCAACCAGCTCTACCTGTTCCGCTTTGTCGAACACAGAATCCGGGATACGTTCTCTTACGGTAATACCGGTAATACCAGCGATGGAATCATTCAGACTCTCTAAATGCTGTACATTGACCGTCGTATAGACATTGATGCCTGCCTGAAGCAGCTCTTTGATATCCTGGTACCGCTTTTCATGGCGGCATCCTGCCGCGTTCGTATGCGCAAGCTCATCTACAAGAATCAGTTCAGGCTTTCGTTCCAGCGCCGCTTCCAGATTGAATTCTTCCAGCACCAGATTACGATACTTCACTTCTTTAATCGCCAGCATTTCCAGCCCTTGTGTCAGAGCCATCGTCTCCGGCCTCGTATGAGGTTCGATATAGCCTGCCACCACATCTATTCCTGATTCTTTCGCATTATGCGCAGACTGCAGCATGGCATAGGTCTTCCCTATGCCTGCTGCATATCCAAAAAATATCTTCAGCTTTCCACGTCTGCGCTGTTCCTTTTCGCTTTCCAGAATCTGCTTCAAAAACAAATCCGGGTCTCTTTTATATTCTTCTGATTCCATCATTTTCACCTGCGTATATCTTACTTCATAATTCCATAACGCGCAAGATTTTTTAGGTTTCTAAGCCATGCCTGCTTTTTTCGGATGCACCATCAGCAGGCTCCTCAGGAAAAAACCCGTCTTTTGGATGATTCCCGGTTCCGGCTTTGGCATACAGTCTTCCATCGTATAGGCGGGCTCTACCTCTCCTTTCCTGTCATACATCGAATAGGCATCCATATTACGGTTCGCCGGAACAAAGGTAGAATCCAGCGACCATGCGGCGCGAAAATGCTTCATGGCCTCAGGGTGCTTCCCCTGGCTTTCCAGCACAATTCCCATCAGGTTGTGCGGAACAGCACTGTCGGGATACAGCTCCATATATTTTGGAATCTGCTCCATACAGGCCGCCCAGTCATTCTTCTCAACATATTCCTTTATCATACTGCACAGACTGCCCAAATCCTGCTCTTCCCTGCTGATCTGGCCTTTTTCTCTGCTCTTCATCATTCCTTACCTCCTGGACTGTTACTTCTTAACTAAGTAAATCATAACAGCAGCCGGATAAAATAGGTGTTAAAGGAGAGGCCTGACGTATTAAAATAGTATTAAAGTAAAGATGCAAAAAAGATGCGAAGTCTGCATTCTTCGCATCTTTTTTACTTACAGCTTACTTGTTTCTTACCTTCCCCTCCTGTTTTCAAATCGTATCAAGGTCCTCAGATAATGCATCAGGTCTTCATAGCGCAGATCCACGTCTTCGCTGTTCTCCACATAGTCCAGGCTCATGGCCGCCGCGCTTAAGAAGTCTCCTGTCATGTTCATCCTCTCCCGCTGCAGGAATTCAACCTTTTCCTCTTTCGTATCCAGATCCAGAAACTCCATAATCAGGTTCCGCTCCTGTCCACTGGAATCTACATCCTCTTCTTCCAGCTGGAAACGATACTCCTGCGCTGTGTCTGGATATTTCTCCCTGTCTACCCTGCTTATAAACTGCTCGATCGGTCTGGCATATACCGGGTGTTCCCCGCAGAGCCCCTCATAGATGACAAGCTGCTCGGCAGTTTCGGAATGGGTGGCTACCGCCAGAACCTGATACCGGTTCCCTTTAAAATGGCGGTAGCACTCTCCTTTCTGTGGAATGTGATGTTCCATATGCATATCCCCTTTACATCAATATAATTTTGCACCGATTTCTCTTGGACGGAATCCCTCATCTTCCAGCGCCTGCATAATCTCATGCTTATGCTCTGTGCCGAATGCCTCCATGGTGATACGCAGTTCCACCGCCGCGTTGCGGTTCGTACTCACGAACTGGTTGTGTTCCAGCTTGATTACGTTTCCCTGGGCATCTGCTATCGTGGACGCGACGCGTACGAGTTCGCCCGGCTTATCCGGAAGGAGCACGGATACGGAGAAGATACGGTCTCTCTGTATCAGTCCATGCTGAACGATAGAGGACATCGTAATCACGTCCATGTTGCCCCCGCTTAAGATTGCTACCGCTTTCTTTCCTTTTAAGTCCAGCTGTTTCAGAGCGGCTACAGTGAGCAGCCCGGAATTTTCCACGACCATCTTGTGATTCTCTACGAGATCAAGGAATACGCCTATCAGTTCATCATCTTCCACCGTAACTATCTGGTCGACATTCTCCTGCACATATGGGAATATCTTTTCGCCGACCCGTTTCACAGCCGTGCCGTCTGCTATCGTATTGGCACTTGGCAGCGTGACTGGAGCGCCTTCGGCGAGCGCCGCCGTCATGCTGGCTGCCTGCGCCGGTTCCACGCCGATGACCTTGATCTTAGGATTCAGCATCTTCGCGAGGGTAGATACCCCCGAGATCAGTCCGCCGCCTCCGATAGGAGCCAGTATGTAATCTACCGTGGGCAGCTCCTGAACGATTTCCATCGCGATGCTCCCCTGCCCGGTTGCGACGTCGAGGTCGTCAAACGGATGAACGAACGTATAACCGTTCTCTTCCGCCAGCTTTAGGGCATGGTCACACGCGTCATCGTATACGTCCCCGTGAAGGATTACGTCGGCACCGTAGCTCTTTGTACGGTTTACCTTGATGAGCGGGGTCACCGTCGGCATGACGATGGTCGCCTTACACCCATATTTCTGAGCCGCATAGGCCACCCCCTGGGCATGGTTGCCTGCCGAGGCGGTGATAAGGCCCTTCCCGCGTTCCTCTTCTGACAGGGTACTGATCTTATAATAAGCACCTCTTACTTTATATGCACCTGTATACTGCATATTCTCCGGCTTCAGATATATCTTTCCGCCGCTTGGCTGGCTCAGATATTCACTGTAGACCAGTTTGGTGGGATTGGTTACTTTCTTTACGAGCTCGCTTGCCTGCTCGAATTTCTCTAGTGTCATCATACGAATGCCTCCCTTTTTTCTCGTATTTATTCTTCCGGCTTTTCAGTCGTGAATAACGCGTTAACAAATGTATCTGCTTCAAACTTCTGCAAATCTTCGATCGTCTCTCCTACACCGATATATTTGACCGGTATTCCAAGCTCTGCCTGGATGGCTACCGCGATACCTCCCTTAGCGGTCCCGTCCATCTTCGTCAGGATGATACCCGTGATATCGGCGACTTCATTAAACTCTCTGGCCTGCATAAGAGCGTTCTGTCCGGTCGTGGCATCGAGGACGACAAGCGTCTCCCTGTATGCATCCGGAAATTCTCTGTCAATAATCCGGTTCATCTTCTTCAGCTCTTCCATCAGGTTCTTCTTGTTGTGGAGCCTGCCCGCCGTATCGCACAGGAGCACGTCCGCATGGCGGGCCTTTGCCGCCGCCACCGCGTCATATACGACAGACGCAGGGTCTGATCCCTCCTGCCCGCCGATCAGCTCTGCCTGCGCCCGGTCTGCCCATTCCTTCAGCTGCTCCCCTGCAGCAGCGCGGAACGTATCCGCCGCCGCAAGTACCACTTTTTTATGCCGGCTTCTGAGCTTCCCTGCAAGCTTGCCGATCGTCGTCGTCTTTCCGACGCCGTTTACCCCGATGACCATCACGACAGACGTCCTATCTTCAAATTCATAAGCAGCCTCACCGATATCCATCTGCTCCTTGATACTGTCGATAAGGAGCTGGCGGCACTCGGACGGCTCTTTGATGTGCATGGCCTTCACCTTTTCTCTGAGGTCTTCCAGTATGCTGTCTGTCGCCTGGACACCAAGATCTCCCATGATGAGCACTTCTTCCAGCTCCTCATAAAACGCTTCATCAATCTTGGAGAATCCGCTGAATATGCTGTCCATGCCGGAGATGATGTTGTCTCTCGTCTTTGTCAGGCCTGATACGAGCCGGCTGAAAAATCCTCTCTTCTCTTCAGATTCCATTGTTTCTTCTTCCATAATCAATTCTTCGGACATAACCCCTCCTATTTATCCAGCTGTTCTTCCAGAAGACTTACGGATACCATGGTTGATATGCCTTTTTCCTGCATTGTTATTCCGTAAAGCCTGTCTGCAGCTGTCATGGTCCCTCTTCTATGCGTGATAACTATAAATTGTGTATTCTTCGTCAGTTTATGCAGATATTTCGCAAATCTTACGACATTGCTGTCATCGAGAGCCGCCTCAATCTCGTCCAGAAGGCAGAATGGCGACGGCTTCAGGTTCTGTATGGCGAAAAGCAGAGCGATTGCAGTGAGCGCTTTCTCGCCGCCTGACAGCTGCATCATATTCTGCAGCTTCTTGCCCGGCGGCTGAGCGATAATCCGGATTCCGGCTTCCAGGACATCCTCATCTTCCATCAGCTCAAGCGTGCCTTTGCCTCCGCCAAACAGTTCCTTGAACACATGGTCGAATTCTACCGATATCAGGTCGAACTGTTCCCTGAACTGCTTGCGCATAGCCTCATCAAGTTCCTCTATAATCTGCAAGAGCGTGGCTTCCGCCTCGACAAGGTCATCATGCTGGTTTTTCAGGAATTCATATCTCTCCGACAGATTCTTATAATCCTCGATGGCATTGACATTGACATCGCCAAGTCCCTTAATCTCACTTTTGAGTACCTGTGTCTGCTTTTTCATCATTGCAAGGTCCGTAAGCGTCTCATCCCTTATCTCAAGCGCATGGTTGTACGTGACCTCGTATTCTTCCCACATATAATTCATCTGCTTTTCAGATGCGTCCTCGTAACTTTCCTTCTGGCTCTCAAGACGGAATATCTCTTTGTCCAGCTCTGACATATGGCGGGACAGGTCTTCCCTTTTCTGGAGGAATACTTTATGCTTCTTGTTCAAGTCTTCCCGCTCCTGCTTGAACCTTTCAATTTCCTGCTGGATTTCGGTGAACAGCTCTTTTGAATTCAGAATCGTGTCTTTTAAATCTTCTATCTGTTCCTGCTTTTCTTCTATCTCTCTGGATGTGCCGCCTTTATTGACTTCAAGCTCACTTAACTCTTCCTGGAACTTGACGATCTCGTCTTTTATACGTTCCGTATTTTCAAGCAGGAACGCATATTTCTGCTCAAGGCCCGCATAAGCCAGATGGATTTCTTCCGCGGCTTTCTGCTTCCGGCTCTCCTCTTCCCGCACGCCTTCCAGAATCTTCTGCTCTTCCTCTATTCTGTCAGTGAGCTCCTTTTCGAGGCTTTCCGAAGTATCAAGCTCTACATTGATGGACTCCTGATTGTCGATGATATCCGTAATCTGCCCGTCCAGCTCCCCGGCTTCCTTTGTCAGGGCTGAGGCGGAATTTCTGGCAGAACGGATTCTCGCCTCCGCCTGGTCTACGTTCATCTTCGCCGTATTCTGGATGACATATGCTTTCTGCAGACTGCTTTTCAGCTCTTCAAGCCTGTCATAATACCCGGCACGCTCCTGCCGCAGCGCATCGGAGGCCGCCTCCAGCTCGTCCATCTCCTTCTTGAGATGTCGGACCGTCTTTTCAAATTCTTCTATCTCACGGCGCCTGCTCAGCAGATTGCTGGAATTCTTGAAAGCTCCCCCGGTCATGGATCCACCCGGATTGATCAGCTCTCCTTCCAACGTTACGATACGGATAGACTGCCTGTACTTGCGTGCGATGGCTATGCCATGGTCGATGTGGTCCACGACAAGCGTTCTCCCGAGGAGATATTCTGCCAGCCCTTGGAATCGTTCCTCCACCTTGACGAGCTTATCCGCGGTCCCGACCACGCCGGGCTCTTTCAGCGCTTCCTGCCTGTAGATTCCACCGTTGGCCTTGATGCTTGTAAGCGGAAGGAACGTCGCCCTCCCGAACCTGTTCTGTTTCAGGAACTGGATCATGCGTTTCGCCGTGTCCTCATCTGCCGTGACAATGTTCTGTATGCTTCCGCCAAGCGCAGTCTCTACGGCTATCTCATAATCCTTGCCGACTTTGATGATATCTGCCACGACTCCGAGAAGCCCTTGTTCCTTCTCTCTGTTGTCCATCACTTTCCGGATGCTGTTGCCGTAGCCGTCATACCGTTCCGTGATATTTTTTAGAGACTCGAGCCTGGACTGCTCCCTGTGGTATGCGGTCTGTCCGATGCGGAACTGCTCGGTCTGTCCCGCCAGCTTATCCTGAAGTTCCTTAATCTTGTCGTCGTATGTACTGCTCTCTTCGGTCAGTTCGATAATCTGGCCTGAAATCTCTTCCAGCTCATTACGGAACCTCTCCAGGTGTACTTCCTGCTCGGCGGCCTCTTTCACAGACTCCGCCGCCTGATCGTTCATCTGGCTTTTCCTCACCTGTATCTGTTCCAGCATCGTATCATAGCGCTGGATCTTGGCCTTGGTGGATGCTCTGTTGTTCAGCAGTTCGATGATGTCCTTCTTGTTGCTGTCTATAGAAGCCGTCAGCGTCGCTATCTTCGTCTCTACTTCAATGAGCTGTGCTCTGGCGTCACGTTCCAGCCTGCCCTTTTCATCCAGTTCCGCCTGGATGCTCTCCTGCTCTTTCACAAGTTCGGAAAGCTGCTTTTCCCTCTCCGCAATCTCGCTCTCGATCGTCTTGGCCCGCTGGTCGTAATGTTCATCGTTCATATGCGCGCTGTGGATCTGCTCCTTTAACAGCGCAATCTGGTTCTCCAGCTGCTGCTTCAGCATATTTGTCTCATTCAGCTGGCTTTTTGCCTTTTCTATCGATGCGTCGATGCTGTCTACCTGTTCTTCTACCGATTCATACTCTGACTTCATCTCATCATAGCGGCCGCCGGCGTCATCAAGCTCCGCATGTGCGGTTTCAAGCTTGTCGTCTATCCCCTTTATCTGGTCGCTTAACCGTCTCGTCTCCAGCAGAAACATATTGATGTCATACTTCTTCAGCACTTCCTTCTTCTTCAGGTATTCTCGTGCCTTTTCCGCCTGCCTCTCAAGAGGGCCTACCTGTTTTTCCAGCTCAGACAGTATATCGTTGACCCTGAGAAGGTTCTGCCGTTCCTCCTCCAGTTTCTTCACGGACATGTTCTTGCGCCGTTTGAACTTTACGATGCCGGCCGCCTCGTCGAACAATTCCCGGCGTTCTTCCGGCTTGCCGCTCAATATCTTATCAATCTGTCCCTGACCGATGATCGAATATCCTTCCTTTCCGATCCCGGTATCGTAGAACAGCTCGTTGACATCCTTAAGGCGGCAGGCGCCGCCGTTGATCAGATATTCACTCTCTCCCGAACGGTAGAGCTTTCTGGCCACCGTCACTTCCTCGTAGTCTATCGGAAGATGATGGTCTGAATTATCCAGAGTGATTGCTACAGATGCGTAGCTCAGAGGCTTCCGGTTCTCTGTTCCCGAAAAGATGACATCCTGCATGCTGCCTCCGCGCAGCTGCTTGACCCTCTGTTCGCCAAGCACCCACCGGACCGCATCCGCGACATTGCTTTTCCCGCTCCCGTTCGGCCCTACGATTGCTGTTATGCCGTTGTGGAAATCAAATTTTATCTTATGTGCAAATGACTTGAATCCCTGCACTTCTATGCTCTTTAAATACATACTCCACCTACTTTATGTTCTTCTCGTGCAGCTTCAGAATACTTTGATAGGCAGCTTCCTGCTCGGCCGCCTTCTTCGTCCGTCCGCGTCCCGTACCGTACTCTTCCTCTCCGATGTGTACGGATACAAGGAAAGATTTGTCGTGGTCAGGGCCCTCTTCTCCAATAAGATGATATGTTATCACATCCTTAAAGTTGGCCTGTACAATCTCCTGCAGGATAGTCTTGCTATCAAAAAAGAGTTTCTTGTTCTCCAGGTCCCTCAGAATAAACCGTTCGATAAACTCTTTCGCATTAGCAAAACCACCATCTATATATATCGCTCCGATCAGAGCTTCCATCGCGTCAGACGTGATAGACTCCCTCTTGCGCCCTCCTGTCGCATCCTCGCCCTTTCCAAGCAGAAGAAAATCTCCAATCTGTATCTCTCTGGCGCAGAACGCCAGTGCAGGCTCACATACCATTCCGGCTCTCGTCTTAGTCAGTTCCCCTTCCGGCATCTTCGTGTGCTCATAGAACAAGAATTCGCTGGATACGAGTTCCAGCACCGCGTCGCCGAGGAATTCGAGCCGTTCGTTACATTCATACTTGTGCAGATGCTGCTCATTGGCATATGAACTGTGCATCATCGCCTTTTTCAGCAGGCCGAAATCCTTGAATGTGTAGCCGATTCTATTTTCCAGTTGCTTCAGATCCTGATTCATATCGCTGCTCTCCTCATAATGCGAAAAAGCCCTACCGGGCTTTTTACGCATCTTATATGCCTAGTTATTTGTCGCATTTTTAATCTGTTCCACCGCATCGCCTACTGATACGATCTTCTCCGCATCATCATTATCGATTTCGATATCAAAGGTCTCTTCTATTCCCATAATTATCTGGAAAATATCTAAGGAATCAGCCCCCAAATCATCTACAAAAGTCGTCTCCATTGTAATGTCCCCTGCCTCAACATTCAATACATCTGCAATGATTTCCTGTAACTTTTCAAATTCCATACCATTTCTTCCTTTCTTATTCCATAGAGTAGTCTTTATTCAGCGGATGCAGCATCCGTTTGAATACAATTTTTAATCTTTTCATTAATCCTCTGCCGCTTGAACGTAACACACTGTATCAACGTATTCGTGACTTCCTTAGACTTTGAACTTCCGTGTGTCTTTACCACCAGCCCGTTCAGGCCAAGCAGAGGCGCCCCGCCGTGCTCGCTTGCATCAAACGCCTTCAGCGTCTCTTTCAAGGCCGGCTTGACAAGGAGTGCTCCGATTTTGCTCCTCAGGCTTGTCATCATTCCTGCTTTCACCTTTTTGATGAGGACATCTCCTACCCCTTCATAAAGCTTAAGTATGATATTTCCCGCAAAAGCCTCGCACACGATGACGTCTGCCACCCCGTGAGGGATATCCCTCGCTTCTACGCTTCCGATAAAATGAATGCCTTGCGTCTCCTTCAGGAGGGGGAACGTCTCTTTTACAAGCGCATTGCCCTTCTCTTCTTCTGCCCCGATATTGACTATCCCGACCCTGGGACGTTCCACGCCCATGATACTCTCCATGTAGATGGATCCCATCTTGGCAAACTGTACGAGATGTGACGGCCTTGCATCCACATTGGCCCCACAGTCTATCAGGAGGGAAACCCCTGTCTTTGTCGGGATGAGCGGCGCAAGCGGCGGCCTCTCTACTCCTTTGATTCTTCCGACGAGCGTCTGCCCTCCGACGAGGATGGCACCCGAGCTTCCCGCTGACACGAAAGCGTCTGCCTCGCCGGCTTTTACCATCTTCATGCCGACAACGATGGAAGAGTCCTTTTTTCTGCGTATGGCATTGACCGGGGGTTCTGCCGTCTCTATCACCTCTGTGGCATTCACGATTTCAATCTGGCTTCTGTCGTAGCTTAAGCCTTCCAGCTCCTTTTGGATGGCCTCTTCCTTACCGACGAGATAGACTTTGATACTTTTCTCTCTGGCAACGGCATCCACAGCACCCTTGACCATTTCGGCCGGGGCATTGTCACCGCCCATGGCATCCAGCGCTACTCTTGTAATTTCAGTCATTCTTTCTTCCTCCCAGCACTACTAGGATTAATTCTACTAGACATCCCTCTAAAAATCAATCATTTTGTGAAAGAATTACGTGCCATATCTTCCATCTTCTGAATCCTTTCAAACACAAGTGCAGCCTCCCCCAGCATTGCACATATCAAATCATATTCAAATGTTCCTATTTCTCTTCTTTCCTCCAATACCATCCCTACGACTGCCGACACATTGTCACTGTCCATGACAGGGAGATAGATGGCTTTGGCGTTTGGCAGCGTATGTGTCGTACATCCGGCACGGTGGCCGTTTTCAAATACCCAGGCCGCTACCGCCCGTTCCTCTTTGGACGTATAATCTCGTATCAGCCTGTCCCTGCATTGACTGTCAATACCGCTTCTCAGGTAGATAGAAGGCTCCTGTATCTGCATGCCTGACTTCATATATACGATAACGGTAAAGTTCATGAGCTTCTGGATTTGTGATGCCAGTTCATTGCCGATCTCTTTCCGGCTCTTTACACGCCTGAGCTTCTTGCTGTTCATAAGCAGTATCTCCGTGCGGTATGCCCGTTTGGCATTCTCCTCATTCTGCTTCTGAATCTTCGACATGTTCCACGACGTCAGGAGGCTCACCGCGAACATCATGGCAAAAGTCAGCGGATAGCTCGCGTCATATGCCTGGAGGCTATAGTGGGGCATGGTGAAAAAATAGTTGAAGAGCAGCACGCTTAAGACAGACGCCAGCACCGAACATACATAGCCCTGTGTATTGATTGCGGTCAGCATGACGCCCAGCAGATATGCCATTATAATATTGGCCTCTGTCATCTGCAGGCGGCTGAGAAGAAGCCCGGCTGCTGTGCTTGCCGCCATCATTATCCCCATGATTATAAAGTCGGAACCCTTCACGCTTTTAAGGCCTTTTCCCGCACCGGCGGCGACAGAGACTTTCTGTCCGATGCCGCTTTGAAGATCCGGTATGATATAGACATCCAGCGATGGCGCATATTGATTCAGACTCTCGACAAGCGTCTTTCTTGTCTGCCCAAACAGAATCCTGTGTGCCGTCCTGCCCATGACGATCTTCGTCACATTGCTGACCTTGGCATATTGCGCAATCTGCCTCGCCACATCCTCGCCGTTTACAGTTACGATCTTCGCTCCTAACGACCTTGCAAGACGTATGTTGTCGTCTCTTCGTCTTTTCACTTTTTCGTCTGCATTCTGAAGGCTTCTCGTCTCTACGTACAGAGCGGTAAACTCTGCATGGAACGCATAGGCAAGACGAGCCGCCGCACGGATTACCTTTGCATTGGACGGCGCAGGAGATATGCAGGTCAGCACATGTTCGCCGGTAGAAAACCCGCTGCTCCCCAGTCGTTTCTTCTCTTCCTCCGCAAGGTGGTTCACCCGGTCTGCCATCCGCCGCAGGGCTATCTCACGCAGCGCTACAAGCTTATCCCTCGTAAAGAAATTCTGGAGTGCCCTCTGGGCCTGCATGCCCTGATATATCTTGCCTTCCTTCATGCGCTGGATAAGGTCTTCCGGTTCGATGTCTACCAGTTTTACCTGCTCTGCCTTGTCAAAAATGCTGTCCGGTATCCTCTCTTTCATCTGAATCGTAGTTATGCTTGCAATGTTGTCATTGAGGCTTTCCAGATGCTGGATATTGACCGTCGTATATACATTTATCCCGTGCTCCAGCAGTTCTTCGATATCCTGGTATCTTTTCTGATGGCGGCAGCCCGGTGCATTCGTATGAGCCAGCTCATCGACCAGAAGGACTTTCGGCCTGCGCTTTAGAGCCGCATCCAAGTCAAACTCCCGTATCTTTACTCCTTTATAATCCACCATCAGAAAAGGAATCTGTTCTATACCGTTAAGCAGGGCAGCCGTCTCCGGACGGGCATGTGGCTCTACGTATCCTGCCACTACATCGACATGGCTGCGCTGAAGTTCCCTGGCGGCCTCCAGCATCTCATACGTCTTGCCGGTTCCGGCCGCATACCCGAGAAATATCTTAAGCTTTCCAAATGATTTTCGATGTACCTTTTCTTCTTCCGCCTGAATCTTTTCAAGCATTTCTTTTGAACTTGGCCTTTTGTCGCTATTCATCTGCATCCTCCTTTTCATACGCAAAAGAACTGCCGCCAGCCATTGTAGACTGACGACAGTTAAGACTATATCTCTCCAAGCGCCTTGGCGACTTCAAGATTGCATTTCAGGACATTGACTCTCTCATGCCCGAACACGCCCAGCGTCTTGCCGGCTGTATTGCGGCTTACGATATCTTCAAGTTCCCTTTCACTCAGCCCGGTAGCTTCAGCGATGGCAGGAATCTGTATCTTCGCCGATTCCGGGGTGATGTCAGGATCCATGCCGGATCCTGATGCAGTCAGGAGGTCGGCGGGAATCTCTCCCTTCTTTACATCCGGATGCTCTTTAAGGAATTGTTCCACAGAGTCTTCTACCCGTTTCTTCAGCTCCTCATTCGAAGGGGCCAGGTTTGAACCGCCGGAGCCGACACCCGCATATGTGCCGTCTTCTTTATCCTCCTGCGTATATACGTTATAATTGACCCCTGATACCCTGCCCTGGAAATATCTTGCGTCACCGGAAAAGTCCTGCCCTACAATCGCAGAACCTATCGCCTTGTCAGATTCTGTTGTCTTTTCACCTTCTGCGGTCACAAGGCTTCCATTCGCCTGATGCGGGAAGACTGCCTGCCCAATCCCGGTCAGTGCCGCAGGATATGCAAGCCCGCAGACGACCAGCATCAGTACGGTCAGCATCACAGCACTTTTCAGATATTTTAAAAATGATTTCATTGTATTTCCCTCCTATATTCCAAGCACCGACAATAAAGGTGCGACGATACAGTCAATCAGCTTAATACCTGCAAATGGCACGATAATGCCGCCCAATCCATAGATTCCCATATTTTTCAAAAGCATGCGCTCTGCACTCATCGGCTTATACTTGACGCCTCTCATAGCGATAGGAATCAGACATGGTATGATAATCGCATTGAATATCAGCGCCGATAAGATTGCCGACATCGGAGTCGTCAGATTCATAATGTTGAGCATCTGCATCTGCGGTATCACCAGCGTAAACATTGCCGGGATGATAGCGAAGTATTTTGCCACATCGTTTGCAATACTGAACGTGGTCAGCGAACCTCTTGTTATCAAAAGCTGCTTGCCTATCTCCACTACTTCCAGAATCTTCGTCGGATCCGAATCCAAATCCACCATATTCGCAGCCTCTTTTGCTGCAGAGGTACCAGAATTCATGGCAAGCCCGACATCAGCCTGTGCAAGTGCCGGAGCATCATTCGTACCATCGCCCGTCATCGCTACGAGCTTGCCTTCTGCCTGCTCTTTCTTGATTGCCGTAATCTTGTCTTCCGGCTTGCATTCTGCAATGAACCCGTCCACGCCGGCTTCTTTTGCAATCGTGGCGGCCGTAAGCGGATTGTCTCCGGTACACATGATGGTCTTTATGCCGATATCCCTCAGTCTCTGGAACCTTTCGACAAGCCCCGGCTTAACGGTATCCTTCAGGTAGATGACACCATATATCACATTGTCTGCCGAGACTACAAGAGGCGTCCCTCCAAGACCTGCTATTCTTTCCACGATCTCATCCAGATCTTGTGGAATGCCGCCTCCATTCTCCCTCACCATAGCTTTGATGGCATCCGCGGCTCCTTTTCTGATGATGGAACCATTAGGGAGGTTGGCTCCGGACATCTTAGACTGTGCGGTAAATTCTATAAATTCTATCTGATCAGCAGCATTGTCATCAATCCTGGTTCCCAGGCTCCGTGCCAGCTCTACGGTGGATTTCCCTTCCGGCGTCGGGTCGCTGAGGGAAGTCATTACAGCATAATCGATCAGGTCTTCTTTCCTTTTGCCTTGTACGGGATAGAACTCTGCTGCCAGCCGGTTGCCGAATGTAATCGTCCCTGTCTTGTCCAGAATCATCGTATCGACGTCACCACACGCCTCTACCGCTTTGCCGGACATGGCAATCACATTAAATCTCGTCACCCGGTCCATCCCTGCTATGCCAATGGCAGACAAGAGCCCGCCTATCGTCGTCGGTATCAGACATACAAGAAGAGCAATCATCGTAGATACCGGTATCTGTACCCCTGAATAGGTAGCGAATGGATAGAGGCATACGACTACAATCATGAAGATGACCGTAAGCCCGACAAGCAGTGTGTTCAGTGCGATTTCATTCGGTGTCTTCTGACGGGACGCCCCTTCTACAAGTGCTATCATCTTATCCAGGAAGGATTCTCCCGGCCTGGAGGTGATTCGTATCTTCAGCCAGTCGCTGACTACCGTCGTTCCGCCGGTAACGGATGAAAAATCTGTTCCTGCCTCGCGGGTGACAGGCGCCGACTCCCCGGTGATTGCCGATTCATCTACAGATGCGATACCCTCGATCACCTCGCCGTCATTTGGAATCACTTCTCCGGCTTTTACGAGTACGATGTCGTCCTTCTTCAGTTGTGAAGCGTTGACGGTGCGTTCTGTCCCATCCCTGCCGATCAGCCTGGACTGCGTGTCTTGTTTTGTCTTTTTAAGTGATTCTGCCTGTGCCTTTCCGCGCCCTTCCGCAACAGATTCAGCGAAATTAGCAAATAATACCGTAATCAGAAGTATGACGCAGACAATCCCGTTGTATGTCCGCAGATAACCAGGCGAAGCATCATCGCCGAATATAGTTGGAACTATCGTCATAAGCAAGGTCAGCACAAAGCCTATCTCTACTACGAACATGACCGGATTCTTAACCATGTATTTCGGATTCAGCTTCTTCAAAGCTCCTGTTATGGAACTTTTCAGTATATCCTTAGTCACGAACTTTGTTTTTTGTTGTTTCTTAGACATTTCTTCTCTTACATCCCTTTCTCTATTTTATGAAAACCATAAGGTAAGATGCTCTGCTATCGGTCCCAGCGCAAGTGCAGGGAAGAATGTTAAAGCAGCGAAGATATATACGATGAACACAAGCAGGATGGCAAATATCACATTGTCCGTCCTCATCGTACCTATGGAAGCCTTCACCCGTTTCTTTGCAAGCAGCGAACCTGCAATAGCAAGCTGTGCGATAATCGCGATATAACGTCCAAAGAACATTGCGAGCCCGCTCGTGATATTCCAGAAATATGTATTATCTGACAGCCCTTCAAACCCGGAGCCATTATTGGCAGACGCTGATGAATATTCATACAGGACCTGTGACAGACCGTGGAATCCGGGATTGGTTATGCCTTCAAGCCCCGCCTGGGTAGATACCGCCAATGCAGAGAACCCAAGAATCAGAAGCGGATGTATAATCAATACAAGGGCCACGAGCTTCATTTCTCGTCCTTCTATCTTCTTACCGAGGTATTCTGGCGTACGCCCTACCATCAGCCCACATATGAATACGGTAAGTATCGCGTACATGAGCATATTCATCAAGCCCACTCCCTTGCCGCCGAACACACAGTTCAGCATCATATGCAGCAGTGGCACCATCCCCCCGAGGGGCGTCAAGGTATCATGCATATTGTTGACCGTACCGGTTGTGAAAGAAGTTGTTACCGTGGTGAACAGCGCTGACTGGTCTGCCCCGAATCTAACCTCTTTCCCTTCCATGCTTCCCATTTCCTGTCCGACTCCTGCCGCCTCAAGAACGGGATTTCCGGCCTTTTCAGATACGAAGCAGATGGTAAGCCCTACCAGGAATATGATTGACATGGCTGCAAATATTGTTCTTCCCTGTTTTCCAAATACCGGCTCTTTAATCTTAACAGCTGCCGCAGCTTTTCCTTTTTTCCGGTCCATGCACATCTTTCCAAATGTCAGCACGCACGCTCCCGGAAGTATCATCATGGATATAAGCTCTATCATATTCGTGATAATCGTAGGGTTTTCAAACGGCGTCGTAGAGTTTGCACCCAGGAATCCTCCTCCGTTAGTACCAAGATGCTTGATGATTTCCAGCGCGGCCACGGGGCCCACCGCAAAATCTTGAAGCTTTCCCTGGATTGTCTCTACCGTAATGTTAGCTCCAAATGTCTCCGGGCATCCCTGCCAGATCAGTACAAGGCCGAAGATCAGGGACCATGGAATTAATATACGTGTCGTTATACGCACCATATCTTCATAGAAGTTGCCGAGATCCTTTCTCTTCCCTGCAAGTCCTCTGCAGAATGCCATACATGCTGCATAACCGGAAGCCGCTGACGTAAACATCATGAAGATGATGACAAGCATCTGGCTCAAGTAGGAAAGTCCCGACTCGCCTGAGTAGTGCTGGAGATTTGTATTCGTCATAAAACTTATTATTGTATTGAAGGAAAGGGTTGGTTCCATTCCTTCTATTCCGTTGGGATTCAGAAACAATGCATGCTGCAGCCTCAATACGAGATACCCCGCAAGTACCATGACCGCATTGGTCATGAGGAGACTTAATGCATATGTCTTCCAGCTCATTCCTTTTCTGTCAATCCGGCAGACTTTGTATATGCCATTGTCCACTCTGTCGAATAATGGGTCTGCGAACGTTTTTTTATTGGTCGTGATATGGTACATATATTTTCCCATAGGTATCACAGCCAATATGAAAATCGCTAAAGTCAGCGCAATCTGTAACATGACTTTCTTGTCCTCCTGTTTATTACTTTCAACTCAGTTAATTTTATAATTTCTCCGGATGAACCAGAGCATAGATCAGATATGCCGCAAGCAGCAGTATAATTATTCCCAGTAGTATCATTTTGCTTCTCCTTCCTCCACGTATGTCCATCCTCTGCATATGTTAAGCGTCATTCAGCCTGGACGTTTTCCGCGGTATCCGTATCCACTTGCCTGCTGCACCATTCGGTAAATGCCTTCATCAGTCCAAAGCATGCAAGCAGGATACCTGTCATAGCGATATCCATCATCACTTTAACCCCCTTTTCCATTGAACTGGACTCATTCTAACATGCCCTGTCTTAAAGCTGTGTTAAAACGCCGGGGCATATATTAAAATGACGTTAAAATGGTATCAGAATCTGATAAGTTCCGGATACGCGAAAAAGGCTCCCCGGTAAACCGGGAAGCCTTTTTTGCTTTCACTTATTAGTCCTGCGCTATGATTTCTTTTTTGTTGTAAGAGCCACAAGCCTTGCAGACTCTGTGAGGCATCATTAATTCGCCGCACTTGCTGCACTTTACCAAGTTTGGAGCGCTCATCTTCCAGTTAGCTCTTCTTTTGTCTCTTCTTGCTTTAGAAGATTTATTCTTTGGACAAATTGACATAGGTTACACCTCCTTAAAATTCTTAAACACATCGCGGATAACTGACATTCTAGGGTCAAGACCTGGGTCTTCACAGCCACAGGTTCCCTCATTTAGGTTCTGACCACATACGCTGCACATTCCTTTACAGTCCTCACAGCATAGAACTTTCATCGGCCATCCTATTAATATCTCATTATAGAGTAATTTGTCTACGTCAAGATGATATCCGTCAATATAATTCGCTTCGTCATAATCTTCTGCCTGTCCGCTGTCCTCTTCTGATTCAGACACCTTGACATGCTTCGAGAAATCCAGGTCAAATTCCTCCGGCACTTCCGTGAGACAACGGTCGCACGGAATAAGAGCCTTGAGCCTGCAAGTACCGTGAATCAGAAGCTTTCCTTCTCCTTCGTACTCTGCAGCTATATGGACATCCGTCTCCGGCATGACCGGATACGTACCTGTATCTCCCTGGAACGTACGCATAGTGCATGCTGCCGTCACGTCAAGCGGCTTATGCGGTTCAGACAATACTTCGGATAGGTCAATCAACATATAGTCACCCCTATTCATACCTAGACTATTATATCCGTGCAAAAGAGGTTTGTCAACCTATAAATCGTCATTTTGTATAGATATTGTGCCACTGTCCTGCTATCTATACAAGTGCAACCGTTTCACGCGCGATTGCAAGTTCTTCGTTCGTAGGGATTACCATCACCTTAACTTTGGAATCCGGAGTGGAGATCGTAATCTCTTCCCCACGTGTATTGTTAGCTTCTTCGTCAACCTCGATTCCAAGATATCCGAGGTAGCTCAGCACATCGGCACGGACCGGACCGGAATTCTCTCCCACCCCGGCGGTAAATGCGATAACGTCCACGCCATTCATGGCAGCTGCATAAGCACCGACATATTTAGCGACTCTGTAGGCAAATACCTTGAGCGCGACAGCCGCCTGCTTATTTCCTTCTTTTGCCCCCGTATCCAGATCGCGGAAGTCGCTGGACAGATTATTAGAAAGGCCGAGCACACCGGACTTCTTATTCAGCATATTCATCAGCCCGGCAATGTCGAGCCCTTCCTTTTTCGCAATAAACTCCATGATAGCCGGATCGATGTCACCTGATCGTGTTCCCATCACGAGTCCTTCTAGAGGGGTAAGCCCCATGGAGGTATCTACGGATTTTCCGTTCTTGACGGCACAGATGCTGGCACCGTTACCGAGGTGGCATACGATAGTGCTCAGCTCCTCATACGGCCTGCCCACGATTTCAGCCGCCCTCTTGGATACGAAGCTGTGGCTTGTCCCATGGAAACCATAGCGTCTTACTTTGTATTTTTCATAATACTCATATGGAAGGCCGTACATATAAGCCTCTTCCGGCATCGTCTGGTGGAAAGCAGTATCAAATACCGCTACCATTGGAGTACCCGGCATCAGTTTCTCGCATGCGTTGATACCGATCAGGTTCGCAGGATTGTGAAGAGGTGCCAGGTCATTACATTCCTCAATTGCCTGAAGCACTTCTTCCGTTATCACGACAGAGCTTGCAAACTTCTCGCCGCCATGTACGACACGGTGCCCTACCGCCCCAATCTCATCCAGGCTCTTTACGACACCTGTCTGTGCATCGGTCAGGGCATCGATGACATACTGGATCGCTTCCGTATGCGTCGGCATAGGCTTGTCAGACTTGACCTTATCTCCGCCTTCCGGCTGATAGGTAAGGCTTCCGTCAATCCCGATTCGCTCGCAGAGCCCTTTTGCCAGCACCTGTTCAGTGTCGGAATTGATCAGCTGAAATTTTAAAGATGAACTTCCGCAGTTGATTACTAATACATTCATTTGAAATTACCTCTCTTTTATTCTTTTTAACGTTCTAGTTCTCCGTCATGCACTGAACGGCTGTGATAGCCACTACCCCTTCAATATCCTTCGCGCTGCAGCCGCGGGACAGATCGTTGACCGGTGCGGCGATGCCCTGTGTCAGAGGTCCATAAGCTTCCGCTTTGGCGAGTCTCTGGACGAGCTTATAGCCGATATTTCCCGCATCCAGGTCTGGGAATACGAGTACGTTGGCCTTTCCTGCGACCGGGCTTCCCGGTGCCTTCGATGCCCCGATTTCCGGTACGATGGCAGCGTCAAGCTGGAATTCTCCGTCTATCATGAGCCCCTCTGGCGCCTGTTCCTTAGCGATGCGTGTGGCTTCCACTACCTTGTCCACATCGGCATGCTTTGCGCTTCCTTTCGTGGAATGTGACAGAAGTGCCACCACCGGTTCCTCCCCTGTCAGGAGTCTGAAGGATTCCGCGGAGGACAGCGCGATAGCCGCCAGCTTCTCCGGATCCGGATTCTGCTCAAGCCCTGCATCCGCAAATACGAACGTTCCATCTGCTCCCATATCGCAGTCCGGAACGACCATGACGAAAAATGCAGATACAAGCTTTGTACCAGGTTTCGTCTTCAGTATCTGCAGACACGGCCTAAGCGTATCTGCCGTAGAATGGCATGCACCTGACACCATCCCGTCCGCATCCTTCATCTTCACCATCATGACCCCATAGTACAGATAATTCGAAAGAAGCAGCTCTCTTGCCTGCTCTTGCGTCATCCCCTTCTTCTGCCTCAGTTCTACCAGCTTGGCGATATAGCCCTCCGTCTTTTCGCTCGTGGCCGGGTCTACGACCGTCGCCTTGCTGACATCGAAAGAGCCTCTGTTTTTTTCAATCTCTTCCTTGCTTCCCACAAGTACCACATTTGCGGTGCCTTCCTTCAGCACAGCTTCCGCCGCCTCATACGTTCTGATATCTTCTGTCTCAGGAAGCACGATCGTTTTCATGCTTGTCTTGGCTTTTGCCTTGATTTCATCTATAAATCCCATGATTAATAGACTCCTTTCCATTTATTCTCAGTATTTCTATTATAATACAAAGAGACCTTGTAAACAAGGTCTCTTCCCGTAATCTTATGTCTATTTTTCAATACAATAAGCGTTATTTATTTAACATCTTGGTAAATATGACCAATAAAATTGAAACTGTCCCTGTCATATGGCAAATACAAGGCTCACAATCGCAAAGTATACCGTCACCGTGCTGATATCCACGAGCGTGGAAATAAGCGGGGTAGCCATTATCGCAGGATCCAGCCCTATTTTCTTGGCAATCAGAGGAAGGGTACAGCCTACGATTTTCGCCAGGATGATGGTGCATGCCATCGTCAGGCCGATCGTTACCGCAATCATCACGTCACCCTGTCCCATGACAAGTATGCGTATCCCATTCACGGTGGACAGTATGACGCTGACGAGAAGCGCTACTCTAATCTCCTTGAAAATGACTTTTACGATATCTCCGAACTCAATCTCTCCCACAGCCAGGCCGCGTATCACGAGCGTAGAGCTCTGGGAGCCGCAGTTGCCGCCTGTCCCCATCAGCATCGGAATGAAGCCGGCCAGCTGGGGCATGACTGCCAGTGCAGATTCATAGTGGTTCATAATCATCTGTGTGATAGTCGCGGAAAGCATAAGGAACATCAGCCACGGCAGCCTGTTCTTCACATGGCTGATGACACTTGTCCCAAAGTAAGATTCTTCATTGGGGCTTACGCCGGCCATGATGCTGATATCTTCTGTCGTCTCTTCCTGCAGTACATACATGGCATCATCAACCGTGACGATACCGACCATGCACATCTCATGGTCCACGATGGGAAGTGCTATCAGTCCATACTTCGTTATCGTGCGGGCTACTTCCTCCTGATCATCCGTCGTATGGGCATAGAGCATATTTGTATCCATAATCTCTTCCACGGTCTTAGACTCGCTCGTCGTGAGCAGCTCTTTTACATCCACGACACCGATCAGCCTTCGCTTCTCCGTCACATAGCATGTATATATCGTCTCCTTATTCAGACCTACCTGTCTGATCTTCAGTATGGACTCTGCCACTGTCATCTCTTTCCTGAGCGCGATGTAATCCACGTTCATCACGCTTCCGGCACTGTCCTCCGGATACTGGAGCAGCGCATTGATCTGCTGCCTCGTCTCCTCATCCGTCGCCATGAGAAGACGGTCCACCACATTGGCCGGCATCTCTTCCAACACATCGACCGTATCATCCAGGTACATCTCTTCCATGACCTCTTCCAGCTCGGAATCGGTGAGTGCATTGATAAGCAGCTCTCTCATATCGCTGTTCATGTAAGTAAACGTCTCCGCCGCCTCTTCTTTTGCCAGAAGACGGAATACCATCACCAGCTGCTTCTGTTCAAAGTCCTCCAGGATATCTGCCAGATCGATCGGGTACATATTATTCTCAAGCTCTTCCTTGAGCTCTTTATACTGTCGGTTTTCAA
Source organism: Extibacter sp. GGCC_0201 (assembly GCF_017566055.1). Lineage (NCBI taxonomy): Bacteria > Bacillati > Bacillota > Clostridia > Lachnospirales > Lachnospiraceae > Extibacter > Extibacter sp. GGCC_0201. The sequence goes on along the minus strand of NZ_JABFCH010000001.1, from coordinate 251,082 downwards.
GCATTTCCAGAATACGTTCTTCTGTCAGCTCTTCCCGCTCTTCCATATAATCTTCCGCTTCTGTCGGTGCATCGCACGGCTCTTGCGTCTCTTCGCCAATATCTGCATCGCGGCGGCTGTATTCTTCACTCATCGTACCCCTCCTCTCCCAAGGCTTTCTCCCCTAAAACACGTAATTCGTTTTGCGAACCCGGTCTTTTTATAGTATAATCAATTTCAGAAGGATATACAAGGAGATTCTTATGAAAATAGTAGGTTTGATTACGGAATACAACCCGTTTCACAACGGGCATTTATACCATATAGAGAAGGCAAAAGAGATTACAGGAGCAGACGCCGCCATCGTCGTCATGAGCGGAAATTATGTACAGAGAGGTGCTCCTGCCATCATGCCAAAGCATCTGCGGGCCGAAGTGGCGCTGGAAGCAGGTGTGCCGGTCGTGATGGAGCTCCCGGTCTGCTTTGCCACAGGCAGCGCCGAATACTTTGCGGCAGGTGCCGTATCTCTGTTTGAGCAGCTTGGCTGCGTCGATTCGATCTGCTTTGGAAGCGAATGCGGCGATTACGCCAGATTAGAACAGATTGCGCATGTAGTCGCGGACGAACCGGAAGAATATAAGTTCTCACTTCAGGAAGGGCTGCGCAAAGGTCTTTCCTTTCCCCGCGCCCGCCAGCTGGCACTGAAGGCCTGCCTCAGGGACGACTCCCTTGATGCCGTGCTGGAACAGCCGAACAACATCCTCGGCATAGAATATATCAAGGCACTGTACCTGAAGAATAGCCCCATTAAGACATACACGATCAAGCGCATGGTATCCGGGTATCACGACGAATCCCTCTCGGAGAACTACAGCTCCGCGTCGGCCATCCGTAAGCTCCTTGCCTATGCCAGCAACTCCATCCACCTAGAGGAGGAAGGCATGTTTGACGAACCGGTCATGTCTGAGGTGCTGACACGGCTCGAAGGCCAGGTCCCTCCTTCCTGCATAAGGCTTCTGGAGGAGACCCACCGTACGAGGTATCCAATCTATTCCAACGACTTCTCCCTCTTGTTAAAGTATAAGCTGCTGACAGAGACGAAGGACACGCTTGTCAAATACGTAGATATCACCGAAGACCTGGCAAACCGCATCATGAACCATGCCAATGATTTCATCACCTTCGACCAGTTCTGCGACCTTCTGAAGACAAGGGATATGACTTACACCCGGATAAGCAGAAGCCTGTTCCACATACTGCTCGGCATCACGAAATATGATATGCTCTCCTGCAGGGAAGACGGATACTGCCATTATGCGCACATCCTCGGATTCCGCAAAGACGCGGCCAATGTTCTCACCCACTTGAAAGCACATTCCAAAGTACCCCTGGTCACGAAGCTGACCCAGGCGGATTCCCTGAGCGATACCGGCAGCCGAATGCTGACGCAGGACATCTTTGCATCTAACTTGTATGAGGCAATCATAACGAACAAGTTCAAGCTGCCCTTTGTAAACGAATATGAGCAGTCCATCGTCATCTTATGATCTTATATAACGGACGGGGCGTACAGTGTGCGAAGATTCTATCTTTCCACCACTCTGCTGCAGGCGACCGCAAGTGCTCCCGGTCCGATATGGCAGGCCACGCTTAAGGACAGCTTGTCCATGTGGACGTCATATCCCGGGAACTTTGCCTCGATCTCTTCCTTCCACGCATGCGCCTCTTCTTCCTGACACGTATAGGCAGCTTCCAGATTGACCCTCCTGCCTTTGAACCGCTCTTCTATATCCTTCTCCATGGCATTCAGCATCGTACGCTTCGCCGCTTTTAATCCGCGTACTTTCGCATATGCGTCCAGCTTCTCCCCCTGAATCTGAAGGACCGGCTTCAGGTTCAGCACCGTGCCAAGGGCTGCCGCAGCCGGGGTTATGCGCCCGCCTTTCCTTAAGTATTTCAGCGTATCCACCGTGATATAGATGCTCGCTTCCAGCCGTTCCCTCATAAGCACATCCTCAATCTCAGATGCCGTCATGCCGCGGCGTACCATCTCCACCGCGTCCAGCGCAGACTGGCGCTGCGTGACCGATACCCTCTGGTTATCGATTACGTGCACCTTGCCGTCAAATTCCTTAGAGAGCATCTTCGCCGTCTCACAGGAACTGCTCAGCCCGCTGGACATAGGGATATGGATGATTTCATCGTACTCGGACAGCAGTTCCTCCCACAGTTCCATCACGTCTGCCGGAGACGGCTGTGAAGTGGATATCTCCGCATCTTCCGCAAGCTTCTGATAGAATTCTTCCTGGCTGAGCGTTATATCCTCATAGAACAGCTCTCCGCTGATATAAAATGGCATCGGCAATATCCGGATGCCCCGCTTCTTTCCTTCTTCCTGTGTGATTCCACTGTTACTGTCTGTCACAACTGCTACTTTTCCCATTTATTTACCTCGCTAATTTTTAAAACTGTGTATCGGTGCCGGAATCCTTCCTTTTCGATTCACGAACCTGCTGCAGTCAAATTCATTGACCGGCATAATCGGAGCATATCCGAGCAGGCCTCCGAATTCCGCCGTATCTCCTACATCCTTGCCGATTACCGGTATGAGACGAACTGCTGTCGTCTTCTGGTTGACCATGCCGATTGCCATCTCATCCGCGATAATGCCTGAGATGGTAGACGCCTTCGTCTTGCCGGGGACCGCTATCATATCAAGACCCACGGAACAGACGCAGGTCATCGCTTCCAGCTTCTCCAGCGTGAGCGCTCCTGCATTTACCGCGTCAATCATCCCCTGGTCTTCGCTCACCGGTATAAAAGCACCGCTTAAGCCTCCCACATAAGAAGATGCCATGACACCGCCCTTTTTAACCTGGTCATTCAGCATGGCAAGGGCTGCCGTCGTACCCGGAGCACCTGTCCGCTCCAGACCAATTTCTTCCAGAATCTCGGCCACGCTGTCCCCTACGGACGGGGTCGGCGCCAGTGACAGGTCTACGATGCCGAACGGTATGCCCATCCGCCTGGAAGCTTCTCCTGCGACAAGCTGGCCCACTCGCGTCACCTTAAATGCCGTCTTCTTGATCGTCTCGCACAGCTCTTCAAATCCTCTGCCGCGTACCTGCTCGATGGCATGTTTCACTACACCGGGTCCGCTGACTCCTACATTGATAACCGCGTCACCTTCTGTGACCCCGAGAAATGCCCCTGCCATAAACGGATTGTCATCGGGTGCGTTGCAGAATATGACGAGCTTGGCGCAGCCGAGGGAGTCGTGCTCTTTCGTGGCCTCCGCCGTCTCCCTGACCACCTCTCCGCACAGGCGGACCGCATCCATATTGATTCCCGTCCTCGTAGAGCCGACATTCACAGAGCTGCATACCCGCTCCGTACATGCCAGTGCCTGAGGAATGGAACGGATTAGAGCCTCATCGCTCTTTGTCATCGCTTTGGATACAAGCGCGGAATACCCGCCTATAAAGTTGACTCCCACTTCCTTAGCAGCCTTATCCAGCGTACGGGCCAGCGTAACAAAGTCTTCTTCCGTCTTGCACGCTGCGCTGCCGACCAGCGCCGCAGGCGTGACAGATATTCTCTTATTTACGATTGGTATCCCATATTCCCTCTCAATCTGCTCTCCGGTAGAGACGAGGTGTTCTGCCGTGGAAGTAATCTTCCTGTAGATTTTTTCGTTGAGCGCTTCCAGATCGGAATCGATGCAATCCATAAGGCTGATGCCAAGCGTAATCGTCCTTACGTCCAAATTCTCCTGTTCTATCATCTGGTTCGTCTCGTTGACTTCATATATGTTGATCATGGGCTGTCTTCCTGTCCTTTCTGCCTTTGCTTATAATCGATGCATCTTTTCAAATATCTCTTCTCTCTGACAGTGGATCGTCACTCCGATTCCAAGCCCTACTTCTTCCAGCTCCTTCGAGACGGCTGCAATCTCTTTTGTAGCATTTGTCACGTCAACGACAGCCATCATGTTAAAATATCCGTTCACGATCGTCTGGGAGATGTCCAGCACATTGATGTTCGTCCCTGCAAGGTAAGTGCATACTCTGGCTATGATGCCCACGGTGTCTTTTCCAACTACTGTAATGATACATTTCTTCATGGTCTTCCTCCTGTCTTCCTATACTGTTATGATTTCTGATACCGTATCCCTCTTGGCTACCATCACCGGGATATCTTCTCCTTTATAAGGATTGTCCCCGAGGCTGACTTCCAGCTTGACCGTCTCATAGGCAAGTTCTTCATAATTGTTTTCCTTGCTCAGATGGCCAAGCATTACATATTTGAGATTGTCATGTAAGATATCACAAAGAAGCCGCCCTGACAATTCATTGGAAAGATGACCCTTCTCTCCCATTACTCTGCGTTTCAGCGGATAAGGATAAGGGCCTACCTCCAGCATGTGGATGTCATGGTTTGCCTCAAGAAGCACTGCGTCAAGCTCTTTCAGATGCTCTACCGTGTATGCGTCATATTTGCCGAGATCGGTGGCGACAGCAACCGCCTTATCGCCATCTTCAATTCGGTAGCCGGAAGGCTGCCGCGCATCGTGCGAGATGGCAAATGGCCGTATGTCCAGGCTGCCGAGTGAAAATGCTCCGTCTATATCTATCTCATGCAGCAGGCCTTCGGGCATTCTGCCGATGCTGTTCGTGCACCGGATTCCTTCTATCGTCCCGGCCGTGGCATAGATTGGCACTTCGTATTTTCTGCTGAATACGCCAAGCCCCTGTATATGGTCGATATGCTCATGGGTGATGAGGATGCCTCTGATCTCATCCCCCTTGATTCCAAGCGTATGTAATCCTGCATCTATCCTTTTTTTACTGATTCCGGTATCTACGAGCAGATGCGTATCGTCATCCCCCACATAGATACAGTTCCCGCTGCTCCCGCTAGCTATGCTGCATAGTCTCATGTATGTATACACTCCTGTCATTTAATATGTCTGGATATCTGATATCCGGATTACCAAAGATTCCGGACCATCTCATCCAGCTGTATCTTCGTCTCCTCGAAAATGCCGCTGTTATCGATAACCCTGTCGCAGTTCCTGAGGAATGCCTCCTTGGGAAGCTGCGATGCGATAATATCATCTACCTTCTCTGCGTCATATCCTCTTGCGTAGATCAGCCGCTTTTTCCTGATGGCATCCTCCACATAGACATACCATATCTCGTCGCAGATCTGCTCATAATGGTCGTCTAAGAGGAGGGCTGCCTCCAGGATAAAAAGGCTCGTATGCTTTCTCTCTTCCCTTCTTATTATCTTTCGTACCTCTTCCTTCACCGCAGGATGGACGATTTTATTGAGGGCGGCGCGTTCTTTTTTATCGGTAAATATAATCTGCGCCAGCCTCTCTCTGTCCAGCTCTCCTCTGCCGTCCAGTATCTCCACGCCGAAGTGTTCGACAATTGCCCTGTGGCAGTCTGTCCCCTTCTTCTGGAGCTTTTTTGCCACCTCATCGGCCTGGCATACGGTAGCGCCGTACCTGTCATTCAAGTATTCCAGTATCTGTGTCTTTCCTGCTCCCACACCGCCTGTGATGCCTATAATCTTCATATGTTATCCCTCTGCTATTTTGCTTCGTACCAGTTATCTCCTGTATGCATATCTATTTCCAGCGGCACCTCCAGAGACGCCGCGTTCTCCATCTCTTCCCGGAGTATCGCCTTCACGTCCTCAAGCTCCGGCCTGAACGCTTCTATGAGCAGCTCATCGTGTACCTGCAGGACGAGCCTCGACTTCATATGGTTCTCTTTCAGACGCCTGTTCACGCCTATCATCGCGATCTTCATGATATCTGCCGCGGTACCCTGGATGGGGGCGTTCATGGCCACCCGCTCGCCGAACGACCGCTGCATGAAATTGCTGGAAGATAGTTCCGGCACAGGGCGCCTTCTCCCGAACAGGGTCACGACGTATCCCATCTCTTTGGCGTGCGCGACCGTATCGTCCAGGAATATCTTGATGCCCGGATACGTCTTAAAGTAATCGTCAATGTATGTTGCCGCTTCTTTTCTCGTGATGCTCAGATCCTGGCTCAGCCCAAATGAGCTGATACCGTATACGATGCCGAAATTGACCGCTTTCGCGTTCCTTCTCTGCAGGTCTGACACCTCTTCGAACGGTACATGGAATACCTGGGACGCGGTAATCCGGTGAATATCTTTCTGCTCCTTATATGCGTTGATGAGCTGTTCATCGCCGGAGCAGTGCGCCAGGACACGCAGTTCTATCTGGGAGTAGTCCGCGTCGATAAACACATATCCGTCCTCTGGGATAAACACCTTGCGGATCAGCCTGCCAAGCTCCATCCGGATTGGAATGTTCTGCAGGTTCGGCTCCGTGCTGCTGATTCTTCCGGTCGCCGTAATCGTCTGGTTGAACTTGCCGTGGATCCTCCCATCCTCGCTGATATAATTTGCAAGCCCGTCCGCATAAGTGGACTTGAGCTTCGTAAGCTGGCGGTATTCCAATATCTGAGCCACGACAGGATAATCCGGCGCCAGCTTGTCAAGCACATCCGCTGCGGTCGAATAGCCGGTCTTTGTCTTTTTGCCGCCTTTCAGCCCCATCTTGTCAAACAAGATAACTCCAAGCTGCTTCGGGGAATTGATGTTGAATTCCTCTCCGGCCGTCTCGTAGATCTCTTTTTCCAGCTCTTCTATCTTGATTCCAAGCTGTTCTCCATAGAATTTGAGTGCTTCCGCTTCAATCCTGACACCGCTGCGTTCCATATCGTACAAGGTGAACACAAGAGGCATCTCTATATCGGTGAACAGATGTCCCATCTGCTCTTCTTCCATCTTCCGGCGGAGTGGTTCTACCGCTGCGTAAGCCGTGTATGCCTCATAGCAGACCTTAACATAATCCTCTACCTTCTCTTCCAGCATAAGCCCAAGCTGTTCTCTCGCGACATCCTCATACGTATAGTCGTTCTTCAGCGGATTCAGAAGATAAGACGCTATCGTCACGTCAAAACATGCCAATGGGTCTGACACCGTAATATATTTCATCGCTTCCTTGATATCGAACATAGAGAATGTCCCTACGCTTGCGGACACTTCTTTCAGTTCTGCAAGCAGATATTCCATCGTGATACCGCCGCCGGCCCTGATGCAGAATATCTTGTCTTCCCCGTAGCAGAGCCCGATTCCTCCCGCGCCGGCCTGTCCGGCAAAAAGCGGCAGGGTATCCTTCGTATCCAGGAACACCGCGGCCCCTGCAAGCGCCGCATGCTTCGCCTCTTCCAATACCTTGCCGGCCTCTGCCGGTTCCGTAACCTCTCTGAAGCTGTCCTCCATAGAGTTTGACGGTGCTTTCACATCAAATTTGCCGAGCAGGTTCTTAAACTGCAACCGCTGGAACCATCCATAAGCTTCTTCTGTAAATACATTCCCAAGCTCTGCCTCCTCCAACCTGAATTCTACATCCGCATCCACATCTATCTCTGCCAGCTTCCTGCTCATGACCGCCATATCCCAGTGCTCTTTGAGCGCTTTGGCGGCCCGGGGCGGCTTCAGCTCATCCACATGTTCATATGCATTTTCGATGGAGTGGTATTCGCTAATGATTTTTGTGGCGGTCTTTTCACCGATGCTTGGAACGCCCGGAATATTATCGGAAGAATCGCCCATCAAGGCTTTCAGGTCGATAAACTCCGCCGGCGTCACCTGGTACCGCTCCTTTACATCTTCTGCATAATAGTCTTCTATCTCCGTTCTCCCCTGCTTCGTCTTAGGGATACGTATCTTCACATGTTCGGTCGCGAGCTGCAGAAGGTCCCTGTCCCCGCTGATGACAGCGACTTCCATCCCCTGCTCCCCGCACTGCTTTGATATCGTCCCGAGAAGGTCGTCAGCCTCCAGCCCCGCCTTCTCAATAATATTGATGCCCATGGCTCTGAGTACGTCTTTTATGACAGGCACCTGCTGCCTGAGCTCTTCTGCCATCGGTTTTCTTGTCCCTTTGTATTCCGCGTACATCTCATGGCGGAAGGTCGGGGCGTGTACATCAAAGGCAACGGTCAGATACTCCGGTGCCTCCTCATCCAATATCTTAAACATAATATTCAGAAATCCATAGACGGCATTCGTGTGAAGGCCTTCTGAATTGGTCAGGTCGGGAAGACCGTAAAAAGCCCTGTTCAATATACTGTGTCCGTCTATCAATACGATTTTTTCAGCCATATACCGTTCTCCAATCTGCTAAACCTAACGTCAGCCTGCAACCGCGTGTGCGTTTGTAAACTGACGCTACTTTACTACTATACACCAAAGTTTCGTTTTTTAAAAGGCATAACCTTTTATTTCTTTCATCCTGTTTCTTTCATCCATCCGATTCCATCTTATCCCAAACAGCTTGTCACATTTCAAGCAATCTTATATAATTTATATTGCAGGCATATTCATTATACAATATGATAGAGACAGATCCGGAAAATAAAAACGGTATAAAAGAGGGATATCTATGTTGAAGCACTTTAAGTCCCAGAGTCTAAGAAAGCAAATATCAGCCGCAGGTATACTTGGCATCGTCATCACTGTAATCCTGTCCATCATCAGTATCTTTTCCTATAAGAGCCTTAAGAATACGCAGGAGCAGGAAGCAAAACAATATTTGAACGAAGTCGTATCACAGTACAGGAATGCGATAGATATAAAAATTGACGGTAACCTCCAGACGCTGCGGGCACTGTCAACTTTTATTGAAAAAAGCGGAGATATAGGTCTTGTGCAGATTTTAGAACAGCTTCGGGCGGAAAGCAGGCAGAACGATTTTCTGAGGATGGGGTATATCATGTCTGACGGCACAGGCTATTTCATAGATACTGACGGCACTGAGCATTATGATATCGATGTCGGTGATGAATCTTTCATACAGAGGGCGCTCACAGGAGAAGACACCGTATCCGATACCCTGACTGATATCTTCTCAGGCGAGACGGTAAACTGCTATAGCGTTCCTGTCTATCTGGACGGTGCCGTCACAGGCGCTTTGACCGCAACCACGAGCTCCACAGCATTCTCCTCTATCATCGAGCAAAAGCTTTTCGGAGGGAATGCCTACACGCATATCATACGAAGCAACGGGGACTATGTCGTCCGCTCGTCCCATGCTGTAATCCAGAAAGATATCAAGAATATCTTCGATGACGGAAAAGTATCGCCGGAAGACAGGGCTTATATCGAAAAGTCCGCCAAGTCCGGACAGAGCTCATTCTCTACTTTTGAATACAAGAATGAAAAATACTGGACGACTATCTTTCCGATTGGAATCAATGACTGGAATTTATTCTGTGTTGTTCCACAAGATTACCTGAGTGAGAATTTCGGTACGCTTATGACCGTCTTCATTGTAATTATGCTCTGTATTACCGCCCTGTTCTCCGTCCTTTTTTTGTACATCTATCATATCATCAAAAGGAGCAGGCAGGAGATAACAAAGCTTGCATACACAGATGTCCTCACCGGCTCGGACAACCGCAACAAATTCATCCTGGAAATGCAGAGGCTCCTTAGCGACAACAGGAATTATGCCATGGTGCTTCTGAATATAAACGGATTTAAGTTTGTCAACGAATTCTATGGCTACGAAGCCGGCAACATGCTGCTGAAACATATCGCCACCGTGCTTGCTGACAATATCGGAGAACAGGAGCTCTGTTACCGGGACAATGCAGACCAGTTCGGCATGCTTCTTAGATGCCGCCGGAAAAAAGAGCTGGCCGAACGGCTGCGGTCGATCCAGGAGCAGATTCATAAGTTCCGGCTGAGCCGTAACCAGGATTATCATATTCTATGCAATTTTGGAGTGATGATTATCGACGAGGGCAGCAAATCGGCCGTGAACACGGATTTCGATACTGTTATGAACGGCGCACTGCTTGCACTGGAAAGTGTGAAGGGCAATGAGATGGATTCCATCGCCTTCTACGACAGGCATCTGCACGAAAAAGCCGCCAGAAAGACGGAAATAGAGAACCGGATGTGGAATGCGGTTGAGAATCATGAATTTATCATGTATCTCCAGCCAAAGTTCTCGTTGAAGACAGGACTCCTGCACAGCGCAGAGGCACTTGTGCGCTGGCAGCCCGGTGACGGGAAGATGATATATCCCGATGAGTTCATTCCAATATTTGAACAGAACGGGTTCATCACGAAGCTGGACATGTACATGCTGGAAGAAGCCTGCCGCTGCCTGGCGGACTGGGACAAAAGGGGATTCCCAGCAGTGCCCATCGCAGTGAATCAGTCACGTATCTTTTTCTATGATACGGAATATCTGAACAAGCTGGAGGAGATTGTCCGATTCTACGCTGTCAATCCATCTCTTATCATCTTGGAAGTGACGGAAACCGTTGCGATGAACAACCTGGAGCAGATCAAGACTGTCATCGCCAGACTCCATTCCATGGGCTTTAAAGTGTCCATGGACGACTTCGGGAGCGGCTACTCTTCTCTCAATACGCTGCGGGAACTGCATGTCGACGAGATTAAGCTGGACAGAGAATTCCTTTCTTTCCAGACAGAATCCGGCCGTGATGAGGCCATCATACGCAATGTCATACATCTGGCAAATGATCTGTCTGCCTCTACTGTGGCCGAGGGAATCGAAACGGAACAACAGCTTGAATTTCTGAAATCCCTCTCCTGTGACATCGGTCAGGGATACTATTTCTGCAGGCCGGTTCCGGCAGCGGACTTCTTCCGGGCTGTAGCAAAGCTTAAGTAAAGCGGGCGCCGGGCAGGAGATGGGTGAAGAGCCGGAATCAGGTACGGGGTTGTTATATAAGACAACATCCCCTGCCTGATTCCGGCTCTTTTTACAGCAACGTCACATGGTCAACCGCCGCAGCTTTACGAAACTCTCATTTCTTCTATACAGCCTGACTGTATCGCGTTCATCTTAGCCGCTATTTTTTCCTTCGGCCAGTCCCACCACTTGATTTCTGACAAGTCATGGATAGTCTCCTCGGAAAACCGCTTTCTTATCGGTCTTGCCGGCACGCCTCCGACTATCGTATACGGCGGCACATCTTTTGTCACGAGCGAACGTGCACCGATGATTGCCCCGTCTCCTATGGTGATGCCTGCAAGAATCACAGCCTCATATCCAATCCATACGTCATTGCCTACTATGATATCCCCTTTGTTGTCCCAGGAACGAGCCACGTCCCTGCGCTCGAGCCCCCATTCTTCATAGAAGAGCGGGAACGGATACGTGGACAATGAATGCATGCTGTGGTTTGCACTGTTGAACAGAAATCTTGCACCGCACGCGATGGAACAGAATTTCCCGATTACAAGCTTATCATCATTGACGGGATAATGGTATAATACATTGTTCTTCTCGAACAGAACCGGGTCATTTACAAAATCATTATACATCGTGTAGCTGCCGACGGTTATGTTCGGATTGTTGATTACGTTCTCTAAATATACGGTATCTTTGTCCCCCGTACGTGGATAGACGCGTTTTTCTGGAATAGCCATTTTATAATCCTCCTGTATGCTTCATCTGCCACTTCAACTATTCCAGCCATTACAATGCAACGTTTCAATGAAAACACTCCTTCGTCTTAGTATTAAGGATATTATACGCCGTATTGCTCCGAAACTCAATATGGAAGCTGTTACCTTATCTTCCAGCCGCTCCAGCTTGTTCCGTCCCATCGGTTTGTCGCCAGCCCGTTATCCCTGCCAAAGAGGATTATCGTAATCTGGTCGCTCGTACGCCTCAGCACGATTCCAAGTGTATATTTGTAATACTTGTTCGGCACGTTTATCGTATATTCCCCGGATGACACGAGGGACAGCATATGCTGCGTCTTCAATGCCTCTGCCAGGATATCATTTGACGGCTTCAGATATGAACTGATATTAAGCACAGCACCGTCCAGGATACTGCTTACGGCCTGCAGGTCTTCATGAAGCTTCTTACCCTGTCTCGCATCCAGCGCAAACCCTTCTTCGTCCGTATCCAGATTGTCGGCAATATTTACCGGTCCTGCGTCTCCTCTGTCACCTTTTGGACCCTGTGGTCCGGCGACACCCATGTCACCTTTTGGTCCGGTAGCCCCGGTTGGCCCTTGTGGACCTGCAGGGCCGGTATCTCCTTTCGGACCGGTTGCCCCCTGTGGGCCCGTAGCTCCCGTCGGCCCCTGTGGGCCTGTCAATCCTTGTGGACCGGTAGCACCTTGCGGCCCTGTTGCTCCTGTCAGTCCCTGGGAGCCTCTTGGCCCTTCGTCTCCTTTGTCGCCTTTCGGACCGGTTGCCGGGACTCCGGTATCTGACTCTCCTATGTACCAGCAGCCATTTGCTCCGATATGTGGCGTGATTCCGTCATCACCTCTTGCTTTGACCCCTGTATCATAGTTGTTGATAAACCAGTTGCCATTTTCGCCGATATAAATTTCCGGTATGAAGCTTACGTTTTCTTCCATGCTGTGTTCCTCCTTTTGTTTTGGTAGGTGCATCTTAACAATTTGCACCGGGACATGGAGGGACACTTTAAGATTTTCTAAAAAAAACACCGGATACCGTTGGTATTACGGTATCCGGTGTGCCTAATCGAATGCGGATGGTGGGACTTGAACCCACACGAGGTCGCCCCCGCAAGATTTTGAGTCTTGTGCGTCTGCCATTCCGCCACATCCGCTCATCCCGGCTTTCTCAAGCCGAGATTTATTGTATCATATTGTTCTGTTAATTACAACAATTATTTTATAAAAGTGACGCATTGTCCAAAGCTGTCAAATCTTCGTCCGGGATATAGTATACGCCTTCTTTATCCGGCTTTACATGGATTGTGATGACCTGCTCGTCCCCATATTCCGGGTTGGCTATCTTCTCCGAGAGAAGATCATACATTTTCCCATACACCAGTTCATTGATTTTGTCTTGCGCCGGTATCTCTTCCGTATCTGCAAGCTCTGACTGCACCGCGCTTAAAACTTCATCTTCGAGTCCCTCGAACGCTGTCAGGGGCTTTATCTTTACATCGATGGTAAAGGAGTCATCGTCTGCCTCTTTGGCATCACCAAGCTTATAGTCCACCTGTTTTCCGACGTCCAGGAACAGGTTTCTGTAATTTTCAACCATCTCCTCTGGCAACGTAGACTTGTCTATGCCGGCTTCCGTGAGCATCTGGTCCAGATTGCCTTCATACATTTCTTTTGCTTCCTTCTCGGTGGATTCCGTCTGCTTGATATACTCTTTAAATTCTCCTTTATACTGTGCATCAAGTACAGACTGCGCATATGCCTTTGCATCTTCTTTGGACATTCCACCGCAGCCGCTCAGCACTACCATAGCCAATACGGCCAAAAGCGCAGGCAGAATCCTTTTCTTTGCTTTCTTCATAGTAACCCTCCTACATAAATAGTTAATGTATTTATTATATATCAAGCAGCATGAAAAAGCAATTTCCATTACTATTTCAGCAATTTTTTACCGATATCAAAGCAGTCAAATGTGGCAAAGTAATCTGCCGGCGTCTCAGCCCTTCTAATGAGCTGCGTGCTGCCGTCTTCCTTCAGCAGAACTTCCGCAGATTTCAGCTTGCCGTTATAATTGTAGCCCATGGAGAATCCGTGCGCTCCTGTGTCATGGATGACGAGGATGTCTCCCATTCCAATCTCGGGCAGCATACGGTCGATAGCGAATTTGTCGTTGTTCTCGCAGAGAGAGCCGACGATATCATACTTGTGGTCGCACGGACCGTCTTCCTTCCCCATCACGGTGACATGGTGGTATGCCCCGTACATTGCCGGACGCATGAGATTAACGGCACAGGCATCCACGCCGATATATTCTTTGTGGGTGTGCTTTTCATGAATCGCTTCCGTCACAAGGCATCCGTAAGGCCCGAGCATAAACCGGCCAAGCTCCGTATAAATCTCTACGTCCCCCATACCGGCCGGAACGAGAATTTCCTCAAATACACGGCGTACGCCGTCACCGATGATTCTTATATCGTTCGGCTCCTGGTCCGGCGTATACGGAATGCCGATACCACCCGAAAGATTGATAAATTTAATATGTACTCCCGTTTCCTTCTGAAGCCTGACCGCCTCTTCAAATAATATCTTGGCAAGCATCGGATAGTATTCGTTCGTCACCGTATTGCTGGCAAGGAATGCATGGATGCCAAATTCTCTGGCACCTTTCGCTTTCAGTATCTTGAATGCTTCAAACAGCTGTTCTGTTGTCATGCCGTATTTGGAATCCCCCGGATTGTCCATGATATCGTTGCTGATCTTGAACAGGCCTCCCGGATTATAACGGCAGCTTATCGTCTCGGGGATATAGCCAATCGCCTCTTCCAGAAAATCAATATGGGTGATATCATCCAGGTTGATGACTGCACCTAGCTTTTCCGCATATACGAACTCTTCCGCAGGCGTATCATTTGAAGAGAACATGATGTCATCCCCGGTAATTCCAACCGCCTCCGACAGCATCAGCTCTGTATAGGAAGAACAATCGCAGCCACAGCCATATTCCCGGAGGATGTCGATAAGAAACGGATTGGGTGTCGCTTTTACGGCAAAATATTCTTTATATCCTTTGTTCCATGAGAATGCATCCCTGAGTGCCTGCATATTCGCGCGGATTCCCTTCTCATCATACAGATGGAATGGAGTCGGATATTCTTCTATGATTTTATCCAGCTGCTCTTTATTTACAAATGTCTCTTTTTTCATGATTCTTTATTCTCCTCCCGTAGCGCAAGTAGTTTTATCTCATTCCCCAATGCCCTCTTATACAGCTCTACAAAGTTCTTCTGCCCGGAATACAGGCACGTATTCAGGCTGCCCTCCCCGTACTCTCCTGTCAGTACATATTTTGAGTCTGTGATAAGCCCTATCTGCATCCCTCTGTCCTCTCCCAGGTATACTTTCACATTGGCGAGATGGACAGGCCGGTCCGTGATAATTACGACCTTCTTTCTCGCTGAGACAAGGTCTTCCAGCTCACGCACGAAAAGGAGCAGGTAATTGCGCGTACATGAGATATATACTCTGTTCTCTGCCTGTCCGAGCAGGTTCTTCATCTTATCCAGTATGTGGCGGGCGCCTTCTATCGTTATATATCCTTCCGCACTGCTCTTTTCATTCGGAAGATGCGCTATAAGCCAGTTTCTTGATTCCTCCAGCATCCTTATATGATTCTTGCAGAACTCCCTGAGCGGTACCGGCACATATTTCCTCGTCGTACCTTCTTCCACCAGATAAGCCCCTCCTTTTTCCGTAAGGCTTGCAAGGGAATTATAGGCATTGGATCTGGATATACCTATCAGCTTGGCAACCTCATATCCTGTCGTCTTTCCCTCTCCCAGAAGGCATTGGTATATGGCGGCCTCCTGCCTCGTCAGTCCAAATTCCAGCAGACGTTCAACAAATGTCGTACTTTCCATCTTTTTGTCCTTCGCTTTCTTCTAGTAGTTCTCCATAGGAACACTATATTACATTCCGTGCCGGCTGTCAATAATAAACCGTATGATAATAGAAAAAAGCACGGTAATACCGTGCCATTCTCCTAATCTACCACTGCTATTCTCATCATATTGCTGACGCCTTCTTTTGAGCGCTTGATATTCGGGGAAGGTATGCCTGCCGTCAGCACGATGATGTCCCCCGGTTCCACCACCTGCTTTGCGCTGATCAGCTCGATTGCACCAGTCAGTATATCTTCGGTCGTATTGAATTCGATTGATTTGTACGGTCTTACCCCCCAATATATCTGCATCCTTCTCAGCGTCGCCTCGTTCGGCGTCACACCGATGATATCTGCCTTCGGCTTGAACTTTGAGACTACCCTTGCAGTAGCCCCGGAGACAGAGGGCGTCACGATACATTTAGCTCCCAGATTATCTGCGGCTGCTACGGACGCATAGCCGATAGCACTGGAGATTCCTTTTCTCTTATGCTCTGCGGCCTTTTCCAGAATCACCTCATAGTCGAGGTGTTCTTCCGTATTTTCCACAATGTGCACCATCATCTGGAGCGCTTCCAGTGGATATTTCCCCTGTGCCGTCTCGCCGGAGAGCATCACCGCGTCCGTACCGTCATAGACCGCGTTTGCGACATCAGTCACTTCCGCCCTTGTGGGACGGGGATTGCGGATCATAGAATCCAGCATCTGTGTAGCAGTGATAACCGGCTTATAGTAGTCATTACACTTCTGGATAAGCATCTTCTGAAGATACGGTACTTCCTCGGCCGGTATCTCTACGCCCAGGTCACCTCTGGCTACCATGACGCCGTCTGCGCACCGTATGATCTCTTCTATATTCTTGATGCCTTCCGCATTCTCTATCTTGGCGATAATCGGAATATAAGGGGAGCCGCATTCTTTGAGCCATGCTCTGATTTCCAGAATGCATTCTGCATTCCTGACAAAGGATGCAGCGATGAAGTCTACTTCCTGTTCCACCCCGAACTTCAAGTCTTCCTTATCCTTTTCTGTAATTGCAGGCAGACGTATCGGTACGTTCGGCACATTGACACCTTTGCGCTCTCCAAGCTCTCCGCCGTTATCGACTGTACAGATGATATCTGTATCTGTCTTCTCGCGTACGGTCAGCTCTATGAGACCGTCATCAATCAGAATCTTCTTGCCGAGCTGGACATCCTCCACAAGACCTCCATATGTAATCGAGACCCTTGTCTTATCCCCTTCTATATCCTTTGTCGTCAGCACAAATTTATCGCCGGCATCCAGGCTGACCTTTTTACCGCCTTTCAATACTCCTGTACGAATCTCAGGTCCTTTCGTGTCGAGCAGGATGGCAACCGGCTTCTTCTCCTCTTCCCGAATCTTCTTGAGCATATCCATTCTGGACTTCTGCTCTTCATGATCCCCATGGGAGAAATTGAATCTTGCAATGTCCATGCCATTTTGAATCAGCCTCCTCATCAGTCCTGCGTCATTCGTATTTGGTCCCATCGTACAGATGATTTTTGTTTTCTTCATAATCATATAACCTCTTATATTATTCTCTCTTTCCTTACTTATTTTACATGCGTGTGTGTAAACAGATGATCTTGGCAGTATTCGTAATTGCCGTTGCATTTGGAGCAATATCTGAATTCCAGGTTCGGGTCATCAAGTTCAGTCCTGCCGCAGACCGCACATTTGTGCCGGGCACCGTTTTCATATACATTGTCCGGCCTTTTCGCCTGCTGGACCTTTTTATAAAATTCCTTCTTCCGCTTTACCTGCTTCGGTGAATACGGCCTCATATTCCTGGAACCGAAGAAAAATATTGCGAAATTCAGGATGGAAACTGCCGCCGCAAGGGCATTCGCCTTATAGAGGATGCCGTATAAGCCTCCGCCGTAAGCGGGCAGGAACGCCTGTATGATCGCCCAGACGAAGAAAGCCCCGTCAAGCCAGGCCAGCCACTTCACCTTCACCGGTATGACAAAAAACACGAGCAGCTGTACCTCTGGATACAGCGCGGCAAATGCAAAGAACAAGGACAAGTTCAGATACCCGGTATTCAGAGTAAGCGTCACCCCTGTTATCAGGTATACCAGAATCGCGGCAATTACGTGGAACAGTACGCCTGCAAGAAAATACAGGTTAAACCGGAATGCCCCCCATGCCATCTCCAGCTGCCTTCCTATCATATAATACAGATACAGGAAGAGCGCGGCAAACAGAATGCTGGTTGATGGCGGCTGGATGATGAAGGTTACAATTCTCCAGACCTGTCCGTGAAGGATCGCCTCGGCATTCAGGCTCAGATATTGAGGATAGAACTGAGGATTCAGAAGGTTCAGCACAAAACCGGCTCCATATAAGATAATAATATAATTCATCAGGTTCGGAATGGCATATCTGCCGAATTTCCGTTCAAGTTTATTCAACCAATTCATATATTTGCTCCCTGCTTTCATATGTTAGACACTGTAGACATTCTACCGTTTCACACTCTGTTTGTCAATTTATACCTATGAAGTTTAACAGCAATTTTATAAATCTATT
This sequence comes from Extibacter sp. GGCC_0201, assembly GCF_017566055.1. Classification (NCBI taxonomy): domain Bacteria; kingdom Bacillati; phylum Bacillota; class Clostridia; order Lachnospirales; family Lachnospiraceae; genus Extibacter; species Extibacter sp. GGCC_0201. The sequence continues at coordinate 233,083 of NZ_JABFCH010000001.1, read as the reverse complement.
ACATTTGCGAATTGTCTTTTCGCTTTTTTTGTCGTATAATGTTACAAGTTGTAAATGGCTAACTACATTTAATAAGAAGCAATACATAATTTACCAGTATAAGGAGTACATATCATGAGTCATAGAGAATTATATACATTGGGTATTGATATTGGCTCTACGACGGTCAAAATCGCCGTTTTAGATGACAATAACGATGTCGTCTTTTCAGACTATGAAAGGCACTTTGCCAATATTCAGGAAACCCTCACCGACCTTCTTGGCAGGGCGGTCTATAAGCTTGGCCCTATACAGGTATCGCCGGTCATCACCGGATCCGGCGGTCTTACGCTTGCCAAGCACTTAGGCGTCCCTTTTGTCCAGGAGGTAATCGCCGTATCGACCTCCCTTCAGGATTATGCTCCGCAGACTGACGTTGCCATAGAGCTTGGAGGAGAAGATGCCAAGATCATCTATTTTGAAAACGGCAATGTGGAGCAGCGCATGAACGGCGTATGTGCCGGCGGCACGGGCTCATTTATCGACCAGATGGCCTCCCTGCTGCAGACAGACGCTTCCGGGCTCAACGAATATGCCAGGAATTATAAGGCCTTGTATTCCATCGCCGCCCGCTGCGGCGTATTTGCCAAATCCGACATTCAGCCTCTGATCAATGAGGGGGCCTCCAAAGAAGATCTGGCCGCATCTATTTTTCAGGCTGTCGTAAACCAGACGATCAGCGGGCTAGCGTGCGGCAAGCCGATCCGGGGCCATGTCGCTTTTCTGGGGGGCCCTCTCCACTTCCTGTCGGAGCTTAAGGAAGCATTTGTCCGTACGCTGAAGTTGGATGACGAACACACGATTGCTCCAAAGCATTCCCATCTCTTTGCGGCTATCGGCTCTGCCCTGAATTCCAAGAAGGATCTGGATATCCCGATACAGGAGATGCAGAACAGGCTGGCGGGCAAGATAAAGATGGAATTTGAAGTGGACCGTATGGAGCCCCTGTTTTCCAGCGAGGCGGACTATACGGAATTCAAAGGACGCCATGACAAGCATCAGGTACCGGTGAAAGACCTTGCCACATATAAGGGCAAAGCGTTCCTCGGCGTCGACGCCGGGTCGACCACCACAAAAGCTGCCCTTGTGGGAGAAGATGGTACTCTGCTCTACTCTTTCTACCACAATAACGAAGGGGATCCGCTCGGAACGACGATCCATGCCATCAAAGACATCTACAGCCAGCTTCCGGAAGAGGTGGAAATCGTCCATTCCTGCTCAACCGGGTATGGGGAGGCACTGATCAAAGCTGCCCTTCTGCTTGATGAGGGAGAGGTGGAAACGGTAGCCCATTATTATGCCGCTTCCTTCTTCGAACCGGATGTTGACTGTATCCTGGACATCGGCGGCCAGGATATGAAATGTATCAAAATAAAAAACCAGACTGTGGACAGCGTGCAGCTTAACGAAGCATGCTCTTCCGGCTGTGGTTCCTTTATAGAGACATTTGCAAAATCACTGAACTATTCGGTAGAAGATTTTGCTCATGAAGCGCTGTTTGCCAGGAATCCGATTGACCTTGGTACACGCTGTACCGTTTTCATGAATTCAAAGGTCAAGCAGGCGCAGAAAGAAGGAGCCGAAGTAGCTGACATCTCCGCCGGTCTCGCTTATTCGGTAATCAAGAACGCTCTGTTCAAAGTCATCAAAGTGTCCAGCGCCGCAGAACTTGGGCGCCATATCGTCGTGCAGGGCGGTACGTTCTATAACAACGCCGTTTTAAGAAGCTTTGAGAAGATTGCAGGCTGCCAGGCCATACGTCCCGATATCGCAGGTATTATGGGGGCTTTCGGCGCAGCGCTCATTGCCCGGGAGCGTTATATCAGCTGCGAGGGCACTACCATGCTTTCCATCGAGGATATCAAGGCATTGGAATACAGGACAACCATGACGAAGTGCAAAGGCTGTACGAACAACTGCCGCCTCACGATCAACCATTTCAGCGGAGGACGCAAGTTCATCACAGGTAACCGTTGCGAAAGGGGGCTTGGCAAGGAGAAGAATGAAAACAAGCTGCCGAACCTGTTCGATTATAAGGCCAGGCGTTATTTTGACTATACGCCGCTCAGTGATGAGGAAGCCGTACGTGGTACCGTCGGGATTCCCCGTGTCCTGAACATGTACGAGAATTACCCGTTCTGGTTTACCTTTTTTACGAAACTTGGCTTCCGTGTCGTGTTGACCCCGGCCTCTACCCGTAAGATATATGAGCTTGGAATCGAGTCCATCCCAAGCGAATCTGAGTGTTATCCGGCAAAGCTTGCACATGGGCATATACAATGGCTCATTAACGAGGGGCTCGAGCATATCTTCTACCCTTCTATCCCTTATGAGCGCAACGAGTTCTCAGATGCCAACAATCACTATAACTGCCCGATTGTAACTTCCTATCCGGAAAACATCAAGAACAACATCGATGCTATTGCCAATGGAGAAGTGGATTTCATGCATCCGTTCATATCCTTCGCCAATGAAGAGACGCTGTCACGGCGTCTGACGGATGAGCTCGCCGCCAAATTCCTCATACTGGAGGAAGATATCAAGGCTGCCGTCCATGATGCGTGGAAGGAGCTGGAAGCCTGCCGGCAGGACATGAGGCGCAAAGGCGAAGAGACGCTTAAGTTCCTTGAAGAAACCGGCAACCGGGGTATCGTTCTTGCCGGGCGTCCTTACCATATCGACCCGGAAGTCAACCATGGGCTGCCGGAGCTCATCAATTCCTATAATATCGCCGTACTTACGGAGGATGCCATCTCGCACCTGAAGCCGGTAGAACGTCCTCTGAACGTCATGGACCAGTGGATGTACCATTCAAGACTCTATGCCGCGGCAAACTATGTGAAGACGGTAGATAATCTGGACCTTATTCAGCTCAACTCGTTCGGCTGTGGGCTGGATGCTGTTACGACCGACCAGGTGGCCGATATACTGACAGACTCTGACAAGATATATACGTCACTTAAGATTGATGAAGTCAATAACTTAGGGGCTGCCAGGATCCGTGTACGTTCGCTGCTTGCAGCCATCCGTGTAAGGGAGCAGCGGAATACGAAACGCAGCATCTCCTCTTCTGCCATAGAGAAAGTGCCGTTCACGAAAGAGATGCGCAAGGACTACACGATACTATGTCCGCAGATGTCACCGATGCATTTTGAGCTGCTGGAACCTGCCTTCCGTGCATCCGGGTACAATGTAGATATACTGCCCAACGACAACAAACAGGCGGTCGATGTAGGGTTGAAATATGTCAATAACGACGCATGTTATCCCTCCCTGATGGTGGTAGGGCAGATTATGGAAGCTATCCTGTCCGGAAAATACGACACCGACAAGCTGGCAGTCATTATCAGCCAGACTGGCGGTGGATGCCGCGCTTCCAACTACATAGGTTTTATCCGAAGGGCACTGAAGAAAGCGGGGTACTCGCATATACCGGTCATCTCTATCAATCTGAGCGGTCTGGAGGGCAACCCTGGATTCAAGATTACACCCGCCCTGGCACTGCGCGGCGTGTACGCTGCCATATTCGGAGATATCTTCATGAAGTGCGTATACCGGCTGCGCCCCTATGAGGCTGTGCCAGGTTCTGTCAATGAAATGCACAGGAAATGGGTCAAGGCATGTGCTAATTTCGTATCTGAGGGATATCCATCCAGACGGAAGTTCAAGAAACTGTGCAGGGAGATTATCGAAGATTTCGACACAAATATACAATTGCTGGATGTGAAAAAGCCAAGGGTCGGCGTCGTCGGCGAGATACTTGTCAAGTTCCTTCCGGCTGCCAACAACCATCTCGTCGAGCTGCTGGAAAGTGAAGGTGCCGAGGCCGTCGTGCCAGACCTGCTTGACTTCCTGCTCTACTGCTTCTACAATCAGAATTTCAAGGTGTCACATCTTGGATTCAAAAAATCGAAGGCGACATTTGGCAATCTCGGCATCAAAGTGCTGGAATGGTTCCGTGCCCCTGCTACAGAAGCTTTTAAGGCAAGCAGGCATTTTGATCCTCCGGCCCGTATAGAAGATCTTGGCCGTATGGCTTCTGAAATTGTCTCCCTCGGCAACCAGACCGGAGAAGGCTGGTTCCTCACCGGTGAGATGCTGGAGCTGATCCACAGCGGCGCCTCCAACATCGTGTGTACGCAGCCCTTCGCCTGCCTTCCGAACCATGTCGTAGGCAAAGGAGTCATAAAAGAGCTGAGGAGGCGGTATCCGAAGTCCAATGTGGTAGCAATCGACTTCGACCCCGGCGCAAGCGAGGTCAACCAGCTGAACCGTATCAAGCTCATGCTGTCAACCGCCAATAAGAATATGGAATGATGCAAAATAAAACGGGCAGGCCGAAGGCACATATCTACATGTACCTTCGGCCTGCCCGTCTACATAAGAATAAAAACCAGGATTCTGATGTCAGCCGCTTTGCAAGGCGGCATGTATCGGAATCCTGGTTTTCCGCTTCAATTGCGGAAGTCTATTCTCCCCTTACGATCAAGGACTTTCCTGACATCTCTTTTGGCTGCTCCATCCCCATCATCTCGATAAGGGTAGGGGCGATGTCTGCAAGGCATCCGCCTTCTCTCAGCTTATACGCCGGGTCGGCATTAACAAGGATGAAGGGAACCGGATTCGTCGTATGTGCCGTAAATGGCTCCCCTGACTTGTCATCAATGAGCTGTTCTGCATTACCGTGGTCTGCACAGATGAACATCTGCCCGTCTACTTCCTCCAGTGCCGCCACTGCTCTGCCCACACATGCGTCTACTGCTTCGATTGCCTTGATTGCGGCAGCTTCGACTCCTGTGTGTCCTACCATGTCTGGGTTGGCAAAGTTGATGATGATAACGTCGTATCGGTCAGACTTGATAGCTTCGACAAGCTTATCGCATACTTCATAAGCACTCATCTCCGGTTTCAGGTCATACGTAGCAACCTTGGGAGATTTTACAAGGATTCTGTCTTCCCCCTTATTCGGCTCTTCCACGCCACCGTTGAAGAAGAATGTGACATGTGCGTACTTTTCGGTCTCTGCGATTCGGGCCTGCGTCTTCCCATTTGCCGCCAGAAATTCTCCAAATGTGTTCGTAATCTCATCCTTCACAAATGCAACCAGCTTATTTTCAATCGTCACGTCATATTCCGTGAAGCACACGAAGGTCGTCTTAATCCTGTCTCCTCTGTCAAATCCTTCGAATTCGTCATCGCAGAATGTTCTCGTAATCTCTCTTGCACGGTCCGGACGGAAATTGAAGAAGATGATGGAATCTCCATCTTTTACGGTCGCCACCGGCGCGCCGCCCTTCATCACGACCGTAGGCAGGACGAACTCGTCTGTCGTGTCCTTATCATAGGAGGCCTGGATTCCCTCCGGCCCTCCGGATGCAGTTTCTCCCCTGCCTTCTGCCATGGCCTCGTATGCCTTCTTGACGCGCTCCCATCGGTTATCCCGGTCCATAGCATAGTAGCGGCCCATCACAGTGGCAACTTCGCCGACGCCAATCTCCTTCATTTTCGCAACAAGCTCTTCCACATATCCTTTCCCAGACGCCGGCGGCGTGTCACGCCCGTCGAGGAAACAGTGTACATATACGTTTTCAATCCCCTGTTTCTTTGCCAGTTCCAGCAGCCCGTATATGTGTTCATTGTGGCTGTGGACACCGCCGTCTGACACAAGGCCCATCATATGAAGGGAAGAGCTGTTCTTCTTCACATTTTCACATGCTGCCAGAAGTGCCTTGTTCTCAAAGAAATCGCCGTCCTGAATCGCTTTCGTAATCTTCGTAAGGTCCTGATATACGATGCGTCCTGCACCCATGTTCAGATGCCCGACTTCAGAGTTACCCATCTGCCCGTCCGGAAGTCCGACTGCCATTCCGCTGGCATAGCCTTTTACAAACGGGCACTTTGCCATAAGACTATCCATAACAGGTGTCCTGCCTTCCGCCACGGCATTTCCTTCTATGCTGTCATTTAACCCATATCCGTCAAGGATCATCAATACTGTTGGTTTTTTACTCATAATTCATCTCCTACTATTTACTCTTTTCCAAAGTCTAATTTTACATGATTTAGCTACATCTTTCAAGGCATCCTGTCAACTTTATATCGTTTGGCCCCACAGGATCTTATCGGGGCATCGTCCGTCTCGTGACATGCAGCCGGGAAGGGAAAAGCCGCAGGAATCTGCTTCCTGCGGCTCCCGCTTTCTTTATTTGTAGTTTACGATTTTCCCGAAGTCTGCCTTGAGGGAAGCCCCGCCAACAAGGCCGCCGTCGATATCCGCCTGGGCGAACAGTTCCGGTGCCGTAGCGGCATTGACAGAACCGCCGTACTGGATACGGACAGCCTCTGCTGTAGCTTCATCATAAATCTCAGCGATACATGAACGGATTCCTGCACATACTTCCTGCGCCTGCTCTGTCGTGGCCGTCTTGCCTGTACCGATGGCCCAGATCGGCTCGTAAGCGATGACGGCCGTCTTTGCCTGATCTGCCGTAACTCCCAGGAATCCGACCTTAACCTGCTGGCGGATGAAATCCATCGTAACGCCCTGCTCCCTCTGCTCAAGCGTCTCGCCACAGCACATGATAGGGGTGATTCCGTGCTCGAATGCCTTCAGCATCTTCTTATTAACCGTCTCGCTCGTCTCCGCAAAATATTCTCTTCTCTCAGAGTGTCCGAGAACTACATATGATACGCCTGCGTCCGTGAGCATTGCAGGAGCGATCTCACCTGTGTAGGCGCCGCTCTCTTCAAAATACATGTTCTCTGCCCCAACCTGAATGTTCGTTCCTTTGCAAGCCTCTACGACAGGTATGATATCGATAGCGGGCACGCAGAACACGACGTCCACATCATCGTTAGCCACGAGCGGCTTCAATTCCTCCACAAGCGCAACTGCCTCGCTTGGTGTCTTGTTCATCTTCCAGTTTCCAGCTATAATCTTTCTTCTTGCCATCTTTTTATCTCCTATTTTATATAATTTATCTGCAAAAGAATCTATTTATCATTTGCCGCGGCTACTCCCGGCAGTTCCTTGCCTTCCAGGAATTCAAGCGAAGCTCCGCCGCCGGTTGATATATGTGACATCTTATCACCGTATCCGAGCTGGTTTACCGCTGCAGCGGAATCTCCGCCACCGATAATCGTCGTGGCGTCCGTGTCTGCAAGGGCCTTTGCAACCTCTTCTGTACCTTTAGCGAAGTTAGGCATCTCAAAGCATCCCATCGGTCCGTTCCATACCACGGTCTTTGCATCTTTTACCGCTTCTGAGAACATGGCGGCTGTCTCAGGTCCTATGTCAAGCCCTTCCCAGTCTGCCGGAATCTCTCCTGCCTTGACAACCTTGGAATTTGCATCGTTAGAAAAGTCATCTGCAATGACCGTATCTACAGGAAGGAGCAGCTTGACGCCTTTCTCCTTCGCCTTGTCCAGCATCTTTATCGCATAATCACAATAATCTTCCTCGAGGAGAGATTTGCCGACGCTTCCGCCCTGCGCCTTGCTGAATGTATAGGACATTCCCCCTCCGATGATCAAGGTGTCAACCTTGTCCAGCAGATTCTCGATAACGGATATCTTGCTGGAAACCTTTGCCCCACCCAGGATGGCGACAAACGGTCTCTCAGGGTTGTTGACCGCGTTGCCGAGGAAATCGATCTCTTTCTGCATGAGATAACCTACGACAGCCGTATCTACGAACCGGGTAACGCCTACATTAGAACAGTGTGCCCTGTGTGCGGTACCAAACGCGTCATTGACAAACACGTCGCACAGTGACGCAAGGTCCTTGGAGAATGCCTCGCCATTCTTCGTCTCCTCCGCCCTGTAGCGTGTATTTTCAAGCAGTATGATGTCGCCGTCCTTCATCTCTGCAGCGGCAGCTTTCGCATTCGGCCCTACCACTTCCGGGTCAGCGGCAAACTTCACTTCCTGTCCAAGCAGCTCGCTCAGGCGCAGAGCGACCGGGGCAAGAGAAAGAGAAGGAACCGCCTCTCCCTTCGGTTTGCCAAGATGCGAGCACAGAATCACCCTGCCCCCATCCGCAGCCAGCTTCTTTATCGTCGGCAGCGCCGCCACAAGACGGTTCTCATCCGTAATCTTGCCGTCGATAAGCGGCACGTTGAAGTCACATCTGACAAGTACCTTTTTTCCCTTTACATTGATATCATCCACTGATTTCTTATTAAGCATATGATGGCCTCCTTTTTCATAGGGGTCAGACCCCTTTAGGGCATAGGGGTCTGACCCCTATGAAAATTCCCTCAATATTCTGATAATTTAAAAGGAATCCGGCCCAATATAGACCGGACCCCTTTGTGAGTCTTAAAGCAGATTTATGCTAATTCAGAGAAGTATTTGATTGTTCTTACCATCTGGCTTGTGTAAGAATTCTCATTGTCGTACCAGGATACGACCTGTACTTCTGTTGTTCCGTTATCTAAAGGCAGTACCATTGTCTGGGTAGCATCAAAGAGTGAACCATATCTCATACCGATAACGTCAGTGGATACGATTTCATCTGTGTTATATCCGAAGGATTCTGTAGCTGCTGCTTTCATAGCTGCGTTTACATCGTCAACTGTAACTGTTCCGTCTACTACTGCTGTCAGGATAGTCGTAGATCCTGTAGGTGTCGGAACACGCTGTGCAGAACCGATCAGCTTGCCGTTCAGTTCCGGAATAACGAGGCCGATAGCCTTTGCAGCACCTGTGCTGTTCGGAACGATATTCAAAGCAGCTGCGCGGGATCTTCTGAGATCGCCTTTTCTCTGAGGGCCGTCAAGTGTCATCTGATCACCTGTGTACGCGTGAATCGTGCACATGATACCTGATTTGATCTTCGCAAGGTCGTTCAGCGCCTTCGCCATAGGTGCAAGACAATTTGTCGTACAGGAAGCTGCGGAGATAACGGTATCTTCCGGTTTCAGAATGTCGTGGTTTACATTATATACGATAGTTGGCAGGTCGTTTCCGGCAGGTGCTGAGATAACGACTTTTCTTGCTCCTGCTTTCACATGTGCAGATGCTTTTTCTTTTGATGTATAGAATCCAGTACATTCAAGAACAACGTCCACTCCGATTTCTCCCCATGGAAGTTCTTCGGCATTCGCTTTAGCGTAAATCTTGATCTCTTTGCCGTCTACGATGATTGAATCATCCGTAGATTCCACCTTGTCAGCCAAAGCATATTTCCCCTGTGAAGAGTCGTATTTTAACAAGTGAGCTAACATTTTTGGAGATGTCAAGTCGTTGATTGCTACTACTTCATACCCTTCTGCCCCGAACATCTGTCTGAATGCAAGACGTCCGATACGCCCGAATCCATTAATCGCTACTTTTACTGCCATGATTAATTCCTCCTAAAGTTTGTTTATTAACTGTTACACAGCCTTTATTTTTGAAACTCTTTAACATCGTTAAAGAATCATCAACCGTTTATAATTGTACTAAATTTGATACAAAAATTCAAGGGCTTTTACCATTTTTATGGAAGTTGCTTAAAAACAGGCGTCCTGCCGGAAAATTCTGTATAATATTTGAAGCCGCATGATTTCAGGATATCTTCTGCCTTTTGGAAGTCATAGGCGATATGCTCCGGACAATGGGCATCTGCACCTATGGTGATAATCTCTCCGCCAAGTTCACGGTAACGTTTCAGTACATCCGGGTGCGGATGGGCGAACGGAAGGCCGTATTTGAGTCCTGCCGTGTTCAGTTCCAACCCTTTCCCGTCAGCGATCAGCTGTCTGAGTATCTCATCAATAATATCAGCAAATGTATCGTACACGTATGCCTTTTCTCTGCCTGCCCCGTAACGGACCACATAATCCAGATGTCCGAGCACGTCATAGTCCTGATAGGCACGGATATCTGTCAGTATCTCCGTAAATGCACTCCGGTATGCCTCTTCATCCGTCTTATCTTCAAACAACTTCCCGGCTGCCGGGTCAGTGGATTCGACGCTGTGCACAGAACCGATCACAAAGTCGAAGGGATATCTGGCCGTAAATGCTCTGTAGTAGTCCCCCAGATATGGAAGGAGGCCGAGCTCCACTCCGATACGTATGTCAATCCTTCCTCTGTACTTTTCCTGAAGAGGCCGCAGTACGTTAAAATATTCTTCCGGGTCAAAGATGCTTTCTTCTCCCCATTCCATCTCGTCTTTGTCGTAATGGTCCGTGAAACATATCATCTCAAGGCCTCTGTCTATGGCTCCGAGTATCATCTCCTCCGGTGCCGCCTTGGAATCATGTGAAAATGATGTATGCATATGAACATCTGCTCTCATAATCTTCCTACTCATCTCCTATAATTGTTCCGCCCCCGAGGACATGGTCCCCGTCATAGAGCACGACTGCCTGTCCCGGGGTGATGGCCCGCTGGGGCTCTTCAAATGTACATAATATCTCATCCGTCCCTGTCTCTTCCACCGTACACCATGCACCTCTGTGGTTATAACGAATCTTGGCCCATACTCTCTTTTTCTCCGACAGGCTGCTGACGGACATAAAGTTCACCCGGTTTGCCCTTACATAGAGAGACATGGCTTCCTCATTGCTCCCTACGACAACTTCATTCGTCTCAGGACGTATCTCAAGTACGAAGGCCGGATGTCCAAGAGACAGTCCCAGGCCTCTGCGCTGCCCTACTGTATAGTGGATGATTCCTTTATGCGTACCAAGCACGGTACCGTCGGAAGTGACGAAGTCCCCGGTCCGGGCACTTGTACCGGTCTCCTTTTCAATAAACGAAGCATAATTGCCGTCCGGAACGAAGCAGATATCCTGGCTGTCCGGCTTATCTGCCACCGTGAGGCCGAGGCCACAGGCAATCTTCCTTATCTCCTCTTTGTCATACATGCCGACCGGCATCAGCGTGTGCCTAAGCTGCTCCTGCGTCAGGTTGTAAAGCGCATATGTCTGGTCTTTTGCCGCTGTGGCCGACACTTGCAGCGCATATCTTCCGTTTGGAAGCTGGTCGATTCTCGCATAATGACCGGTAGCGATATAATCTGCCCCGATATCCATACTTCTTTTAAGGAGAGACTCCCATTTCACATACCGGTTGCAGGCGATACACGGATTCGGCGTACGCCCGTGCGTATATTCCTCCACAAAATAGTCGATAACCTGCTCTTTGAACTCCTGTCTGAAATTCATCACATAGTACGGAATTTCCAGGCGGGCCGCTACCCTTCTTGCATCATCCACAGCACTCAGCCCGCAGCAGCCTCCGTTTTCTTCCTGTACCGCACGCTCCTCGTCCTGCCATATCTGCATCGTGACACCGATGACATCGTAGCCCTGCTCCTTCAGAAGATAAGCGGCGACAGAAGAATCTACGCCTCCCGACATCCCTACGACAACTTTTTTCTTATCCATACCGACACCTTCACTTAATATGTTTCTTCTTCCTCTTCTTCATCCTCATGGATATCTGATTTCGGCTTCTCCAGCCCTTCTATCTTGATATCATTTTTTTCGGCGTAATCCCAGAGCGCGGCGTGGATTGCTTCTTCCGCAAGCAGGGAGCAGTGCACCTTTACCGGCGGCAGTCCGTCCAGCGCTTCCATGACAGCCTTGTTCGTCACCTTCAGCGCCTCTTCTATCGTCTTGCCCTTGACCAGCTCTGTTGCCATACTGCTTGTGGCGACGGCCGCACCACAGCCGAACGTCTTGAATTTCACATCACGGATGATATGATTTTCATCGATGTCAAGATACATCCTCATGATATCCCCACATTTCGCGTTCCCTACGGTTCCGACACCGCTTGCTCCATCTATCTCTCCCACGTTACGCGGGTTCTGGAAATGATCCATCACTTTTTCTGAGTACATGTCTGTCTTCCTCCTTGTTCGTACGTTTTAAGAATTTTTCTTTACAAAATCTTCATAGAGCGGGGACATCTTTCTGAGATGTTCCACGATCTCTTTCAGATTGTCGACAACATAATCGATATCTTCCTTTGTCGTCTCATCGCTCAATGTCAGCCGCAGCGAACCGTGAGCTATCTCATGCGGCAGACCGATAGCCAGCAGCACATGAGATGGGTCGAGAGAACCTGACGTGCAGGCGGAGCCGCTCGACGCACAGATGCCCTTCATATCCAGCATTATCAGCAGGGACTCTCCTTCAATGAAGCGGAAGCTGAAATTGGCATTGTTCGGAAGGCGGTGCTTCCTGTGGCCGTTCAGCCTGCAGTATGGAATCTCCTTTTCCACACGCTCTATCATATAGTCTCTGAGCGCACTTTCTTTTGCACTTCGCTCTTCCATTGTTCTGATGGCCCGGCTGACTGCTGTTCCGAGACCAACGATTCCCGGAACATTTTCCGTCCCCGCGCGTCTCTTCCTCTCCTGGCCCCCGCCGTGGACAAAAGAACGTATCTTTACACCTGTTCGTATATACAGGAAGCCGATTCCTTTGGGTCCGTTCAGCTTGTGCCCGCTGGCACTCAGCATATCTATATGGCACTCGTCAACATTGACGGGTATCTGTCCGAATGCCTGTACCGCATCTGTATGGAACAATATGCCGTGTTCATGGGCAATCTCCCCAATTTCCTTAATCGGCTGAACCGTCCCTATCTCATTGTTGGCATACATGACCGATATAAGGATGGTATCCGGACGGATTGCGCTTTTCAGCTCTTCCAGCCTTATGATGCCATCTTCGTCTACATCAAGGTACGTCACATCAAACCCTTTGCTCTCAAGATATTCTCCGGTGTGGAGAATCGCATGGTGCTCTATCTTTGTCGTGATGATATGTTTCCCCTTGTCCGCATATGCTTCAGCCGCCGCTTTCAGCGCCCAGTTATCCGCCTCCGAACCTCCGGCCGTAAAGTAGATTTCATTGCTCTTGGCGCCAAGCGCGTCTGCAATGATATCCCTTTGTGCCGTTATGACTTCTTTGTTCGCTGAGGCGAATCCATACACGCTGGATGGATTGCCGAACTTCTCTGTAAAATAAGGAAGCATCGCCTCCACTACCTCCGGCGCCGTCTTTGTCGTCGCAGCATTATCCAAATATATAAACTGTCCCATATGTTCTTCCTCCTTAAGTCTTTATTTATTGCACTGGGGATTGGCACATTCTCCCTGCGGATTGACACGCCTGCTCTCCAGAACCAATTCATCCAATTTGATTTCATCCACCGTCCGGTTGATATTATCATTGATCTTCTGCCATACATATTTTGTCACACAGCCGTCCGACGCCATACAGCCGTCTTCCGCGTAGAATGCGGCACATTTCACCGGCTCAAGGCTGCCTTCCAGTGCACGCAGCACATCACCGACAGATATGTCTTTCATATCCCGCGCCAGCACATAGCCCCCTCCGGCACCCCGGATGCTTTTTACAAGCCCCGCCTTCTTCATCAGGCCGACGAGCTGCTCAAGATACCGCTCTGATATCTCCTGCCTCGCCGCTATGCTGCTGATAGAGACAGGCTCCGCCTCCGCATATCTGGCCAGATCTATGATAGCCCGCAGGCCATATCTCCCCTTTGTAGAAAGCTTCATGCTATCACCTTCTTCTTTAATTCCTAGTATTTTACTGGGATTTATCTTTCTGTAGAATAACACTTTTAAATCTGTTCTGTCAAGCATATATCCTGAATATCTTATAACGATATCCTATAGGAGTTAATTATGTCCAGAAAACGTGCCATTATCAAAGGAACTTTCATCCTTACCCTCACCGGTTTTGCCACCAGGTTCATGGGCTTTTTTTACCGGGTTTTTCTGAGCCATACTTTCGGCGAAGAAGGCGTCGGGCTCTATCAGCTCATTTTCCCCATCTATGCCTTATGCTTCTCACTTACTTCCGCCGGAATTGAAATAGCCCTGTCCCGCTGTGTTGCCAAGCGCACCACACTTGGACAGGAAAAAGAAGCCAGAGAATTATTGTATACGAGTATCGTATTTACTGTCATAATTTCGTGTATCACTACAATGCTGCTGCAGAAGTATGCGTGGTTCATCTCATCGGCCTTCCTGAAAGACGACCGCTGCGCCGAGCTGCTCGTCATCCTGTCCTATGCATTTCCATTCGCTGCAGTCCACAGCTGTATCTGCGGCTACTATTTCGGTCTGAAGATGACGGGAGTGCCTGCCACGTCACAGCTCATCGAACAAGTGGCCAGAATCACGTCCGTCTATCTCATCTATGTATTCGGACAGAAAAATGGTGTCACCTTCGGCATCTCCATCGCAGTGACGGGTCTGATTGCCGGGGAAGTCATCTCCTCGCTCTTCTGTCTGAAGGCTGTCACAGGTAAATCCATGTCCATGCAAAAGATACGGCCTGCCCTCCCCTCTTTCGGAAGGAATATGAAAGAGCTTCTCTTCCTGTCCATTCCGCTCACCGGAAGCCGGGTGCTCCTCAATGTCCTTCAGAGCGTGGAGGCTATCTCCATTCCGCTTCGACTGCAGGCATATGGAATGACGAACAAAGCAGCTCTCAGTACATATGGGGTACTGACCGGTATGGCCCTCCCCTGCATCTTGTTTCCTTCCGCCATTACCAATTCCATCTCCACCATGCTCCTTCCGACCGTGGCAGAGATACAGGCGCTCGATAACCAGAGGGAGATGTCCGCCATTATTAAGAAAGTCGTTTCCTGCTGCGTACTGCTTGGAAGCGGCTGCTGCGCCCTTCTGCTGTTGACCGGCAACTGGATAGGTTCCTTCTTGTTCCACAGCCCGGCGGCCGGAAGCTTCATCGTCACCCTTGCATGGATATGCCCATTCCTCTACACAGACAACACCCTTATCAGCATCATCAACGGTATCGGCAAGACGACACTTTCCTTCGTTATCAACGCCGTCGGCCTGCTCATCCGAATCGGAAGCGTGCTCCTCCTGATTCCGATATATGGAATCCGGGGCTATTTGTGGGGACTGCTGGCAAGCCAGCTCTGCATCTTCCTGTTCTGCATCCTCTACCTGTATTATTATCTGGCAATCCGCAGGAAAAAGTGTGTATAGTAAATTAGGCTGCGGGCGGGGAGCCGGGTGGCATCTGCTCCGATGCGTACGAGGCTCTGACTATTTCACGTATCCCTAACCCTGCGGAATGTGCGCCGACAGCGGCTTACATCCCGCAGGATAAGGGCTACGGAAAGGATTCTCCGCCTCTTCCGCTTACACCTGCGCATCTCCCACCCGGCTCCCCGCCCGCTATCTACTTCACTTGGCAAGGGCGAGGACGGCTGTGTGGCGTTACTGGCCAGCGGATGGCCGTTGCTGCAAGAAGAGCCGGAATCAGGCAGGGGATGTTATATCACATAACATCCCCTGCCTGATTCCGGCTCTTCTTCATGACAATCACTTTCAACTAAGGTTATCAACCTGATTAGCCCCTTATCACTATGCTTAAACAGCCAAAGTCTTTCCATCAGCCCACAGCGCTACACAGCCGCCTTCGCCCGTGCCAGTAAAGTAGACAGCCGCTGGGGAGGTATGGGACAGATGCGCAGGTATAAGCAGGAGGGACGGAGAATCTGTCCCATACCTCCTCAGCGGCGTCTGCTTCACTAAACTCACAAAGTCTTCAGGAACATCTTCATCAGCACAGGATTGACATAGCACTCAAGGACAATACCAAGCGCAAGCAGAAGCAGGAAGCAGACTGTCTTAGTCAGGTTCCACTTGGATTGCGGATAGGAAAACAGGTACCAGAGCAGTACAACATATCCGGCGATATAAAATGCGAACTGCGGAGTCATGGCAAGCAGGCACAGCACGATTCCCTTCACCCCCATCTTCATGATGGCGGACGTCATTATCATACCGCAGGAAAAGCCTGTCCAAAGCAGAAATGCCACGACGACCCCTTTCCTGAATCTCGTACATCCCAGTGCAAAAAGCAGGATGACCGGCATCATACGTATCCGTATGATATACCAGGCATATTCTGCCATACCTATATCCGTCTGGGCATACTGGTTCAAAAAGAAATCATTGAAGATTCCCATGCTTGTTATGTAATCCTTCGACACTATGTTCGCATACAAGATACCAATCAAAAAACCCAGCATACAAAATAAAACAAAATACTTCTTGTTTTCCCGTATCCTCACAAATACTCCTCCTCTTGTCAAGATACTTCATTATATGCCGGGTCTTCCGATATATTCTTATTTTATGTCCGCTTAGCCTCAGACGGCGGCCATGGCGCTTACGTCACCGGAGGTATCTGGATTCATATGCCAGCAGCGCCGCCACGGTTTTGGAATCTTCTACCCTTCCGTCAAAAATCATCTCTTTTAACTCACTGCGCTCATATGGCCTGACATCCACATACTCATTCTCATCCAGGTTCTGTCTTGACGCTGTCAGGCCTCTCGCCACGAATATCTCGATACGCTCGTCACAGTAGGCTACCGTAGGGCGTATCGTGATGAGCCAGTCGAGCGTTCCCGCCCGGTAGCCGGTCTCTTCCTCCAGCTCCCTTCTGCTGCACTCGATTCCCGGCTCCCCTGCTGCATCCAGCTTCCCCGCCGGTATCTCCAGCGTATCCCGCTCCAGGGCATTTCTGTACTGCCGCACCATAAGTATCCTGCCGTCGTCCAGAACAGGCACGATGGCAGCCGCCCCTACGTGATGGATATAGTCCCACCTGGCGCTGTTGCCGTTGGCAAATTCCATCGTATCCTGATACACCTTAAGGATAGCCCCTTCATACACAAGTTCCCTCTTCGTCCTTCTGACTTCTCCGCTCATAATACCGCCTGCCTCTTCACTTTCTATACAGCCTATAGAGAAGATACGAATTCCTCAATCCGGTTCAGCCCCTTCTCTATGCTTTCCATGGATATAGCATAGGACAGGCGCACAAAATTGTCAAATCCAAAATCCTGGCACGGAACGACGGCCACACGGTAATCTTCAATCAGAATTTCTGCCGCACGGGACGCTGTTCCGATACGGACGCCTTTGTAAGACTTCTCCAGAACATTTGTAAAGTCCACGAACGTATAGAATGCTCCCTCCGGCTCCAGACAGTCCAGCAGAGGCATGTTCTGGATGCGTCCATACATATATTTTCTTCTGGCATCAAATTCCTCACGCATAGCATCCACTGCGTCCTGAGGGCCTTCCAGCGCCTCAAGCGCCGCTTTCTGGGCGATAGAGTTCGGGTTGGATGTCTGATGGCTCTGGATGCTTCCCATAAGCTTCGCAATCTCCACGCTGGAACCGGTATAGCCAATCCTCCATCCTGTCATAGAATAGCTCTTGGACAATCCGCTGCAAGTGATCGTCCTTTTATAGATTTCTTCACCGAGTGATGCGATGCTCACATGCTTCTTCTCCCCGTAGATTAGATTCTCATACATCTCATCTGCAACCACATAGATATCGTTTCTCACTGCCACGTCCGCGATGGCACGCAGCTCTGCCTCCGAATATACCATGCCGGTCGGGTTGTTCGGCGTATTCAATATGAGAGCCTTCGTCTTATTCGTAATGGCTCCTTCAATCTGCTTTGCCGTCACCTTATACCCCGACTCTTTCGTGCCGTAGATGACAACCGGGATGCTGTCGCACAGCTTGACAATCTCCGGGTATGTCAGCCAGTACGGCGCCGGAATGATGACTTCGTCTCCCGGATTCGTGATTGCCTGGAAAATGTTCGTAAGCGAATGTTTTCCCCCGTTGCTCACGACGATCTGGTTCGCTGCATAATCAAGACCGTTAAAGTCCTGGAATTTCCTGCTCACTGCTTTTTTCAGCTCCTCTGTCCCGGAGGCAGGGGTATATTTTGTAAATCCAGACCGGATGGCATCAATCGCAGCCTCATTAATATTATCCGGTGTATTAAAATCCGGTTCCCCAGCTCCAAATCCTACCACATCAATGCCTTCTGCCTTCATCGCTTTCGCTTTCGCAGTAATCGCAAGTGTTGATGACGGCTTTACCCTAGCCGCCTTTTCTGATAATGTCAACGCCATTGTTCCATCCATCCTATCTTTTTCATATTTTATTTCACATTCTAGTAAATCATTATAGTATAAGATACGTCGATTTGCAAGATTAATTTCCATAATATTCTTTTTGTCATTTACAACGGCATTATTCCAAGTCTCTCATGACGTTTTTGCAATTTTATCGTTCCAATCCTGCATTATGCGCATATTTCCCGCTAATATCCCTCTGTCCGGTCAGTCAAACCATGCATGGCCATAACGCTCCAGCATCCTGTCCGCCTCGTCCGGTCCTGCATTGCCGGGCTCATACGCATATACAGGAAGCCGCTGGCTAACGTACCGTTCCCGTAAGGCATCTACATAGTTCCAGCTCGTCTCGACCTGGTCCCACTGGGAAAACCAGGACCGCTCCCCGCGGATGCATGCGCCAATCAGCCTCTCATACGCCTCCGGCGTATTCATCTGGTTGATATACGAACAGCTCTGGCAGAAGTCCATCTTCGCCTGGATAATCTCATCCAGCTCGCCAGGCCTCTTTATATTGAACTGCAGATATACGCCTTCCGTCGGCTGAATCTTAATATTCAGGATGTTCTGCGGCACGCCCGGTACGGGACTCTTAAATACGACTGCCACCTGCATCTCCCGCTTCGTAAGCTTCTTCCCCGTCCGGATATAGAACGGCATCCCTCTCCACCTGTCATTCTCCACGAAGAGACGAAGCGCGGCATATGTCTCTGTGGCAGAATGGGCAGCCACGGCCTTCTCGCTCCGGTATCCTCTGTACTGTCCGAGCACCGCGCTTTTGGTGGCATCTTCCGGCAGGGCGAGCGCTTGAA
Organism: Extibacter sp. GGCC_0201; assembly: GCF_017566055.1. NCBI lineage: Bacteria > Bacillati > Bacillota > Clostridia > Lachnospirales > Lachnospiraceae > Extibacter > Extibacter sp. GGCC_0201. The sequence continues at coordinate 214,271 of NZ_JABFCH010000001.1, read as the reverse complement.
GCACTTTCATCTGCTCCCCGTGCATCTCTTCCACCCCAGGTCCCTGGGGACGATCCATCGCAACTATCGTGAGTATCTGGAACAGGTGGTTCTGCATCATATCTTTCAGCGCACCGCTGTGATCATAATAACCGCCCCGTGTCTCGACGCCGACCTCTTCAAGGGCAGATATCTGAATGCATTCAATATGATCTGCATCCCATATATTGCTGAAGATAGGGTTGGCAAACCGAATCGTCTGGATATTCCTGACCATCTCCTTTCCAAGATAATGGTCAATCCTGTATATGTGGTCCGGCTGGAAAAATGCTTCCATCATGATATTCAGCTCTTCTGCCGCCTTAAGATTCTCCCCGAACGGCTTCTCGATGACTACCTTGCCGCTGCCGGCGCCATGGACGGCCTTGAGCCCTTTTACTATCGTACCGAAGAAGCGGGGCGCCACGGCGAAATAAAAGATATGGCCGCCGGCACCTGATGCTCTGTAGAACTCGTCCAGCCCTTTATATTCCTCTTCATCCGTAAAGTCCATGCGGTAATAGACGATACGCTCTGCCAGCTCTTTGTAAATCTCCTCCCTGTAGGAAAGACGGGCAAATCTCTCAACCCATTCTCCCGCCAGCTTCCGGTACTCCTCGCTCGTATAGTCTCTTCTTCCTATAATGACAATCTGCCCGTTGAGCTGCTCATTATCCGCAGCCGCCATATTATAGAGCGCCGGTATCAGCTTACGGAACGTCAGGTCCCCGGTACCGCCGAAAATGGTAAATGTCTGCTCCTTATTCATTGTCCTGCCCCCAGTCGTGATGGAAAATGCCTTCCCGGTCTGTTCTTTCGAATGTGTGGGCGCCAAAGCAATCCCTCTGGGCCTGGATGAGATTCGCCCCCACCGGCATCCCTCTGAATGCATCGATGTAAGCTTCCGCCTGGCTCATAGCCGGCAGCGGGATCCCGTTCTGGATGCCAAGGCACAGGATATTCTGAAGGCCCTCCTTCCCCCGGTTGATACCTTCCAGAAAATAAGAATCCAGCATCAGGTTCGTAAGTTCCGAATCCTTGTCAAATGCTTTTGTTATCTCATCGAGGAACTGGGCCTGTATAATGCACCCGGCACGGAATATGGACGCAATCCTTCCGTAATTGAGATTCCACCCATACTCCGCAGAGGCATGTCTGAGCAGGTCAAACCCCTGGGCATATGCGACGATTTTCGCAGTATAGAGACCCTTCCTGACCATATCGGCAAATGTCCCTTTATCCACAGCAGGCCTGTTCTGAGAACCGTTAATCAACGATTGCGCTGCCTTTCTCTCTTCTATCCTGTTGGACATGATCCTAGCGTTGCAGGCTGCCGTAATCATAGATACGTTCACTCCCTGCCTAAGCGACTCCAGGCTGGTCCAACGGCCGGTACCCTTCTGCCCCGCGCTGTCAAGTATATGATCCACCAGCTCCCCTTGGGCATAATCATCTGCTTCCCGGAATATCCTGGCCGTAATCTCAATCAGGTAGCTCTTCAGCTCCCCTTCGTTCCACTCTTCAAAGATAGCCGCGAGCTCTTCATTCGTATGACCTCCGGCGTATTTCAGCAGCAGATAGGCTTCCGCTATGAGCTGCATATCCGCATACTCTATCCCGTTATGCACCATCTTTACATAATGACCGGCACCGTCCGGACCCATGTAAGCACAGCATGGTTCCCCTTTGGCTTTGGCCGCGACCGCTTCCAGCACCGGGGCGATGTGGCTGTAGGCGGACTCCTCTCCCCCCGGCATGATGGAAGGGCCGAAACGCGCGCCGTGCTCTCCCCCTGATACGCCGGTGCCAAAGTAATAGATGCCCTTCGACTTCAGACTTCTTTCACGCCTTCTCGTATCCTCAAAAAATGAGTTCCCTCCGTCCAGTATCATGTCTCCTTCATCCAGCAGAGGAACGAGCTGTTCGATTACCATATCGACCGGCTTTCCTGCCTTCACCATAATCAGGAACCGTCTCGGACGCTCCTGGGACGCGACGAGCGACTCCATATCATAAAAAGGTATAAAGTTCTCATGCGGGTACTCCTTAACCACCTCGTCCGTCACTTTGCCGCTCCTGTTATATCCGCCTACTTTAAATCCATGGTCCGCCATGTTTAGGGCAATACTTCTTCCCATAACCGCCAGGCCGATGACTCCTATCTCTGTTATCTGCATCACATTTCCTCCTTCATCGATTCACTGCCTTGCCTTATCGCCAGAGCAACTCCCTCCGGCATGCTGATACGGCTTCGGATTCCAATGATCCTGCCGCTCATCCTGTCTCTTTCCAAACTGACTACCTCTCCCGAAAAACGGTTTGCAACGAGAAGAAACCTTTCGTCTTCCGTCAGGACAAAATCCCTTGGATGATCTCCGCCACATGGCACATGTTGAAGCACCGCCGCGCTGCTCCCGCCGACATCCACCACAGCCAGAAGATTCAGCCCCCGAATGGATATATACAAAAACCTTTCATCTTCCGTAAGACGTACTGCCGCGGCAGACGCAGCCTGCTTCCTTCTCCCGCTTTGTGTATCTTCGGGAAGTATCGTTAACTGTTGGCGTAACAGAAACGTATCCTCCTTCACTTCAAATATGAACAGCTCATTGCTCCATTCGCTCACCACATACAGCAGCGTATGTGACGCGTTAAACACTCCGTGCCTCGGCCCGCTTCCATCCGGGAACCGGACAGCGCCGCACGAGCGGAAACCATCTGTCCGGTCAAACAGCCGGATGCGATGCTGCGTCAGACAGGGAACCATCACATATGGCCCATGTAACATAATCTGATGGCAGCCTGCCTCCTCTCCATTTTCAATCCTGCCTGCAGCTTCAGGTCCTTCCTGTCCCATATGGTATATCATGACCGTGCCATCATGGTAGTTGGCCGTATATGCGAAGGCTCCCTCCTGCAGGATGAAGCACGGCGTGTCTTTCTCCTCCAGTATCTCTCCTACAAAGCTTGCCCCCTTATCCGTAAGGCTTGCAAAGCATGTTCCTGCCCTGTTTTGCCGCTCCGTAGGAAAAGCAAGCATATCCCCTGCCAGGGACACCCATTTTGCATTGTGTGCTTCATATAGCAGTTCCGGTTCTGTCATGCGTCCGTTATTGAGGTTGACCATAAAACGATATACCCCTCTGCTCTTGTCAGACGCGTAGGTTCCGACATACCCCTCTCTCCAGACATCTGATGTCTTCTCCCCATATGCTTCATCTTGTAACTTCTTATTTCCTTTTTCCATCGCAGCCTCCATATCTTTGACTTATATTGCAACGATTATGCCGCCGCATACTGTAATTATAATTATTACAGTATAGAATGTCAAACGTTACTTTTTTAACGCTGATAATCCGGAACGTTATAGAAATGTTATTCTTTTGTGCTAGCATTCGATAAGCAGCAGAATTCAACTTATAAAAGAAAGGATGTTCAGACATGAAAGATTTCATTCTGGAAACAAAAAATTTATCAAAAAGATATGGAAGCCAACAGGCCGTAAGCAATATTTCCCTGGAAATCGAGCGCGGCAGCATCTATGGGCTTCTCGGACCGAATGGCGCAGGAAAATCTACGACACTCAAAATGCTTGTCGGCCTCCTCCGGCCATCCGCCGGACAGATTCTCTTCAACAGGAAGCCCTGGGAAAGGGCTGTATTGGGGAGAATCGGCTCTCTGATCGAATCCCCCGCCTTGTACGGCAACCTTACGGCAAAAGAAAACCTTCTTGTGCATACAAAGCTTCTTGGCATACCAAAGGAAAAAATCGATGAAGTGCTGGATACCGTCCATCTAAAAGGTACAGGCAAAAAACGGGCCGCCCAATTTTCCATGGGAATGAAACAGCGGCTCGGATTGGCCGTAGCCCTGCTCAGTGAACCAGAGCTGCTCATTCTCGACGAACCTGCCAACGGGCTTGACCCTTTTGGTATCCAGGAACTGCGCGGGCTTATCGCCTCATTACCTGATAAGGGCATTACCGTACTCTTATCCAGCCACATACTCTCAGAGGTCGCACAGATTACAGACACGATTGGAATCATCGACAAAGGGCGGCTCTTGTTCCAAGGCACACCGGCACCCGGCAGGAATCTCGAGCAATTCTTCACAGATGTCATTCTCAAAGGAGGACAGAAAAGATGCATGGACTGAAATCAGAAATGCTAAAGTACAAAAGAACATTTATGCGTAGGCTCGTTGTCTTTATTCCCTTATTTTTCACAGCATATGCGGTGATAATGCATGCTACGCTTATGAAAAACCCGCTGTCTGAGAACAGCCGCTGGATGTGGCAGAGCCTGCTCGCTCTCGTATACAACTGGTGGCCACTGGCATTTCTGCCTCTTGGGTTTGCGTTATTTGCCGCACTGGCAGCCGCGCAGGAAAAAAAATCCGGCAATTACCGGTCCCTTCGTGCTCATGATGTACCGCCCGCGGCACTATGGGCAGATAAAATCGCTGCTATGTCCATCCACAGCTTGTTTTCTACACTCATATTGACCATTTCGGCCGTCATGGCGGGTGTGCTGTCCGGGTCCGGCTCTGTTCCTTTCGGCCAGATTATTGCAGCAGGCGCACTCTGCTGGATCACTTCACTTGTACTTATTCCGCTCCAGCTGTGGGCTGCTACAAAGGGAGGCATCTTCCTGAGCATGGGAATCGGATTTGCAGGAATGGCTGTAGGTATCCTGGCCGCACCGCAGCCATACTGGATTGCAGTGCCATGGAGCTGGGCAATGAGACTAATGTGCCCTGTCATCGGAGTACACCCGAACGGTATGGTATTGGAAAGGGGGAACCCTCTGCTGGATGCTTCCGTCATACCAGTTGGAATCGCAGTGTCAATCGCTGCATTTCTCGTCGTCTCGTTTCTGACTGCGGCATGGTTTAAAAGGAGGGAAGAATGATGTGGATGCTCTTATCATCAGAATGGCTTAAGACGAAACGGACCGCTATCCGCTGGTTTACCTTTTGCATGCCTGTCGTATTCTCATCTTGCGCGGCTGTCTACCTTTCGGTTCGCTCCGGATTTACCCAGAAGTTTGCCTTTGAGGGCTTTTTTACGCTGTGGACGGTATTCATCATTCCAGTAGGCGCCGGCATCCTTTCAGGTGCTGTCGTCCACTCAGAAGAACTGGCCGGAGATTTTAATAGCTTTTTAGCGACAGGGATACCGAGAGCCAGGTTATATCTCGGAAAATTTCTTTTACTTCTTTTCTGCCTGTCTGCGTGTACACTTATCGCTGTGCTGACCTTCTGCGCAGGCATGAATATAGCGTCGCCTGGCCATGTTTCGCCTGGCCTGTTCATAGCCGCGGCCGCCCTATCTATTGCCGGCTCACTTCCACTGCTGGCACTTCATCTGTGGGTCAGTTTCTTATGGGGTACGGGCGCGTCTGTCGGCATGAGCATATGCGGCCTCTTAATGGCGGCATTGCTCGGGCCCACACGTCTGGGCTTAGCAGCATGGCCGCTCGTCCCGTGGACGTGGCCCGTTAAGCTCGGGATGCTGCCTGGAGCCTGTTTCCTCAAAGACGGGGGAATCATGCCGTCCTCGGCAGTCATATCCGGGATGGCACGAACCGGGGCCGCCGGACTGGCTGCAGTCTCTGCCGGCCTCACATTATTCTTGATAGGGGGAATCATATGGTTTAACATATGGGAAGGAAGGAAAACATATGGGTAAGCAGATACCGTGGCATATGCCGCCCAGCAGGAAAGGAGTTCTGTTTTGAGTAAAATATTAATCATAGACGATGAAGTCGACCTTGTAACGCTTCTTGAAGAAGAGCTGAAGGCCAAAGGCCATGAGGTGCTGGCTGCCTATGACGGGCAGACGGGGATAGCACTGTCCAAAATGCAGCCGGATCTTATTATTCTCGATATTATGATGCCGGGAAGGGACGGCTTTGACGTCTGCAGGGCAATCCGTGATGACGTGCTCTGCCCGGTCATCTTTCTGAGCGCAAAGCAATCAGAAGCCGATAAGGTCAAAGGGCTGACCATCGGCGCAGATGACTATATCACAAAGCCCTTCGGACTGCGAGAACTGATGGCCCGAATCGAGGCCAGCCTGCGCAGGGAAGCGCGGTCCCAGTATATCAACACAGAGGGCAGACGTTCGAAGCTGTATTTCGGTAACCTGTGCATCTGCATAAAGGAACGTGAGGTCATCGTAGATGGAAATAGCGTGCCCCTTACGAAACGGGAGTATGATATCGTTGAACTTCTGGCCCTCCATGCAGGGCAGGTTTTTTCAAGAGAACAGATTTATGAAAAAGTCTGGGGGTTTGATTCCGATGGCGATTCTGCAACCGTTGTCGAACGGATCAAAAGAATCCGGTCAAAGCTTGCCACCGCCGCACCAGGCAGCGGGTATATTCAAACGGTCTGGGGAATCGGATATAAATGGAACAAAATGCATGACCAAGGAGGAGAATTAGGATGAGAAACGAATCATTTGCCCCCCTCTTCCGGCGGACCCTCATCATGATCGTAGCTGCCAGCGCGGCAGCGTCCGCGCTTACCTGTGCCCTCGCTTATTACCTGTTCACGAAGTCGCTTGGTAAAGATATATACCCGGCCGATTACTATGAGCGGCAGATTCCCGGCATCGAAGCATATGTCCGGGAAAAGAGCACAGAGCTCCTGGTTCAGGAGGGCGGAGCTGATCTGGCAGGTGTCATAAGAGGGGAAGATATGTCCTATCAGGTCGTAGATAATGACGGCAATATCCTGTATGGTACCCATTCGCAAAAGCTGTTTGATACGAGAGACGAATTATTTGACAGCTTCCTGAATACAACCATCTTCCGAGACGGATATTATATCCATACCGTCCCTATTACAGAGGCCGGCGGGAATATAGAAGGAGCTGTGCTTCTCTCCTATCAGATCAAGATGACGTTCGCCAATGACCGGGGACGTCTGACCGCTGTAGCTATAGGCATTGCTCTGTTTTCACCGTTTATGTATATTATCGGCTTTACATTTCTTTTTTCCAGGATACTGGCTGAGAAAATCAATTACCCGCTTCGGCTACTTACCGACGCTGCCAAGAACATACGGGAGAAGAACCTTGACTTTGAAATCGACTATCATTCAGATAATGAGCTGGGCAGGCTCTGCAGCGCATTTTCTGATATGAAAGAGGAATTGAAAAGCTCGTTGTCCGCCCAATGGCATATGGAACAGGAACGAGTCTTCATGACAGAGGCTCTGGCCCACGATTTGAAATCTCCTCTTTCTGTCATTCTGGCATATACGGATGCGCTGCTGGACAGCACTCCCGACGACAGCGAAAAGTGGCACCGTTATCTTTCCGTCATAAAGGCCAACACAGAAAAAAGTGCCTCTCTCGTCCAGAGAATGCAGGATGCGGCGGATCTGGAGCGGCCGGATATCCAGCCACAGCCCACCGCCATAGATATACAGGAACTGCTGTCGCAAAAGGTACAGGATTATCGATTACAGTCCTGCTGCAAAGACATCGAGCTGGCATTGGATATACACGGCGACTTGCTCTCCCCCGTCAGGACGGATGCGGAAATGCTGTCGCGTATCATTGACAATATCATATCCAACAGCATGCAGTTTACACCCCGGGGCGGCAGGATTACGATAGATGTATCGCTTGAAAAGGAGCGGGTATGTTATCGAATCTGTGATTCCGGACCTGGATTCGGCAGCCAGGATCTGCAGAAAGCGTTTGACAGATTTTACAGAGGCGATATCGCCCGCAGCACGAAAGGCGGACATTCGGGGCTTGGACTTTATATCGTAAAGCAGCTTGCAGAACAGCTTGGAGGCTCCGCCGAAATTGAAAATTCCAGTTCAGGCGGAGCGTGCGTGATATTTTGGCACAGCGTTTAATTTCTAATGTTCTGCCAATACTAACTGTGGAGGTGATTCCCATGGAACATGAATATGAGATTGCCCATATCTCGTCTGACTGTATAAAAGAAATCAACGAACTGCAGGAAAAGCTGAAGCAGCAGACAGAAGAAGACATCGTATTGATTGCATATGCACCGGCCGAAAAGTAGATGCTCGAGGGTAGAACTAAGGGAACGAAGTTTCCTATGATACAAAAAAAGAGCTGTCACGCTGATTGCTCAGCGTGACAGCTCCCTTCAACATTTATCTTCTACTTGGCATAGTCAGTAACACGTGACTCACGGATTACATTGACTTTAATCTGCCCAGGATATTCTAGCTCATACTCTATCTGCTTTGCTATATCTCTGGCCATCAATACCATGTCTGCATCAGATACCTGCTCTGGAACTACCATTACACGAATCTCTCTACCCGCCTGAATTGCAAAAGATTTCTCAACACCTTTAAACTGATTGGTGATATCTTCTAATTGTTTTAACCTGTTTGTATATGTTTCAATTGTTTCTCTTCTTGCACCTGGTCTTGCCGCCGATATCGTATCAGCTGCCTGTACTACACATGCAATTAAAGTTTCCGGTTCTACATCGCCGTGATGAGCCTCTACCGCATTGATGACCGTCGCAGATTCCTTGTATTTCCTACAGAGATCCACTCCAATCTGAATATGTGAGCCTTCCACATCATGATCAATAGATTTTCCTACATCGTGCAGAAGACCTGCCCTTTTCGCCACTCTGACGTCAAGGCCGATTTCTCCCGCCAGAAGGCCTGACAGCTGCGCAACTTCGATAGAATGCTTGAGTGCATTCTGCCCATAGCTCGTTCTGAATTTCATCCGTCCTAAAAGCCTGATGAGCTCAGGATGAATTCCATGTACGCCTACTTCAAGAGCTGCCGCCTCTCCTTCTTCACGAATCATCGTCTCTACTTCTTTCTGCGCTTTCTCTACCATCTCCTCAATTCTTGCCGGATGAATACGTCCGTCAACAATCAGCTTCTCAAGCGCTATCCTTGCGACCTCTCTCCTGATTGGATCGAAGCCTGACAAGACGACGGCTTCCGGGGTATCATCGATAATAAGCTCTACGCCCGTAAGCGTTTCGAGGGTGCGGATATTACGTCCTTCCCTTCCGATGATCCTTCCTTTCATTTCATCACTTGGAAGCTGTACAACCGAAATTGTAGTTTCCGCCACATGATCTGCGGCGCATCTCTGGATAGCGGTGACAACATATTCCTTCGCCTTCTTGTCCGCCTCTTCCTTCGCCTGCGTCTCCAATTCTTTGATCATCTTAGCGGTATCATGTTTAACATCTTCTTCAACAGTTTTTAACAAATATTCTTTTGCTTGTTCGGAGGTAAGTCCTGAGATTCTTTCTAGTTCCTGTACTCGCTGCTTACTCAGCTCTTCCACTTTCGTTTCGCGCTGCTTAAGCTGTTCTTCTTTTGCTGCAAACCCTGACTCACGCTTCTCGATAGCCTCTGACTTCTTATCCAGTGCCTCTTCTTTGGAAAGGACTCTTTTCTCGTAACGCTGCAATTCTGCCCTGCGTTCTTTTGTCTCTTTTTCAAGCTCGTTCTTATTCTTGATAGACTCTTCCTTAATTTCCAAGAGAGACTCCTTTTTCTTGGCCTCGGCTGTCTTCACCGCGTCGTCAATAATTTCTCTGGCCTTGCTTTCCGCATTTCCAATCTTAGATTCTGCATTCTTCTTCAGATTGGAGACCGTAACAAAATGACTGACTGCCGCTGTTACTATAACAAGCACCACGGCTACAGCAATTACTATTCCTATCGGCACAGGAGCACCTCCTTATTAAATTTTCATTGTACAAATACAACACTTAAATTTTATACTGTTTTCACAAAGATGTCAAGCATTCCACTCAGAAACTTGTATTACATGACGGATGTCATCATAGCTGAATCCTTTGCGTGTCAGATAGCCCATGATTCTGCGCTTTTCGGCGTCTTGCGCGGTGGCGGGGTCATACTTTTTCTTTTCCAGTATCTTCCGTATGGCCGCCTGGGAATCCTCTTGTCCATAGCACTCTTCCATGGCGGCATCGATCTGTTCCTTCGGGATACCTTTCTGGCTGAGCGCCGCTTTGATCTCCCGTCTGCTCTTTCTCTCTTTTCTGCCCATTATGAATCTTCTCACATAGGCGTCGTCATTGATATATCCAAAAGCCTTGACATAGTCTATGGCAGCGTCAATCATATCTTCCGTATAGCCGCCCTGCCCGAGCTTCGTCCTGAGCTGTCCCTCCGTGCGGTCCATGTCGTTCAGCAGATGCATGGCCTTAAGCTTGACCCGCTTTAAGATCACTTCCGTCCGGATCGTCTCGTATGTCTCTTCTGTGATTTCCTCATCTTCCGCGATATGATAACGGGACAGTTCGCCTTTATATAATATAAAGGCGAACTGTCCGTCCACATATATCCGGTATCTCGTCTTCGTCACAGGCTCTATCTTCGTGACTGTCATTATTGCTTGTCCTCATCCTTTTTCCTGGATTCTTTCTTCTTGCTTTCCTGCGGGACGGCCTCTTCCGCCGTCGCGGCGGCATCCGCTCCCAGATGATAATGCGCCCGTATCCTGGCCTCTACTTCTTCCAGCATATCCGGATGCTCCGCCAGATACATCTTGGCATTTTCACGTCCCTGTCCGATCTTATCGCCGTTGTAAGCATACCACGCGCCGCTCTTATTGATTACATTGATGCCTGCGGCCAGATCCAGGATATCGCCTTCGCGGGAGATTCCTTTCCCGAACATGATGTCAAACTCTGCTTCTTTAAACGGAGGCGCAATCTTATTCTTTACGATCTTGACCCGCGTCCGGTTGCCGACCATCTCTCCGCCCTGCTTCAGCGTCTCTATCCTTCTGACATCCATACGGATAGAAGCATAGAACTTAAGGGCACGGCCGCCGGTAGTCGTCTCCGGATTGCCGAACATGATTCCCACCTTCTCCCTCAGCTGATTGATGAAGATTACGACACAGTTTGACTTGCTGATTACAGGTGTCAGCTTCCTCAGCGCCTGGGACATAAGCCTCGCCTGAAGCCCTACATGGCTGTCGCCCATATCGCCTTCAATCTCCTGCCTGGGCACGAGCGCGGCCACTGAATCGACGACAACGATATCCATCGCGCCGGAGCGCACCATCGTCTCGGTAATCTCGAGCGCCTGGTCTCCGCTGTCCGGCTGTGATATGTACAGCTCATCAATATCGACGCCTATATTGCCCGCGTATACAGGATCCAGCGCGTGCTCTGCATCGATAAAGCCTGCTATCCCCCCGCGCTTCTGCACCTCGGCTATCATGTGGAGCGCCACCGTCGTCTTACCGCTTGACTCAGGTCCATATATCTCGATTACACGCCCCTTCGGGACGCCGCCGAGCCCCAGAGCAAGGTCAAGGCTGAGGGAACCAGTCGGCACCGTCTCTACCTGTACCTGGGCTGCCGGATCACCCAATTTCATGACCGTGCCTTTTCCAAAATCTTTCTCTAGTTTCGATATCGCCGCATCGAGCGCTTTCTTCTTATCATCACTTACCATAATATGCTCTCCTTCTCATTGTCGAACGAATGTTCGTTCCTCGATTAATATAGTATTATACTTACCGGGAAATGTCAATATTAAAATCAACAAAATATCGGTAAAAGACGGAAAGAATATTCCTGCTTTTCTCTCTCCAAGAATTTAATTGTGGATTCTGCCAGAAGCGGCTGCGATTCCATCAGAAAAGGCCTGTCGCCTTATCCGGACAGCGGTGCAGATGCACTGCTTTGGTACGTCAGAATTGATTGGACCAACTGTTCCCTCCCTTCGTCAAGTTATATGCCATATGAAGAAAATGCCAGCTTTTAAAATACTCTTCCTGTAAGCTATTATAAAAGAATCCCTGACATTTTGCAATGATGGCATATGTCTTTTTCAGAGGCCGCCTCTCAGCGCTCTCTGCACACATCGACCCATCCGCTGCTGCCTCCGTACTGCTCCAGCTCATCTATGCTGAGCTCAATCATGCTGTTCCCGCTTCCGGCCGCAGGAAATACGGTGTCAAACCTTTTCAGCGACACATCCATGTACACGTCTATTCCGTCATTAATGCCAAAGGGACATACTCCCCCTACGCCATGGCCCACGATGGGTTCTACTTCTTCTGCCTTCAGCATCTGTGCCTTGCAGCCGAACCGTGCTTTGTACTTCTTATTGTCTATCTTCCTATCACCTGCAGCTACTATTAGGATAATATCTTCCCCCGCACAAAACGACAGCGTCTTGGCAATACGCTTCGGCTCGCATCCAAGGGCAGCGGCAGCCGTCTCCACCGTAGCGCTGGATGCATCTACCTCTCTGATCCGTCCTTCCATGCCATACTGCCGAAAATAATCTCTGACTCTTTCTATAGACATCTTCTCTCCTCCTTCATCCCCGACGGGCGGGGCATATATCTTTTTACGTATACTGTAGATTATACATGCATCCGGAGAAAAATCCACCCTTAAAACTTTCTTTTCCGGTCCCATCTGTTATATAATTAAATCAGGCACATAACAACGGAAGAAAAAAGAAAGGAAAAAGGGCTTATGGATCTGAAAAAATGTGAAGTGCTGCTGACCGCCATCCATCTCGGCAGCTTTACAAAGGCGGGTGAAAAGCTTGGCTATACACAGTCCGGAATCACGCAAATGATGAAGTCGCTTGAGGCCGAGGTCGGCTTCCCGCTGTTCTACAAAGGCCACAAAGGCGTATCCCTTACGCCGGAGGGCGAGGCCCTGCTCCCGTCTATCCGGGCGCTGCTCTTTTCCAACGAGACCGTCAATCAGGAAATCTCTTTTCTGAAGGGCCTGAAAAAAGGTACGTTACGCGTCGGAACTTATGTCAGCTGTTCGATACGCTGGCTTCCTGATATCATCCGCCGGTTCCAGGCCGACTACCCGGGTATCGTATTTCAGATTATGGAAGGAAGCGGCGGGGAGATTGCCAGATGGCTGGAAGATTTCACCGTAGATATCGGCCTTACAAGCTTTCAAAAGGATAAAACCTATGATTTCATCCACGTAGAGCAGGACCCCCTCCTTGCGGTCCTTCCGAAGGGGCACCCTTTTGCGGAGCTTGAGAAAGTGCCGATCGAGCTGTTTGAAAGCCAGCCGTTTATCATATACGACCGGGTCAATGACGCGGATATACATCCGCTGCTTGAAAAGGCAGGAATTACGCCAGACATTAAATTTACCGGCAAGAACGATTATTCTATCGCATCGATGGTGGAACACGGACTTGGCATCAGCATCATGCCTCAGCTTTTTCTGTCACTATACCACGGAGATTATGTGACCCGGCCGCTTGTACCTAAGTCGTACCGCAACTTAGGAATCGCCCTGCGTTCGTCCAAAGACCTTTCCCCGGCCATGAAGCTTTTCCTCCAGTACGTCAGGAAGAACCTCCTCTGAATATACAGGGGCCGCATACTGTCTGCCTATAGTAATCAGCATACAGTTTGCAGCCCCTGTTCCCGTCATTTCCGCCGTCTGTTTCCGCCTAGAAGTGCCTTTTTCTGTCAGATACTACAATATATATTCCATACAGCGCCGCTACAGCTACGACAGCCCATCCTATAATGTTTCCCATAATGACACCTCCTAATCGTGAACTTCATTCCTCTTTCTTCACTTATATAGTATCATTCCTGCGGAAGATTGTGAAATTACCGTTCGTTATGGGGATATAAGATTTCGTAATGGATAGCTGCCTATTGCATCAGAAGTTTCTTCACAAGAACCTCTGCACACCATCCGGCATCTTTTCTGTCTGCAGATTCCGTAGTTATGACCGGGAATTCCCTCAACAGCTCGCCGTCCAGCATATAGGTGACCGTGCCGACTTTTTTCCCTTCCTTGACCGGTGCGGCAAGCGCCTCGCTTACATCACAGGCCACGTCTACTTTCTCTCCTTCTTTGAGCAGCACTTTGAAGTCTTTATCTGCATCCGCAACCTTGACCGGAATCTTCGCATCGCCCCCAAATTCATCTCCTTTTTTTATTCCCTTTTCTGCCTTTATGTCTTTGAGCTCCATATCCTGCCAGACCGTCCGGTACTGGTAATTGGCGATGCCGTACTCCATCAGCTTCCTCGTGTCTTGCCATTTATATCCTTTATTGTTCGGCCATCCGCAGGCCAGGAGGGCTACGATGAATGTCCGGCCGTCCCGTTCAAGGGCTCCTACGTAGCAGTATCCGGCGTCGGCCGTGAATCCTGTCTTTCCCGACAGGGCTCCGTCCATCATCGTCAGGAACGAATTGTGGTTGCTGCACGAAAAGCTCCTGTCTCCTTTTACATTTGTAAAGCTGTACTCCTTCGTGCGCGTCACTTCAAGGAACGCGTCCTTCTTCGGCGATTCCCTGATGCAGTACCTCATGATTGCCGCCAGATCTCTCGCAGTCGTCGAGTGCGTCCCCCCATCGTCATAACCGTCCAGCCCGTTCGGGGTGACAAAATATGTATTGCTGCATCCAAGCTCTGCCGCCTTCTCATTCATCATGACGGCAAATTCCTCCACCGATCCTGCAATCCCTTCCGCAATCACTACCGCACTGTCATTATGGGATTCCAGCATAAGCGAGTATAGGAGGTCCTTCATCCGGAACTCCTCTTTCCCCTTCACCCCAAGCCGGACTTTTGGCTGGCTCGCAGCATAATCCGATGCCGCCGTCACCTCATCTTCCTGCATGTTCTCCAGCGCAAGGATACAAGTCATGATCTTCGTGGTGCTGGCCATCGGCCTTACCACATCTTCCTCTTTGCCAAATAAAACACGCCCGCTGTCAGCATCCATAAGAACTGCGGACCGGGCGTATAGCTGTGACAGCTCTTCCGGGACGTCCTCATCCCCGGCATGTGTGCCGAAGGAGGGAAAGCCAGAGAGAACTATCATCATAATCATACCTATCATACAGTATTTCTTTTTCATATACAGCACCGCATATAATCTGTGTTACTGTAATCTATGTTCTGTACACGGATACTATGAACATTTTTCATCCTGAGGCAGCGGCTGTCATACGTCCAGCTTGAGCTGTATCTCTTCCTCCGCCTCTGTCTTGAAGTTCTCCATCTGTTCCGGATTAAGGCTTGGAAGCTCTTCCACCGACTGGATGCTGAACCTGCGCAGGAACTCTTCCGTCGTCCCGAACAGCAGCGGACGTCCCGGAGCATCCAGCCTGCCCACTTCGCAGACAAGGTTATACTCTACGAGCTTATTTACCGCATGGTCTGATTTGACCCCTCTGATCTTCTCAATCTCCAGCTTCGTGACCGGCTGCTTGTACGCTACAATCGACAGCGTCTCAAGCAGGACATCCGTCAGGACGAATTTGCGCGGCTGCTTTGCTATCTTGATCAGGTATTCGTACATCTCCTTCTTCGTACACATCTGGAAGCAGCCTTCCAGTTCAATGATGCGGACGCCCCGGTCCTCCTCGTCATACCTGACCATCATCTGCCGGATAATCTTTCTCGTCGTATCTTCATCATGTTCGATGGCAGAAGCTATCTTGCCAAGCTCCACCGACTCTCCCATGGTAAATAAAATGGCTTCTATCACGCCTTCTAACTTACGAATCTCCACTTCTTCCATACTACCTTTCCCACTCTCATCTATAACACGGATGTAATGATAATGTCATCAAACTGCTGCTCCTGCTCGATGAAGACCGTTCCGACTTTCATCAGTTCCAGGACCGCTAGAAATGTCACGATAAGCTGCACTTTGGAACATTGCTTCTCCAGAAGCTCACGAAAGCTGAACTTCTTATGTATCTTTGCATAATCCGTCACATAATCCAGTTTCTCAGGCAGCGTGACTTCTTCTTTTTCAATCTTCCCGAACGTGCTGCGGACCGGATCTATCTTGTCTGCCTGCCTGCGCATCACATCTTTGAAGATACGGTTCAGCTTCAGAAGCGTCAGATCCCCGAGCAATGCATCCATATCGACCGGCTCTACATATTCCAGAACTTCTTCCGGTATCGTCGGGTCTTTATAAAGTACCATCTCGCCGTCGACCTGCCTGTCCTTCAGCTCATAGGACATATACTTGTACATTTTGTATTCCAGCAGCTGTTCGACGAGCTCCTGCCTCGGGTCCTCTTCTTCGCCTTCCTCATTCAATTCTTTGGGAAGCAGCATCCGGCACTTGATATCAAGGAGCGTTGCCGCCATCAGGAGGAATTCGCTCATCACATTCAGGTCTTCCTTCTCCATGGCCCGGATATATTCCATATACTGGTTTGTTATCTCTACTATCGGAATATCATATATATCGATTTTATTCTTGTCAATCAGATGCAGCAGAAGGTCCAACGGCCCCTCGAACACCTGAAGCTTAACTGGTATACCCATATATGCTCCTTTTGTCTTATTCAGTCACAACTAATTTATTATACCGTCTGGGGAACGTTTTCACAAGTTTTCTTTGTGAAATTCCAGGACGACTGCCTCAGCAGGATTAAAAAGCCTGACCGGCAGCGTATGGCTGCCAACCCCTTTGCTCACTATGATTGTCGCATCCCCTTCTGTATATTTCCCGCCCGAGTGCTTCGGAAAGAGAAAAAAGCCGGGGGCGATGATTCCTCCCAGACCTGGAATGCGCACGATGCCTCCGTGATAGTGTCCTGACAGTATGAGGTCTGCCCCCCACGCTTTGTATACATCGGCGTAGCAGGGATTATGTGCAAGCAGGATATTATAGCATCCCTCTTTACGCGTCCCGATTAAGTTTGCGATGTCTTCCGCCCGAAGCGCTGCCCTTTTGAATCGACCATAGCAGCGATTGGGCAGGGAGAGGCCATATATGCGGATCGGTATGCCTTCCGGCTCCATGCAGGCGAATGCATTGTCCAGGAAATGCACTCCCGCTTTCCGAAGTTCTTCTACATATACGTCCATGTCCATGCCATATTCCCCGGGCTTCTCCTTTATACGCTGTTCATGGTTGCCGTCGGCATAGTAGACTGGGCAGATATCGGCAAGCCGTGTTACGAATTGTAGCGCCGGGCGGAAGCTGTGCCCTTTTTTGCCGACCAGCATGTCGCCTCCTATGAGTATCAGATCCGGATGTTCCTTGCGCACCGCGTCCAGAAGCCTGCTGTTGCCCGGTCCATATGTCTTGTTGTGCATATCGCTCAGGAATATCACTTTGAAAACTTTCGACATGCCGCTGAACACCGGCGGATCCATAGGATACCTTGTCATTCTGAACGTATGCGTTTCCCGCCGGATTTCCAGCAGGATACCCAGCAGTATAGCGATTCCTGTAATTATAATGGCAGTCACTTATGTCGTTCTCCTTTACCCGATGAAGTCTTCATATAGCTGCCGGATATCCCTGTATACATAATCCGGTCTGAATTCTGTGCCGTCGAGGTCTTTTTCCCGGGCTTCGCCTGTGAGCACGAGAGCAGTCTCTACCCCTGCCCGGATGCCGCAGGCGATGTCGGTGTAGAGCCTGTCGCCTACGACAAGGACCTCCTCCGGCTTTGCGCCCACCTGTTCCATGCACATGGCCACAATCTCCTTGTTTGGTTTTCCGGCGTAATAAGGCTTTCTGTCCACCGTCACATTGAGCATCTCGCAGATTCCCCCGCAGTCCGGGACGAACCCGAAGGACGCAGGGCACCGGTAATCAGGATTCGTGCCGACATAATCCACTTCAGGCCGGAACAGCAGCCTGCAGGCCTCTTCCACCTTTTCATACCTAAGCGTCCTGTCAAATCCGACCACTACACATGCAACGTCTTCCTCCGCCTGTTCTGTAACGGCAAATCCACAGCCTTTTACCTCTTCTATAAAGGACGGAGTCCCCATGACAAAGAGCTTCTTTCCGGAATAATGTTCCTTCAGATATCGGCAGGTGGCATAGGATGCCGTGATAAACTGGCCTTCCTCTGTCGAGATGTCCCACCGCCTGAAGCCAGCCATATAATCTCTTCTGCTTTTTGTAGAATTGTTCGTAATGTAGAAGGAACGGCCGCCGATGGATGAAATATGATCAATGAGTTCCCTGCTCCCGTCAAACAGTACGTCATCTACGGCGAGTGTTCCGTCTATATCAAATAAAAAATATTTTTTATCTTTTAACATAATCTGCTCCTTTTATATCGTGATAATTATATAATTATTCCTTTGAATTTGCAAACATATATGTTAGAATTTTATATTAGAGACATTTATAAAAAAGGGAGGTTTTAACATGAATATACGAGAAAGGCTCACTGCTCTGCGTGCACTGATGGCAGAAAAAGGCTTCGACATCTACATGGTGCCGACGGACGATTGCCATCAGAGCGAATATGTTGGGGAACATTTCAAGGCGAGAGCATTTATCACAGGCTTTACAGGTTCCGCCGGGACGGCTGTCATCACACCGACCGAGGCGGGCCTGTGGACGGATGGCAGATACTTTATCCAGGCTGAAAAACAGCTGGAAGGAAGCGGCGTCAGGCTGTTCAAGATGGGGAATCCCGGCGTTCCTTCTGTAGAAGAATTTATCACAGAAGCACTGCCTGAAAATGGGACATTGGGATTTGACGGCCGTGTCGTTGCTATGGGAGAAGGACAGGCTCTTGAAGCTGCCGTCGCTCCTAAGAACGGAAAGATTGATTATTCCGAGGATCTTGTCGACAGGATATGGGAAGACCGTCCGCCGCTTTCGGAAGAGCCCGCATTCGCGCTTGAAGAAGCTTATACGGGAGCCTCTACCGCGTCCAAGCTCGCCCGCATCCGCGAAGCCATGAAATCCGCGGGGGCTGACATCCACGTTATCGGGGCACTGGATGACGTGTGCTGGACGACGAATCTGCGCGGCAATGATATCGAATATTTTCCACTTCTTCTCTCCTACGCCGTCATCACGATGGAGGACATGAAGCTTTATATCGATGAGAGAAAGCTGACGGAAGAGATGAAGGCAAAGCTGGCGGCAGACAATATCTCCATCCATCCTTACAATGCGGTATATGAGGATGTGAAGTCGTTTAAAGAGAGCGATACCGTGCTTGTGGACCCGTCCAGGTTAAACTATGCTTTGTATAACAACCTTCCAAAGGGCACTAAGGTTGTGGAGCAGATCAACCCGACGATTCTTATGAAAGCCATGAAAAATGATACGGAGCTTCAGAATATTGTCAATGCACACGTAAAAGATGGCGTGGCTGTCACAAAGTTCATGTACTGGCTGAAGAAACAGGTCGGCAAGATCGAGATTACCGAACTCAGCGCGGCCGAGAAGCTGGAAGAGTTCCGAAAGGAGCAGGAAGGCTACCTGTGGCAGAGCTTTGAGCCAATCTGCGGATTCGGCGAACACGGGGCCATCGTACACTATACATCGACGCCTGAGACGAACGTGCCGCTGAAGGAAGGTTCTCTTTTCCTGACGGACACGGGCGGTGGATATTACGAAGGTTCCACCGACATCACTAGAACCTTTGCCCTTGGCAATATTCCGGATAACATGAAGGAGGACTTTACGGCAGTCCTCAAGTGCAACCTGCACCTGGCCGCAGCAGTGTTCCTCTATGGTACCACGGGCTATAACCTGGATGTGCTCGCAAGGCAGCCGCTCTGGGAACGGGGTCAGAACTTCAATCATGGAACCGGCCATGGCGTTGGATATCTGATGAACATCCATGAAGCCCCTACCGGCTTTCGCTGTGCTATCCGGGAGAAGGAAAAGCATCCGCTGGAACCAGGCATGGTAATCACGAATGAGCCAGGACTGTATATCGAAGGCTCCCACGGTATCCGCACGGAGAACGAGATGGTCGTAAGAAAAGGCGACTGTACGGAATACGGACAGTTCCTGTATTTTGAACCTATCACCTATGTACCGATAGATTTGGACGCCATCAAGCCGGAACTGCTGTCACAGGCAGACAAAGACCAGCTGAACGCATACCATGCCAAAGTATACGACATCGTCTCACCACATCTTAACGAAGACGAAAAAGAATGGTTGAAAGAATACACAAGAGCAATTTAATATTCTCAGGGTAATTGGGGACGGAGGTTTTTTAAAAAACCTCCGTCCCCAATTCATTTTAACGTGTCCCTTTTTATTTTTACCCTGTCCCAGGTTATATTTTCCCTCCTTTTCCACTACACTGGTAATAATAGAATCTATATGGAGAGTTGCCAATGAAGCGATTCTTTGCTCTACTAATATGCGTATTTTTATGTACCCAGTCTGTCGCTCTTGCCGCGCCGCCGGACAACATTCTCCTCTATGAAGAGGACACCGGACAGAGCCAGGAACAAGACAGCGATGCCGGCGCGGAAGAAAGCACGGACACCGAATCGGATTCCGGTGCCAGACAGGATGCTGCCACCGGCCTGGACGTCTCCGCGCCATCGGCCATCCTGATGGAAGCCTCCACCGGACAGGTAATCTACGAGAAAGAAGCCGATGAGCAGCGCCCGCCTGCCAGCGTGACGAAGATTATGACGCTGCTACTCATATTTGACGCTCTGAAGGACGGGAAGATCAAGCTCGAAGATTCTGTATCCACCTCGGAATTTGCCGCTTCTATGGGCGGCTCACAGGTATTCCTGGAGCCTGGCGAGACCCAGACCGTAGATACGATGATCAAATGTATCGCCGTGGCGTCGGCCAACGATGCCTGTGTTGCGATGGCGGAATACATATGCGGAAACGAAGAAGAATTCGTGAAAAATATGAATGAACGCGCCAAAGGGCTTGGCATGGACAATACACATTTCGTGAACTGCAACGGCCTGGATACAGACGGACATCTCACGACAGCCAGGGATATCGCGCTGATGTCCCGCGAACTAATCACTACATACCCGCAGATCCGGGACTATTCCATGATATGGATGGAAGACATAACACATACGACCAAAAAGGGGACTACCGAATTCGGGCTTACGAACACAAACAAGCTGGTACGCCAGTATGAATATGCGACAGGCCTGAAGACAGGTTCCACAGACAAAGCCAAATACTGCGTCTCCGCCACAGCAGAAAAAAACGGCATGGAACTGATTGCCGTCATAATGGCGGCGCCCGACCATAAAGCCCGCTTCAGCGACGCCACCACGCTGCTAAACTATGGATTCGGCAAGTGCAACAAATACGAAGAAGAAAAAACAGCCTACATCAAGCCTGTCGCACTCACCAGAGGAGTGAAAAAGACAATCAAGGCAGAACAGACAGAACCTTTTGCCTACATAGACACGACCGGAGCCGACCTGAACAGCATAGAAAAGAAAAAAGTATTGAAAAAGAATCTGAAGGCTCCGATTAAAAAAGGGACTAAAATCGGAGAAATGAAATACTATCTGGCAGGAAAAGAAATCGGCAGCAAGGATATCATCGCCGGAGAAACCGTTGATGAAGTAAGTTATCAGAGCGCATTGAAAGATGCCCTCAACGATCTGCTGCTATAGGCGGCGGGGACACGTTAAAACGAAATGGGGACGGAGGTTTTTTAAAAAACCTCCGTCCCCATTTCGTTTTAACGTGTCCCCAACCGTCTGTAACGGTTCAGGCAAGCGTAGATCTCCTGTTTTCTCGGCAGCGCCAGATTGCCCGGAAGGTAAGAGTCGCCGCAGACTGTTTTGAATCCCATTTTATCCAAATCAGATGTCAGCGTTTCTACAAGCTGCCGTATCGTCATTTTTCCGTCCATCATGTGCTCTTCCATATGCTTTACGATGTAGCCGAGACAGGTGAGCTGTTCTGCGTCAGCCAGCTGTTCCACATAACGCAGGTCAATCGTGTCATGGTTCAGCTGCACGCCGTCTTTCCCAAGCGTCTTTATCTTGATGCGCCCTTTCTGCTTCAGTCCCGGATTATTCTTGGCAATTCTTCTGAATTCCGGCATCTTGGGCTTGTCCGCCGGCAGTTCCAGCCTCGGATACGCTTCGGCTGCCTCTTTTGCCGCCTGCGTAATCACTTTCGGCACATACCGGTCCATCTGGATAATGTCATCCGCCACCTGGAAATATGCCCCGGAACTTCCCGCTACGATGACAGTAGAGATGCCATACATCTCATACAGGTCCCTTACCCTCTCAATAAACGGCGTGATCGGTTCCATATCGCGGTGGATGACCTGCTGCATCAGTTCGTCCCGGACCATAAAGTTCGTGGCGCTCGTATCTTCATCTATGAAGAATACTTTTGCCCCCGCCTCCAGGCTCTCTACCACATTGGCGGCCTGGGACGTACTGCCGCTTGCATCTTCCGTGTAAAATGCTCTCGTGTCTTTCCCGTTCGGAAGGTCATTGATGAACATGGAGATATCCGTGTGCCTGATGCTCCTTCCATCCTCTGCCCTGAGCTTTACCGCAGAGCTGTCCGTCACGACATACTCCCTGCCGTCTCCTGCTATATGCGGATATACCCCAGATTCCAGCGCCTTAAGGAGCGTGGATTTGCCGTGATAGCCTCCGCCTACGATAAGCGTGATTCCTCTCTTGACTCCCATGCCGGTAAGCGTTCCCTTAAAAGGCAGCTCAAGAGTGACCTCCATCTGCTCCGGCGAGACGAATGCGACCGCTTCCTTCATCGGCTTCTGCGACACGCCTGACTCTCTTGGCAGTATGGAGCCGTTCGCGACAAACGCCGCAAGCCCGAGGCGGTCCAGTTCGCCAAGGATGAATTCCCGGTCCACGCTGAGTTCCATGACCTTTTCTACCGTCCGGGCATTCAGATTCCCATAAAGCATTGATTTTTCCACGCAAGCCGGCAGATAATCATATAGTATCTTAATCAGCTCTTTCGCATTGATGGTCCGCCCGTTGGCCGGGAAGCCGACCTCAAAACGCACAGTAACATCCCCAGTCTGCCCGTCTATCGTACAGGCCGTGCGTTCCAGAACTTCCTGGCCGCAGCGAGTCACCGAGATAATTCCACTTTTTCCAGAGCCTTTGGCCTGAAACGTATAACGGGCCGCCTGGGCCGCAAACTGCCTGGTCACATAGTCCTGCAGTGCAATGCGTTTGTACTTTTCATCATACAGCCTTATAGGAAATCCTGCCGTACGTCCATGCACTCTGACACTCAGCCTGGACGGAGCCGCAAAGGGGTCTCCCTGGACATGGTCTATCGATAATTCATACGTCCCAAACCGGTAGCTTCCTTTCGTCCCCTTATACGCCGGATATCCCTTATGGTCTATACTATATAGCAACTGTCTTAAATCTGATTCTGACTTCATATTCTTCTGTTCCTTATCCATATTATTGACCGGCCCGCAGCCTCTACAGCTCAACGATTCTTGCCCTGTGATGCACGTGGGGCAGGAATTTCGTGAGCAGATCCTTCGTCTTGAACTTCAGATGGCTCGTATTGATGCCGGGGTTGCAGCCGAACCATTCGCTTTCCGCCACTTCCTTATCCACAATCACCTGCACATAGTCATCCTCGTCGTTGAGAAGCCCTGCCACGCTTGCGGAACCTGGGGTCGTGCCCAGATGTTCCATCATCTTTTCCGGCGGTGCAAACGACATATGCGACACGCCGAGCTTCTTGCTGAATGATGCCGTGTCGAACGCTTTATCAGCCGGCATGACAAGAAGGAAAAATGTCGTCTTCTTCTGGTTGCATAGGAATACGTTCTTACGGATCTCCGTGCCGATCGCCTTGTCCACAGCCGCACATTCTTCCATAGACGCAGCCGGGTCATTATCCACACGCTCATACGGAATCTTCAACTTATCAAGCGTTTCATACATTTTGCGTTCCAGCGGCATCCTCTCGTCGTCCGGCGCCGTCGTCGTAATCTCACTGATGTACATAGTATCGTTCCTCCATTATTTCTATTCTCTTTCAGATTGTCATCACGAGTTACATTATAGAGCAAATCTGTTAAAAAATAAACCCGTATTGTGATATAATAGATGCAAATTCAGATTTTAAAGAGGAGGAATACGTTGTGAAATATATTCTTGCTTCGGCTTCGCCACGCAGAAAAGAATTATTAACGCAGGCCGGCTTCGACTTTGATGTCATGCCGGCTGATATAGAAGAAATAATGGCCGGGAATAATCCCCCGGAGATTGTCATGAACCTGGCCCGCCAGAAAGCGCTGCACGTATTCAAGACGCTGCCGGGGGAGTCGTGCACTATTATCGGCGCAGACACGGTTGTCGTATACAATGGCGAGATACTTGGAAAGCCTTCCGGTGCTAAGGAAGCCTATGACATGCTTTCCCTGCTGGCGGACCGTACCCATCAGGTTTATACCGGCGTATCTCTCGTAACGGGCAGCGCCAAGGCACCGGATATCCGAACTTTTTATGAAAAGACAGATGTAACGTTCTATCCTGTTACCCGCCAGGATCTGCAGTCCTACATCGCGACAGGAGATCCTTTTGACAAAGCAGGAGCCTATGGCATCCAGGGGCCCTTTGCCATCCATGTAAAATGTATAAAAGGTGACTATAACAATGTGGTCGGTCTTCCGATAGCACGTCTGTACCACGAATTAGACAGGGGTATATGCCATGAGCAATAATCTGCACAGGCAGAAACATGAAAAATCAGCGTTGAAAATCTCACTGGCCGGCGGAACCGTCTTTGTCATACTGGAGTTCATCATGGCTGTGTACACAAGTTCACAGGCGGTTCTTCTTGACGCGCTTTATGACGGCGTCGAGCTGCTTATGATATTCTTCTCTCTGTTCCTCGTACCGCTGCTTTATAAGCCGTCAAGTGAAAAGAGGCCATTCGGCTATATGCAGATAGAGTCTTTGTTCATGGCTGTAAAGGGCACCATCATGGCCTCGGTAACCGTAGGCCTGATTGTCAACAATATACAGATTATGCTGCACGGGGGACGACATGTCAGCTTTTCCACTATTGCATATTTTGAACTGTTTGCCTCAGTCCTGAGCGTCGCTGTCATCGTCCTGCTGCGCCGTATGAATGCCAGGCTTTCTTCTCCGATTGTCAGCATGGAGATTCAGGAATGGAAAATCGATGCGGCTGCTTCGCTCGGAATGACAGTTGCCTTCTTCCTGCCTGCGGTTATCACCTCAGACTCCTTTGCAGCGTTCACCCCTTATCTGGATCAAATCATAGCAGTCGTACTTTCCCTCTTCATGCTCCCTGTGCCTGTCCGCACTGTCATAACAGGGCTCAGAGACTTGTTCCTGCTTCCCCCCGAGGAAGAGACAGTCTGCCGCATCAAGGCGATTATCACACCGATTCTGGACGCGTACGGATATGACAGGCTGTACTTTGATATCGTCCGGACAGGCAGAAAACTGTGGATTAGCGTATATATTACATTTGACCGGGACGAGATATCCATCTCCCGCTTTAAGATTGTGCAAAATCTTATCAATCAGGCACTTGCAAAAGAATTTCAGGACTTCTATTTTGAACTGCTTCCAGATATTGAAATTACAGAGGACAGAGGGCATGTCATCTAGCTGCTTAACCCGCTTTGGCCGTCTGTCCTCCTGCCACCTCTTCAATGGCTTCACTCATAATGCCCATGAGTTTATCCACGTCCCTCTTTGTGGCTGTCAACGGCGGAATCATCCTGTTGACACTGTCACCGATAGCTGTAATCAATGCCCTTCTTTTCAGGGCTGCACGTTTTACTTCTCCGGCAATCGGAATATCGTATTCACACCCTGTCAGCAGTCCCCGCCCCCTCGTTTCTATTACATGCGGCAGGGCTGCAAGCTTCTTCTGCAGGTATTTTCCTACCTTTTCCGCATTTGCGCTCAGGTCCTTATCCAGAATCTCCGATGTGGACGCCAGCGCGGCTGCGCATGCGAGCGCATTTCCCCCATAAGTGGACCCATGGCTTCCTGCACCGAGCGCCTCCGCTACTTCCTTCCGTGCGCAGCATGCTCCGATAGGCATGCCGCCTCCCATGGCCTTTGCCATGGACACTGCATCCGGCCTGACACCATACCCCATATATGCCATCACTGTCCCTGTGCGTCCCCAGCCTGTCTGCACCTCATCGAACAGCAGAAGCATCTCATGGTCGTCGCAGAGCTTCCTAAGCCCGGTCATGAATTCCTGTGTCGCAGGATACACGCCTCCTTCTCCCTGTACAGGCTCTATCATGACAGCTATCGTGTCTGGAGTCACCTTAGATGCAAAATCGTCCAGATTGTTGAATTCTGCGTAGGTAAAACCAGGTACCACAGGCATGAACCCCTGCTGTATGGCACTGCCGGGCTGTCCGGTCGCCGACATGGCCCCATACGTCCTCCCGTGGAATCCATTTTTTGCGGTGATGATATGATAACGGTTCTTACCATATCTGTCCGTACCGTATTTTCTTGCCATCTTGATCATACACTCATTCGCTTCCGTACCCGAATTCTGGTAAAATATCTTATCCATTCCTATCGCGTCGCATATCTTCCTGGCAAGCAGCGCCTGGGGCACCGTATACGGATAGTTAAACGTATGTACGATATCGTCCGCCTGCTCCTTGATTGCCTGTATGACCTTCTCGTTTCTGTTGCCGGCGCTGTTGACTGCCACTCCTCCGTAAAAGTCAAGGTAAGCATTCCCTTTCTCGTCATAGAGGTACATCCCTTCTGCCCGCTCTGCGACAAAATCATATCTTGGATAAGTCTCCACCATGTACTTGTCTGTCAGCGCTTTCAGCTCTCTGGCCGTAAGTCCCGTATCCTTAAGTCTCATACTAATCTCCTCACTTTCTCTACTGCCTGACTTTTTGCCGTCTACCTTATTCACAGATCCTGCAATGAAAAAAGGACGCCGTATATAAAATACGACGTCCTCGTCTGTGACATTTACAGTATAAACCTTCCCCGGGTCCTCGTCAACAACTGTTTCTAAAACTTTTGCGCGGGCTGGGAAATTGTACATATCATTCTTTAGACAGCTTGTCCATCAGCTTATCTTTTACCTGCCACACACGGTCAGGTATATCTTCTTTCTTCTCCCGGTATAAGGTGATGAAGAAATCTGTCGCATAGACGACAATAACGACAGTTCCGCCTATTTTTCCTATCATGACAGGGATTACATCCACAATCCCGACTATCATATTCTGGAGGAACGCAAATAACGCAAGCGTGTAGAACCCCCAGGCGATAGAACTTTCCAGACATATGATTCCTTTATAATTAAATGGTTTCCTGCGGTAATCCCACCATATCTCGCCGAATATCTTGTTCATGATACCTGCTGTTATAAATTCTATGGATGTTGCAAGCAGCATTCCCATGAAAAACAACTTCACCGGATGCTCGCTGTATGGCTGCAGCATGAAAAAGACGGTCAGCGCACCGACGCCATAGATAGGGCAGACCGGGCATCTTGCAAATCCGCGGTTAGTAATCTTACGGTTGCACAATGACATATAGACCGATTCTACAAACCATCCGAGTATACTGTACACGAGGAACCACAGCACGACATGATACGCACTCCAGCCGAATATCACTTTGTTCCACCACATCTTTACCACCTCTTCGTTCTTCCTGAGTATTCTGCCGACATGTTCCATCAACGTAAAAATAGAGTGTTGTACCCCAACACTCTATTTATCTGCACATATTAGTTATACTTACGTTTTCTAGCAGCTTCAGACTTTTTCTTACGTCTTACACTTGGCTTTTCGTAATGTTCTCTTTTACGAATTTCCTGCTGAATGCCAGCTTTGGCGCAGTTTCTTTTGAATCTGCGTAAAGCGCTATCTAACGTCTCGTTTTCTTTAACGATTACATTTGACATAGACTCACACCTAACCTCCCTCCAGTCCTATATTGTGCACCATACGACTGTTCGGGTATATTTATTGCACTACATAAGATTATATCACATATTTCTACTACGTCAATATTTTTTCAGTATTTGCTGTAGTTTTTTTCTGATCTTTCTTTTTCTTGACTACCGTATATACCGGAAGTCCCACCAGCATGATGATGATACTGCCCACCGAAAGTACCGTAGACTGCAGGCCTGACATGAACAGCTGGTTGACGATGACGTACACTCCGCTGACAACCGCGATAATCGGTACGACTGGATATAGCGGGACCTTGTAGGTCCTCACCGCATCCGGGCGGTCCTTTCTGAGCTTCATTACGCCGATGAAGGTCAAGGTGTAGAACGTCCAGCTTGAGAATACCGCAAGGTCCGTGAGCAGGTTGAACTGCCCGCTGATAGCATAGATACAGCCGATCCCCCCGACAAGGATGATGGAATTCGTAGGAACCTGTGCGTTGTTCAGCCTTGCAAGATTTCTGCTGAATGGGAAATTGCCTTCCGCCGCCAGGGAATACGCCACCCTGGATCCAGACAGGACAAAACCGTTGCAGGCGCCGAATACGGATATCATGATGCCGACCGATATGATCTTCCCGCCGATGTCTCCGAATACCTTCAGCGCCACCGCTGACGCAGGCGCCGTAAGGGACGCCAGTTCGCTTGCGGGAAGCACCCACAGGTACGCGATGTTGATGATAAAGTATACGCCCATGATTACAGATACTCCTCCGACAATCGCAATCGGAAGGTCTCTACTCGGATTCTTCATCTCTCCGGCAATCGCGCCGACACCGGTCCAGCCCTCAAAGGCAAATAATATGGCAACCATCAGCTGTCCAAGTACCACTGCCGGACTCAGTCCGTCTCCTACCATGGGGCTGAAAATCGGGTTGGCACCACTGCCCTTTACAAATCCAAAGACCATCAGCAGAACGAGTGGAATCAATTTACATACCGTAAAAATGACCTGTATGCTCCCGCCGACTTTGGAACCAAGATTGTTCAAGAATATAATCAGGATGATGATACCTATCGCAAGCGGAACCGTAAAGCCCTCCCCGATAAAAAGCCCTGCCTGCTGGGCACATACGACCGCAAGTGCCGATATCATGGCCGGATAGAATAGTATCGTCTGCACCCATCCCGCCAGAAAGCCGACAACCGGATTATAAATCTCTTCCAGATACGCCACCATGCCTCCTGTCTTCGGTATCATGATAGCCACTTCCGCAAAGGTAAGGGCAGCTGCAATGCTCGCAAGCCCCGTAATGACCCAGGCAATCATGCCAAGCCCCGGCGCTCCTCCTGTAGCAGTATAAATCGCCTGCGGCTTAAAGAACACGCCGGACCCGATAACACAGCCAACAACCAAAGCCATGGCAGTCGCCACACCCAAGTTCCTCTTCAATTCCTTTTTCTGCTCCATAATCATTCTCCTTAAATTTTCATAGGGGTCAGACCCCTTTGTCCACAGGGGTCTGACCCCTATGAAGATTTCCAAACTATTCAGACAATACAAAAGAGGGTATAGGCATACTTATAGCGTATCCTATACCCTCTGTATTTTTACCTGAAAGCTTTACTTCTACGGTGGCCTTTAAAGGCTCTTTCCAGAGTTCCATCCGCGGCGGGTACCTGAACCTGAAAGTTTCTTGGAAAGATTAGGTGCCTCTCCAATTGCTTCATCGGTTTTCTGCTGAGAATCAGACAGAAATCTTCCTCGCCGTTTCACTTGGCTTTATTCTTTTCTTAGTATATGTGTCCCATGTAAATTTGTCAACCATAGTTATTTTTATGACGTTAATCTTCTGACAATGAAGTCTGTAATTTATGATAACTGCCCTTCTAGCACTTCACCTGCTTTGGCAATGGCATCATCGATGCCGTCCGGATTCTTGCCTCCGGCCTGCGCCATATTCGGGCGACCGCCTCCGCCTCCGCCTACGAGTCCTGCGATTGCCTTGATGAGATTGCCTGCATGGGCCCCTTTGTCTATGGCTCCTTTTGTCGCGGTGGCCATGAGATTCACCTTTCCACCACTGGCGGATGCTATCACTATCACCCCGTCTCCAAGCTTCTCTTTCAGCTGGTCACCCAGGTCGCGGAGCCCGTTCATATCCACCCCTTCTACTTTTGTCGCAAGGAGCTTCACTCCGTTCACTTCTACAACCTGATTCATCACATCTCCCATGGCATCCTGGGCCAATCTGCTCTTAAGACTTTCCACTTCGCTGTGAAGCGTTTTATTTTCCGCCTGGAGATGTGTAATCTTCTCCGCCAGCTTATCCGGTGCGGCCTTGACAAGCTTTGCCGCCTCCACAAGTCTTCTCTCCAGTTCATCATAGTAGTTCAGCAGCCCCTTGGATGTCAATGCCTCAATCCTTCGTACGCCCGCTGCAACCCCTGTCTCAGAAATGATTTTGAATGCGGTGATGACACCGGTATTCTCCACATGTGTTCCACCACAGAACTCTACAGAAAAGTCTCCCATGCTTACGACACGGACAATGTCACCGTATTTCTCCCCGAAGAGTGCCGCAGCACCTGTCTTCCTTGCCTCTTCAATCGGCAGGTTCTGCACTTTGACTGAAAGCGCGGCCATTATCTGACTGTTGACAATATCTTCTACCTGTTTCAATTCTTCTTTTGACAATGCGGAGAAATGGGTGAAGTCAAAACGGAGCCGCTCTGCATTTACAGAAGAGCCTGCCTGCTCTACATGCGTTCCAAGAACCGTACGAAGCGCCTTATGGAGCAGATGTGTCGCGCTGTGGTTTCTTGCAGACAATGCCCTGACTTCCTTATCGACCTCAAGTGTAACCGTATCGCCCGTTTTAATCATTCCCTTTTCCACATAGCCGACATGCCCTATTTTTCCGCCGAGCAGCTTTACCACATCCTCAACACGGAACTCCCCGTCTGCAGTCCGTATATAACCTTTATCGGCTTCCTGTCCGCCGCTCGTGGCATAGAAAGGTGTCTTCTCTGTAAATACAGTTCCCCTCTCTCCGTCAGACAATGCGTCTACCACTTCCGTCTCTGTCGTGAGAACGGTCACGCCGGACGTATACGACAGATTGTCATAGCCGACAAACTCCGAAGAGACACCTGGGTCGATGGACTCATACACTGTTGCATCCGCCCCCATATAGTTTGTCACTTCTCTTGCCTCTCTCGCTGTCCTACGCTGCACTTCCATCGATGCCCTGAAGCCGTCTTCATCGACAGACAGCCCCTTTTCTTCCAGAATCTCCTTTGTAAGATCCAGCGGGAATCCATACGTATCATACAGCTTGAAGGCATGGCTGCCGGTCAGTGTCTTTTCACCCTTTTTATCCATCTCGGCCTCCATCTCGGCAAGGATGGTCAGCCCCTGGTCTATCGTCTTATTGAACTGTTCCTCTTCTTTGGCAATCACCTTGAAGATAAAGTCTTTCTTCTCTTCCAGTTCCGGATATCCGTCTTTGGAACCATCGATAACTGTCTGTGCGAGCTCAACGAGAAATTCTCCTTCCACACCAAGCAGCCTTCCATGGCGGCATGCACGGCGCAGCAGACGGCGCAGCACATATCCTCTTCCTTCATTGGACGGCATGATTCCGTCTGAAATCATAAAGGTCACGGAACGTACATGATCCGTGATAACACGCAGAGACACATCCGTCTCATCGTCCTGCCCGTATTCCGTCTTCGTGATGCGGCAGACATGGTCTCTCAGCGCTTTGATTGTATCGATATCGAACATGGAGTCTACGCCCTGTACGACACAGGCCAGACGCTCCAGACCCATGCCGGTATCGATATTCTTCTGCTCCAGCTCGGTATAATTATTGTTGCCGTCATTGTCGAACTGGGTAAATACATTGTTCCATATCTCCATATAACGGTCACATTCACATCCCACCGTACAATCCGGACTGCCGCAGCCATATTCAGGCCCCCGGTCATAGTACACCTCCGAACACGGTCCACACGGCCCGGAACCGTGCTCCCAGAAGTTGTCTTCTTTTCCAAAACGGAAGATCCGCTCCGGTGTGATTCCTATATCTTTATTCCAGATTTCCCATGCCTCATCATCGTCCAGGTAGACGGACGGATACAGCCTGTCCGGTTCAAGCCCGACCACTTCTGTGAGGAACTCCCATGTCCATCGGATAGACTCCTTTTTGAAATAATCACCGAACGAGAAGTTTCCAAGCATCTCGAAAAATGTTCCGTGTCTGGCGGTCTTGCCTACATTCTCTATATCGCCGGTACGGATACACTTCTGACATGTGGTGACTCTTTTTCTCGGCGGAATCTCCTGCCCTGTAAAATATGGCTTGAGCGGCGCCATGCCCGAATTGATCAGCAATAAGCTCTTGTCATTGTGAGGTACGAGCGAAAAACTCTTCATTATCAGATGTCCCTTGCTCTCAAAATACTCCAGGAACATTTTCCTCAATTCATTTACTCCGTATTTCTGCATATTTGCCCTCCTGCTTCTATATCCAAAATACCCGGCAGCCACAGGCATCCGGGACAATTTGATACTTAAGTCTTAATTATAAAGAGAACCCGGCTGTTTGTCAACGGGCGGGGACAGGGCAAAATAAGTTTGGGACGGGGGAAAATCAATTTTCCCCCGTCCCAAACTCATTTTTTTGCCCTGTCCCTTATTTCAGCTCTATCTCTTCTAATTCCTTCGGCGGCAGCTGTTTTGACGATGCTGACACGAATTCTTTTATCTTTTTCTGTGCCTTCGCGACCTGGATATTGGTTCCGGCTCCGGCCACGCATCCGCCCGGACAGCCCATCCCCTCGATGAGGCAGCCATTCATCTTGCCGGCCTTGGCAAGCGCCAGCGTCTTCTTGCACTCTGCCAGTCCTTCTGCGTGTTCGATGCTCACGTCCACGCCCGGATAATATTCTTTCACGCATTTTTCGATTGCTTCTGCCACGCCCCCGGCCACCGCATAACCGCGCCCGGCTCCGGTCGCGTTGTGAAAGGACGATTCCGCTTCGTATTTGGACAGGTCAATGTCCCTCGCATCAAACATTGCCTGAAGCTCCTCAAAGGTGACGACAAAGTCTACGTCACTGCGAACGGTCCTTCGCATCGCCTCCAGCTTCTTCGCCGCGCACGGGCCGATAAATACCACCCTCGCTTCTGGATGTTCCTGCTTTATCGTCCGGGCGGTCGCGACCATCGGCGTCAGTTCCTGGGACACCTGGTCTATCAGGTCCGGAAAATACTTCTTCGCAAGCATGGCCCAGGACGGACAGCAGGAAGTGAGAAGAAACGGAAGTTCGCCTGTCGTCACTTTATTGACATAGTGGTGCGCCTCTGCCACCGCGCCGATATCAGCTCCGAGCGCCACCTCATACACCTCTGAGAATCCCAGTTCCTGGAGTGCAGCCTTAAGATTTCTCGGCGTGATATTGTCACCGAACTGCCCGGCAAACGCAGGGGCAATCTCGGCCACAATCTCATCACCTTCCGTCAAAGCCCGGGCAAGCTGGAATATCTGCGACTTGTCGGATATGGCGCCGAATGGACAGCTTACCATACACATGCCGCAGGATACGCATTTGTCATTGTTGATACGGGCACGCCCGCAGCTGTCCGACTCAATCGCTCCGACTCCACAGGCTTTCTGGCATGGACGCTCCTTCTTCGAGATGGCATCGTACGGGCAGACGGACTTGCATTTTCCGCATTTGATGCATTTATCCTGGTCTATGTAAGAACGGCCTTTTATCATGGAGATGGCATCCTTCGGACAGACTTCCATGCACGGATGTGCCAGACAGCCCTTGCACATATTGCTGACCTCATATCCCCGCTCCTCGCACGCCTCGCATGCGGAAGGTATCACCTGCATGAGAGGCGGTTCATAATACTTGTCCGAGATATTGCTCGATTCCACGCCCGCAGTCAGATGGACCGGCTTATTTTCCGGACGCAGCGAAAGCCCCATAGCCAGCCGCAGCCTTTCCCTGACTACTGCCCGGGCCCTGTATACGCTCTCCCTGTACTTTGCCGTATCCTCGTTCACCATCTTATATGGAATCGCTTCCATGTCATCATTCAGCGTCCCGGCATTCGCCTTAAACCCAAGCCTGGCAACCTCCTCGAATACTTTTCTTCTCAGCTTCCTGACCGTCGTATCCAGCCCTCTCATCATATGGCAGTTTCCTCCTGATTATCTTTCACTAATTTGTTCCTGCCAACACTATACTGAATCGTTAAAATACTGTCAATATGCAGACATGTATTTAATCAGAAACATTCGTCACTTCGCTGTGTGCAGGACGTCCTGCGCATAATATACAGACTGCATCGCGTCTTTTCCATAATAGTCGGCTCCAATCATATCCGCATATTCCTCGTTTAATACAGCACCGCCCACCATGACCTTGCAGTCCGGCTTTTCCTGTCTGAGCTGCCGAATCGTCTCCTCCATGCTGACGACCGTCGTGGTCATAAGTGCACTTAAACCCACGAGACGCACGTCTTCTGCAACTGCCCGTTGGACTATCACCTCCGGCGCCACATCTTTGCCAAGATCGATTACATCAAAGCTGTAGTTCTCTAGCAGTACTTTCACAATGTTTTTGCCGATGTCGTGGATATCTCCCTTGACGGTAGCCAGAAGCACCTTCTCCTTCTTCTGTGCCGCTTCACCGCTTTTGGCCAGCTCATCTTTAAGCACCGCGAATGCGAGCTTCGCCGCATCTGCACTCATAAGCAGCTGCGGAAGGAAGATGGTTCCCTTTTCAAACCCTTTCCCCACCGCGTCAAGAGCCGGTATGAGGTGTTCGTTGATGATGGCAAGCGGTGCCTTTTCTATCACAAGCCGGGCCGCCGCCTGATACGCCTCTTCCTTCAACCCTTTCTCTATGGCGTCTTTGAGCGGCATCTCTCCCGAAGGCTGCACGGATGGGGCAGGCGCTTTCTGACTGCCATACTGCACAATATACTGTTCACAGTTCTTGTCATGGTTCATGAGTGCGCAGAAGGAGTAATAAGACCGCATCATATCTTCTGAAGACGGATTGATAATCCCCGCGCTGAGTCCGCACTGCATCGCCATCGTATAGAAATTGGCATTGATTGCAGGGCGGTAAGGCAGGCCGAAAGATATGTTCGAGACACCGAGCACCGTGCGGACACCATAGTGTTCGGTCACCTTCCGAAGCGCGTCCAGCGTAATCTTTGCACCTTCCGGCTCTGAACTGATTGTCATGGCAAGCACATCGATGACAATATCTTTCCGGTCGATGCCGTACTTTTTCGCTTCGTCGATTATCCTGCCGGCAACCTTAAGCCTTCCATCCGCCGTGTCCGGAATGCCGTCCTCATCAATCGTCAGTCCGATGACTACTCCGCCGTATTTCTTTATGAGCGGAAATACGGTGTCCATGGATTCCTGCTTCCCATTTACAGAGTTCACCATCGGCTTTCCGTTATATATGCGCATAGCCGCTTCCATGGCAGTTATGTCTACCGTGTCAATCTGGAGCGGAAGGCTTGTGACGCTCTGCAGCTCACATACCACCTCTTTCATCATGGATACTTCATCTATATCAGGAAGCCCCACGTTGACATCCAGTATATGTGCCCCTTTATCCTGCTGCGTGATTCCTTCCCGCAGAATGTAATCCAGGTTATGATCCTTCAGCGCCTGCTTGAACTTGCTCTTTCCCGTCGGATTGATCCGCTCGCCTATGATGACCGGCCGGTCTCCGATAACGACACCCTGCCCATAGGAAGATACGATGGTATCTCCTTTTTCTACCGGCGACTTTGGCCGCATTCCCTTACATCTGCCTGCCATAGCCTTGATATGCGCAGGTGTCGTTCCGCAGCATCCCCCGATAACGCAGGCGCCTGCTTGTACGACCTGGTGCATCGCCTCTGCAAAATGCCCGGGATCCACGTCATAAAACACCTCCCCATCCTTCTGTTTCGGAAGCCCCGCGTTCGGCTTCACGATAACAGGTATGGAGGCGTATCTCATAATCTCATACAGTACGGGCATCATCTGCTTTGGCCCCATCCCACAGTTGATTCCGAGGGCGTCTACCCTAAGCCCCTCCAGCAGGGCCACGACAGACAACACATCTCCACCTGTCAGGAGCTTGCCTCTCTCGTCAAAAATCATCGTTGCAAATACCGGAAGATCCGTGTTCTCTTTTACTGCCAGAACGGCCGCCTTCACCTCATACGTGTCGCTCATCGTCTCGATATGGACAAGATCTGCTCCAGCCTCCTCCCCATAGCAGACGACCTCTTTAAAGGCTTCATAGGCATCCTCAAATGCCAGATCCCCCATCGGCCTAAGCAGCTTGCCCGTAGGTCCGATATCAAGTGCAGTATAGGTCTCGCGCCCGTCAGCCACACCAAGCTTCGCAGCTTTCTTGACGTTTCTGACGGCAGCGGATACGATGTCCTTTAGATGGTACTCTGTATCATGGAACTTCAGAGCGTTAGCACCAAATGTATTCGTCAGCACGATATCACTGCCGGCTTCAAAATACTGCCGGTGGATGTCGATGACCTCTTCCGTGCGTATCAGGTTCCACGTCTCCGGCAGTTCCCCCGGCCCAAGCCCCTTTGACTGGAGCAGGGTGCCCATGCCTCCGTCAAAATATAATAGTTCTTTTCCAAGTCTCTGTGATAACATCTACTTTCTCCTTTGCCATTGTCTTCCTTCATCTTCTGTAAGGACAATCTGTCATCTTGCACACCTCACAGCCTTTTCTGTGGCACGGTTCCTTCCTCCTGCTCATCCCTATGATTGCCGTGACAGACTTCATCGGCGTCAGCATGCTGCTTCCGGTCATCGTCAGTCCAATCTTCTTGGCTGTGTCAAGCATCCGCAGAATCTCTTCCTGATGTTCTATCGGAAAGTCTCCGTAACCCGGGCTGAACCGTGGGCGGAGATACAGGCCCTGCCGGGCCGCCTCCTGCTCTATCTCAAGCTGGCAGCTGTCCAGATATTCTTCCAGCAGGGCGGCGGCACACGACTGTACGACAACAGCCTTGGCCATATTCGTGATACTCAGTTTCTTCATATACCTGTCTATCTCGATGCCAAGCGTCGCCCCGAGCACGGCTGCCTTACTGCAGCCATTTATATTTCTGCCAAGGCTTCTGCTTCTGATGCATATATTCCCTATCTCTATGCAGTCCTGCCCTTTCATCGTCAAGTCAAAAATGCGGTAGACGATTCTCCTGGCTGCCAGCAGGTCCAGCTCTTCAAATGCTTCCCCGATCAGCGCAAGTGTATAATCATCTACCGCATGTCTGCCATAACCCAAGTAACGAACTGCTTCCTTCGTCCTTGTATCCATGTCTTCCCCTTATGCTTCGCTTATACTTTTACTATTTCCGACAGATTATACATGATTGCCTCTGCGACTTCCGGCTTGTTCATGGAATAGATATGTATGTTATTAATCCCATTGGCAATCAAATCAATTATCTGGTCGGTCGCATATGCGATTCCGGCCTGCTGCATCGCCTTCGGATCGTCTCCAAAGCGGTCTACGATGGCACGGAACCTCTCCGGCAGCGCTGTTCCTGATAAAGAGCATATTCTCTTCATCTGTTTGGAATTCGTCACCGGCATGATGCCCGGGAGCACTGGTACAGTAATTCCCTTTTCCCGGATACGGTAAAGAAAGTTATACAGGATATTGTTGTCAAAGAACATCTGCGTCGTGAGAAAGTCAACCCCGCATTCCACCTTGTTCTTCAGATTCTCAATATCGTCTTTCTTATGTTCCGTCTCCACATGCCCCTCAGGATAGCAGGCCGCTCCTACGCAGAAGCTGCCCTGGGACTTTATATCCTGAATCAGTTCATATGCGTATTTGTACTGGTTTGATACAGGGAACTGCACGTCATCGGGTATATCGCCGCGAAGACCCAGTACATTTTCAATTCCCTCTTCTTTCAGCTTTCCAATCACCTGCCGTACTTCATCCTTAGTGGACGATGCGCATGTCAGATGTGCCAGGCTTACCACTCCCAGATCATTTTGTATATGGGATGCAATGTTGACTGTATTCTTGCTCGTGCCGCCGCCTGCACCATAGGTTACACTTATAAATGACGGTTTTAATGCTGCTATTTTTTCTGTCGCAGACAGCACACTTTCATATCCTGCATCCGTTTTTGGAGGAAACACCTCAAACGAAATGTGTGGTTCCTTATCCTTCAGTATCTCTTTTATCTTCATCTGTTCTCCTCTTGATGTAATCTTCCCCACTGCTGCTAACAGAGTATGCTTTCGTATAAATCTTCATATTGCTTTGCAGAATTCTTCCAGGAGAAATCCTTCTGCATGCCTCTTTCCACTATCTTGTTCCAGTCTCTCTTCTTATCGTAATAGATACGTTCTGCATAGCGGATCGTACCGAGCATCTCATGGGCATTGTAGTTCATGAAGCTGAATCCGGTACCCGTCTTTTCAAACTCATTATATGCCTCCACCGTGTCTTTCAGGCCGCCCGTCTCTCTTACAACCGGAACCGTCCCGTATCGCAGGCTCATGAGCTGGCTCAGTCCGCAAGGTTCAAACAGTGACGGCATCAGGAACGCATCGCAGGAAGCGTATATCTTATGGGACATCGGCTCTGAATAGAATATATTTGCAGATACCTTATCCGAATACTTCCAGGCATAGTGCCGGAACATGTTTTCATACTGCTCTGCACCCGTGCCAAGTACCACGAGCTGTACTGCATCCTGGCACAGTTCATCCATGACATAAGATATCAGGTCGAATCCCTTCTGGTCTGTCAGCCTTGACACGACTCCGATCATCATCACGCGGTGGTCGGCTTCCAGACCCAGCTCCTTCTGAAGCGCAATCTTATTTTTCACCTTTTCCTTTCGGAAATTGTCTACCGTATAATTCCTCTCAATGTGCGGGTCGTCCGCTGGATTATAGTCTTCATAGTCAATACCGTTCACGATACCGGACAGGCTGTTGGCTCTCGCATTCATGAGCCCGTCCAGCTTCTCTCCGTAAAACGGTGTCTTAATCTCTTCTGCATAAGAGCTGCTCACTGTCGTAATCCGGTCAGCGTATACGATGCCGCCCTTGAGATAATTGGCATCTTTATACGCTTCCAGCTTATCTGGTGCAAAGTAATATCTCGGCAGCCCGGTTATATCCATTACTCTCTTCGTATCCCATGTTCCCTGAAACTTCAGGTTATGTATGGTCATGATTGTCTTTATGCCCCTGTAGAATTCATTTCCATATCGGAAATTATCCAGGTATACCGGGACGAGACCGCTCTGCCAGTCATGGCAGTGCAAAATGTCAGGTCTGAAATCGATCAGCGGCAGTGCGCTGAGAACTGCTTTTGAAAAGAATGCAAACTTTTCAATATCCGAATACATATCCCCATATGGTGTAAATCCATTAAAGTAGTATTCATTATCTATAAAATAGAACGTAATTCCATCGTATTCTAATTCCAGTATCCCAACGTATTGTGTCCTCCAGTTCAGATCCATATAGAAGTGGGTACAGTACGTCAGTTTTTCTTTCCATTCATCCTTCATGCACATATACTTCGGTAACATCACTCGTACGTCATACTTTTCTTTATCAAAGTACTTTGGCAAAGAACCGACTACATCGGCCAGCCCCCCGGTCTTTATAAAAGGTACTGACTCAGAAGCCGCAAATAATATTTTTTCCATCAGAATTTCCTCCCAACCTCACGATATGTATTATTATACCGTATTTTTTTTCAGAAGGAAAGTCTTATCTGTTTTTATATTCCAAGCGAATTGTATCCGCAATCAATGCGATAAACTCTGAATTCGTTGGTTTTCCCTTTCCGTTGCTTACTGTATACCCGAACAAGTCGTCGAGCGTATCCAGCTTTCCTCTGCTCCACGCAACCTCGATCGCATGGCGTATCGCTCTTTCTACCCTGCTTGCTGTCGTCTGGTGCATCTTAGCTACTGTTGGATACAGAACTTTCGTTATGGCGTTCAACACATCCATATCTTCCACTGCCATAATGATTGCATCCCTCAGATAATGGTATCCTTTGATATGGGCCGGTATACCAATCTCATGTATCATGTCTGTTACTCTCGTTTCCAGATTAACTTCCGGCTGACGGTTTAAAGTTGTTTCGCCCGGAGACATCTGCTTCATCTCATGTCTTATTACATGGTTCGCATGTTTTATCCTGTTCAGTACCATATCGTTGTTAAACGGTTTCATGATATAGTAATTCGCGCCTTTCTTAAAGGCATCTTCTGTAATTCTTTCCTGTCCTACCGCTGTTACGACAATAAAATCCGGGTGTTTCTTAATTTCCTTATCTTCGTTGACAAGATCCATGACACTCAGACCGTCCATTTTCGGCATTATCAGGTCCAACAGGACAACATCCGGCTGTTTCTGCCTAATAAGCTCATACATGTCCTCCCCATTATTCGCCTTACCGACAAGCGTAAGCTCCTTGTCATTGCTTATGATATCGCCAAGCAAATCCAAGATTCTCTCATTGTCGTCGGCTATCGCTACGTTTATCTCTCCCATTTGGCGTAAAGCCTCCCTTCCTCATATAAAAACCGTCAGAATTTATTATATATTTCGCCATATAGCAAAGCAAGAAATTACTGTCGTAAAAACTTGACACCAATCGACAGTTTACAGACTAATCTACATAATCCAACATATTCTCTATGAAAATGCCATACCCTTTCGTAGAATCCTGAACGAACACATGGGTAACCGCCCCGATTAATTTGTTATTCTGGATTATCGGGCTTCCGCTCATGCCTTGTACGATTCCTCCCGTTAATTTAAGGAGCTCCGAATCTGTAACTTCGATGACAATTCCCTTGTTCACTTCTTTGGCGTTTTTGTCGATTTTTGTAATACGAATATCATAATCTTTTACTTTGCCGTCAACAGAACATCGTATGACAGCATCTCCCTCTTTGATGTCGTCTTTATTCCCGACTTCAATCGGCGTCTGATCCGAAAAAAGCGCATCAATCCGCTCAATACGCCCGAATATTCCAGATTCTGTATTTTTCTCTATGCTGCCGAGCACGTTATAGTTATTGTAGATGATAATGCCTTCCATGCCTCCCGGAACGCCGTTCTCACCCTTTTGTATGTCTTTGATGCTCGTCGTGTAAAGTGTTCCGTCATTGATTTCCAGAAGTTCGTTCGTATCCACATCGTGGATCCCGTGCCCAAGGGCTCCAAACTGGCTGTCCGTGTTCAGGAAGGTAATCGTGCCGAGCCCCTGTGCATTGTCGCGTACCCATATGCCGAGCTTATAATCCCTCGTGCCGCACTGAACCGGCTTCAGCTTGATATCGATGTACTTGTCCGTCCGGCGCACCTTCAGCACGACCTCGTCCTCATCCAGCTTCTTCATCGCTGCTATCAGTTCTGATTTGCTGCCTATCTCTTCGTCGTCCAGGCCCACGATATAATCGCCTGATTTCACAAGATGGGCCGCCGGCTCATAATCCATTCCGTCTACGGAAGTGACCGCATCCGTGCCGAGAACCATCACCCCTTCCGTCTCCAGATAGATGCCGATGGGCATCCCACCGGGAATCACCATACGCTTGGACTCAGCGCTGGCGCTCACCTCCTGCCTCAGCTGGCTGTGCTGGTCCTCGATAAGATAATAGCTTCCGCCCACCGCAATCGTGAAAGTAACAATAATGATAAGTATTTTCTTGTACCAGTATCTCCGCATACCAAACCCTCCTGAAATTGTATAGAATTGTCATAGGGGTCAGACCCCTGTCGCGACAGGGGTCTGACCCCTATGACAATATCGAAAAAAGACAGACACTTTCATGTCTGTCTTAGTATATGAGTTTTTCAGGATTTCACTCTGGATTTTTTTGTCTGTTTTGCAAGTTCCCGCATTTCTCTGGCATTTTCCATTACGGTTTCTGTTATTTTGGCCCCGCCGAGTATTCTTGCCAGCTCGTTTACTGACGCTTCCTCTGTCAGCGGCCGGATATCTGTCCTGGTGCTTTCTTTGGTGGCCGTCTTTTCGATGACGAAGTGGCAGTCCGCCATTGCAGCTATCTGCGCGAGATGGGTGATGCAGATTACCTGATGCTTCCTGCCTATGACTGCCATCTTCTCGGACACCTTCTGTGCGGTGCGTCCGCTGATTCCGACATCAATCTCGTCAAAAATCAACGTCTCTATATCGTCCCTGTCCGCCATCACGGTCTTAATCGCCAGCATGATTCTGGACAGCTCGCCGCCTGAGGCCACGTTGATGAGCGGCTTCACGGGCTGTCCCGGATTGAGCGATATCATGAATTCCACCTCATCCGTACCCTGGACCGTATAGTCAGACAGCTCCTCAAAATGAATTGCAAAACTGACATCTTCAAAGTTCAGTTCCAGCAGACCTTCTTGAATCGCCCTCTCCAGAATCGCCGCCTGTTCTTTCCTCAGGCGGCTCAGCCTGCCTGCCTGCTTCTTCAGCTCTTTTTCCGCCCTGTCGCAAGATTTTTTTAACGTATCGATATACTGTTCGTAATCCTCAAGCTTCTGAATCTTGTCCTGCTGTTCCCTGCCGTAAGCCAGAATATCATCTATAGTATTCCCGTATTTTTGTTTTAAATGATTGATTTCATTCAGACGGTTCTCCGCCTCTATGAATTCTTCTTCAGAAAATTCGCACGATTTGCTGTAATCGGACAACTCTCTGTTGAAATCGTTCAACAGGCTGTCCACTTCCACAAGCTGGTTATAGAGCTCCTGCGCACGCCCGTCATACTCAGACGCCTCGGAGAGCGCACGTATGGCCCTGCTGAGCGCTTCGCTCGCGCTGGATTCCCCTTCGCTTGTAAAGGTATATGCCTCGGCGACACCATCGGCAATCTTCCTGCCGTTTGCCATGCGGCGGTACAAAGCCTCCAGCTCCTCATCTTCCCCCGGCTTAAGCTCCGCCTTCTCTATCTCGTCCGCCTCGAACTTAAGGAAGGCAAGCTCCTTGGCACGCTGTGCCTCATCCATATCCGCCTCTTCCAGCTCTTTTCTGCGCGCCTTGTAAGTATGATACGCCCGGGCCGTCTCGTCCTTCACAGAGCCGATATAGTCTCTTGCAAATGCGTCTACAATCTCCAGGTGATTCTTCTTGTAGAGCAGCGACTGGTGCTCGTGCTGCCCATGGATATCAATCAGGATAGAGGACACTTCCTTTAGAAGTCCCATCTGCACGGTCTCACCGTTGATTCTGCTCACGCTTCTCCCCGCCATGAGACGCCTGCTCAGCACGACCATTCCCTCCTCCGGAACTATGTCAAGCGCTTTCAGCTTTTCTGCCTGCCGCTCATTCTCCACAACAAACGCAAGCTCTACAAATCCATAATCCGCACCCGCACGTATGATGTCTTTCGTGTACCGGCCGCCGAGCGCAAGGCTTACAGACCCGAGAATAATAGACTTTCCGGCCCCAGTCTCTCCTGTAAGTATATTAAGCCCCTCTTTGAAGTCCACTTCAATCTCATCAATGAGGGCAAGGTTTTTCACATGTAAATTCTGTAACATACTGCCTCCTACAAGACAATCTTGCTTATTTTGTCCATAACACGGACCGTATCATCCACACTGCGGATTGCGCACATAATCGTGTCGTCTCCCGCGATGCTTCCCACCACCTCATTCCACTTCATCGCGTCAATGGCGGCACACACGGCCATCGCCATGCCGGCCACCGTCTTGATGACTAGAATGTTCTGTGCCATATCCATAGAGACATAGCCGTCTTTGAGCACACGCATATATTTTTCACTCATGCCGCTCTGGGCGCTCTGGTGGATTGCATAGCGCTGCTTTCCGTTCTCGGAGGGAACCTTGGTAAGCTTAAGGTCACGTATATCCCTGGAAACGGTAGCCTGCGTAACCTTGAAGCCCTCGTTCGTGAGGTAATCCGCCAGCTCTTCCTGTGTCTCGATATGGTATTTGTTGATAAGTTCAATAATCTTCGCATGTCTGTTTACTTTCATGATGTTAGTTTCCTTTCATCTTTCTGCGCAGCGTTTCTAAAAAACTCACCTGGCTCAGCTTTACAATCTGCGTGACAGCTTCCGACTTCCTGATTGTAACGCTGCTTCCTGTATCCAGATTCACCGTGTCCGCCCCGTCGAACGTGACGAACACTTCCTCTGTCGTATCATGCCTGCCCTTGCCGATCTCAATCACGATCTCATCTTCAGCGGACAGCACGATGCTTCTCGTATTAAGCGCGTGCGAGCATATCGGCGTAATCACGATCATAGAAGCCGTCGGCTCTACGATAGGCCCGCCGGCCGACAGATTATACGCAGTGGACCCCGTCGGCGTGGAGATAATCACACCGTCCGCCTCATAGGCATTGAGCAGCTCTCCGTTCACATACAACCTGAAATGGATGACCCTGAGCTCCCCTTTTCTGGATACGACAATATCATTGAGGGAGACATCGCTGCTCCCATCTTCAAATATTCCCTCCAGCATCATTCGTTCTTCTTTGGCATAGTCGCCCCGCAGAATCTGCCGCATCGCATCGTCCAGATGGCAGAGCTCTACTTCGGTAAGATATCCGAGCGTCCCCATGTTGATGCCGAGAACCGGTACATTCCGGTCTCTGAGTAGCCTCGCGACCTCAATGAGGCTTCCGTCTCCACCTATGACGACCGCACAGTCAATGGCATCCGGCACACTCTCCGGAATAATCACTTTCTGCTCATCTTTCTCACACAATATACAAGTCTTGCCGCCAGCTTCCAAAAGCCGTTTTACTTTTCCTGTAACATGGCGGTCCGGATCCTTTCCATCGTTCGTCACTATATAAAATCTGTCCATACGTACCCTCAAGTATTCTTATATTAACCTTTGGCCAGCAGGTCAAAAGCCTGTCCCACCGTCTTTTCAATATCTATCG
The DNA here is from genome assembly GCF_017566055.1 of Extibacter sp. GGCC_0201. NCBI lineage: Bacteria > Bacillati > Bacillota > Clostridia > Lachnospirales > Lachnospiraceae > Extibacter > Extibacter sp. GGCC_0201. Next base: position 169,603 of record NZ_JABFCH010000001.1, on the reverse strand, counting down.
TATCAGAAATCCGGTCTGTTTCCCCACACTTTTCCAGATGGACAAGATATTCAATATTGCCCTCCGGCCCCTTGATTGGAGAGAATTCCAGATTCAGCACTGCAAATCCTATGGCCATTGCATACCGGATTACTTTTCCAATCACCTCGATGTGCGTGTCAGGGTCTCTCACAACTCCCTTTTTCCCCACCTTATCTCTTCCCGCCTCAAACTGAGGCTTGATGAGGGCGACAATCTGCCCGTCATCCGTCAGATAATTACGAATCGGCTCCAGCACCTTTGTCAGAGAGATAAAAGACACATCGATGGAGGAGAACTCTACCGGCTCCCCGATGTCTTCCGGCGTTACATACCGGATGTTCGTCTTCTCCATGCATACGACCCTCGTATCCTGTCTGAGCTTCCAGTCGAGCTGCCCCCTTCCGACATCGATGGCATATACCTTCACCGCACCGTTTTGAAGCATGCAGTCTGTGAAGCCGCCTGTGGAGGACCCCACATCCGTACAGACCTTGCCGTCCACACTTACCTCAAAGTTCTGAAGCGCCTTCTCAAGCTTCAGCCCGCCCCTGCTCACATACGGAAGCGTGCTGCCCCTCACCTCTATCTGAACCTCTTCCGGAAATGTAGTGCCGGCCTTGTCTTCCCGCTGGCCCTCCACGAACACGCTGCCAGACATGATGACTGCCTTGGCCTTCTCCCTGGATGCCGCCAGATTCCTCTTTACAAGTAATACATCCAACCGTTCTTTCATATGCCTTCCACAACTTTCGTGTATGTTTCTATAATGCGTTCCGTTATCGACTGCCGGTCGATTCCCGTCTCTTTGCGCAGTACGTCTATATTGCCATGTTCCACATAATCGTCCGGCAGCGCAGCCGTCAGCACGTGAAGCGGAACCTTTCTTCTCGATACGTACTCGAGGACATGCTCGCCAAAGCCTCCGCTCTGCACATTTTCTTCTATCGTGACAAGCAGGCGGTGATTTCTGCCGAGCCGCTCCACCATCTCTTCATCCAGAGGCTTCACGAACCTGGCATTGGCAAGGGTGCACCGGTACCCCTTCTCTTTCAGCGACTTCCACACGCCCACCGCTTCCTCGAACATATGCCCCACGCTCAAGACTGCGATATCCTCTTCTTCATATATCATCTCACTCCTGCCATATACGACAGGCGCACGGAATTCTTCGTACCGGTCATAGGCTGTCCCCCGTGGGTAACGTACGGCTACAGGGCCGTCATATGCCACCGCAAAGCGCAGCATATCAGCCAGCTCCCACTTATGCTTCGGAGACATGACCACCATATTCGGTATGCTGCTCAGATAAGAAAGGTCAAATATCCCCTGATGCGTCTCACCGTCATTGCCGACCAGCCCCGCCCTGTCTACCGCAAATACGACCGGCAGGTTCTGGAGCGCGACATCGTGGATAATCTGGTCATAAGCTCTCTGAAGGAAGGAAGAATATACGGCAAATACCGGCTTTACCCCTCCCGCGGCCAAGCCAGCGGCAAATGTCACACCATGAGCTTCTGCGATACCCACGTCGAAGAACCTTTTCCGGAACATTCTCCGGAACCGGTCAAGCCCGGTGCCATCCGCCATGGCGGCCGTTATGGCAGCTACATCCGGATTATGTGCCGCTATGTCACAGATCACCTTTCCAAAGACATCCGTGTACGTATCTTTCCCCTTTTTCGACAGTGCATCTCCCGTCTCGATATCAAAAGGCCCGATTCCATGGAATTTCTCCGGAAATTCCTCTGCGGGACCATATCCCTTCCCCTTTTCCGTCAGGACGTGGAGCAGTACCGGGCCGTTAATCTTACCTGCTTCCTTAAACGCCTTGCACAAAAGAGGCAGGTTATGTCCCGGCACCGGCCCCAGATATGTAATCCCCATATCTTCAAAGAACATCCCCGGAACGACGAGCTGCTTGATGCTGCTCTTCGTCCTGCGGATCTTTTCAATCACAGAGTCCCCAACGACGGGCACTTTGTGAAGCGTGTTCGTAACCCCTCTCTTCAGTCCGGTATAGAAATCTGCCGTGCGCAGCTTGGCCAGATACTTGGACATGCCTCCGACATTTTCTGATATGGACATATGGTTGTCATTGAGCACGATAATAAAGTTCGTCTTCAGGTGGGACGCGTTGTTCAGCGCCTCATAGGCCATGCCCCCGGTAAGAGAGCCATCGCCGATAACAGATATGACGCTGTAGTCCTCCCCTCTGATATCCCTCGCCTCCACATAGCCGAGGCCCGCAGAGATGGACGTGGAGCTGTGGCCTGTGTCAAAGGCGTCACATTCACTTTCCTTCCGCTTCGGAAAACCGCTCATCCCGCCATATTTGCGCAAATCTTCAAAGCCGGCCTTCCGCCCGGTGAGAAGCTTATGCGTATAGGACTGGTGGCCGACATCCCAGATAATCTTGTCTTTTGGAAGGTCGAACATCAGATGCATGGCCATCGTAAGCTCCACCACCCCGAGATTGGACGCAAGATGTCCGCCCGTCTTGCTGATCTTCTCTATGAGAAACCGGCGGATCTCGCCGGACAGCTCATATAGTTCCTCTATATCAAGCTCTTTGATATCATTTTCTCTCTGTATGCGTTCTAACATAATCAGGCACCCTCTCTATTTGTCCCTGTGGATCAGCTGCATGAGCAGCTGCTCCAGATAGGCATTCTCGCCCGGAAGCTGATGCAGCAGGCCCACCGCCTTCTGTGACAGCTCTTCCACCGTCTTCGCCGCCTCCTTGATTCCAAGCAGCGTGACATACGTCGTCTTTTCATTCTTTTCATCACTGTGCACCGGCTTGCCGAGCACCTCGGATGAACTCACCACATCCAGGATATCGTCCTGAATCTGGAACGCGATTCCGACATTCCTCGCAATCTGTTCTACCGCTTTTACTTCTTCTTCCGAAGCTCCCCCCAGTATAGCGCCAATCATCATGGCGCTTTCGATCAGGGCGGCAGTCTTAAGCTCATATATCGTGTCGAGCACCTCTTTGGAGATCGCATGCCCCGTCTCTTTGACATCAATCACCTGTCCGCCGATCATCCCGTAGATGCCGGCCTTCTCCCCGAGCACGCCAAGCGCCCTTCCTATGAGCAGGCTGTCCTCCGGCTCTGTGACGAAAGCCTTGAATGCTGTCTCAAATGCGTAGTTGAGCAGAGCATCACCTGCCAGGATACCCATATCTTCCCCGTAGACTACATGGGTCGTCCTGCGTCCTCTCCGGTACTCGTCATTGTCCATGGCCGGCAGATCGTCATGCACGAGAGAATACGTGTGGATCATCTCGATCGATGCCATGAACGGCTCCAGCGCCTTCGACTTGCCGTCAAACAAGTCGTACGTCTCTTTCATGAGCATCGGACGGAGCCGTTTGCCACCCGCCAGAAGGCTGTAGGACATAGCCTCCATGATGATGCTCTGATACCCTTTCTGCTTCGGAAGGAAGTTCTGAAGCATCGTCTCTATCTCCTGCACCTTGCGTGTACTCTGTATATTAAAATCATTTTTAGAATTCATGCGTCTCTCCCTCTTCATCCAGTACGAGCATCTCTTTCTCAATCTTATCTACCTTGTCGCTGCACTTTCTGAGCATATCTATGCCGCTGTGATACAGGTGGAAGGAATCCTCAAGCGATACGTCTTCTGCTTCCAGACCTTTTATCACTTCTTCCAGCTCCCCGAAGATATCATTCAGCGACCGCTCCTTTGTCTCATTCTCTGCTTTAGCCATGTTCTTCCTCCTTCATCCCTTCTACCACCGCATATACGATTCCGTCCGTCACATAGACAGACAGCCTGTCCTCCTCTTCTACATCCCGGATACTCTTTACCGCCCTGCCTGATGCTCCCTGGACATACGAATAGCCCTGGTTCAGCTTACCGACAGGCGACAGTCCCTTCATCATCTCCACATATACGGCCAGCTTGTGCCGGGCGTCCATAAGCTTTCCTTCCATCCCCCCGCGAAGCCTGTCTTCCATATCAGAAAGCCTCTGCCTGAGATCTCTGAGCTTATGTTCCGGGTGCAGATACTTAAGCTTTGTCTGATATTCCCTCATCCGCAGCCTTTCCAACTGGATTTTCTGCCTCATAAGCCGGGACAGCCGCACCTTTGCCTCTGCAAGTTCCCCGCTCAGCTTCCCGTAATCATATACCGCAAGCTCTGCCGCGGCCGACGGGGTTGGTGCCCGCAGGTCCGCCACATAATCCGCAATCGTCGTATCCGTCTCATGCCCTACCGCAGATATGACCGGCACAGTGCAGTCGAAGATCGCCCGTGCCACTTCTTCTTCGTTGAATGCCCACAAGTCCTCGATAGAACCGCCGCCCCGGCCGACAATCATCACGTCCACTTCCGCCTGCTGCAGCATCCGGATGCCGCGCACGATGCTCTCCTTCGCTCCTTCTCCCTGCACCCTGGCAGGGTACAGGATAAGCTGTACGTATGGATTGCGCCGCCTGGCAATATTCATGATGTCCCTCACCGCAGCGCCGGTGGGCGCAGTGACGACGCCGATCCTCTGTGCATAGGCCGGAATCGGCTTCTTATATTCCAAAGCGAACATCCCCATCTCTTCCAGCTCACGCTTCAGCATCTGGAACTTCTCATACAGGACGCCCTCCCCGTCAAGCCGGATTTCCTTCGCATAGAGCTGATAGGAGCCGCTCCTCTCGTACACGTTCACGGCCCCCATCACGATAACCTGCTGACCTTCGCCCATACGAAAAGAGAGCCCGCCTCGCTGCCCTGCAAACATGACACAGGCAATCGTTCCAGACTCATCCTTTAACGAAAAATATATATGTCCCGAAGTGTGATATTTACAATTAGAGACTTCGCCCTTCACGTAGATGCGGCCGAGCATGTAGTCCTGGGTAAACATATTTTTAATGTATGCGTTCACTTGCTTTACTGTATATACATTCTGCATCGTCCACTTACTCCCGGTTAATCAGCCAGCTTCGCAAGCACGCCATTGACAAATGCGGGCCCATCTTCGCTGCTGTATTTCTTCGCAAGCTCTACTGCCTCATCGATGGCAACTCCAGTCGGTACATCCTCATCCCATTTCATCTCATATACGGCGAGACGGAGAATGGTAAGGTCAACCTTGTTCATCCTGCCCGTCTTCCAGCCCGTGGCATGCTCATTGATAAGCCTGTCGATCTCTTCTGTCCTTGCCGCAATCTTCTTCGATTTGCCACTGATGTATTCCAAGTCTTCCTCTCCGGCACTCTCAAGCTGCCCCGTATAGAGCGCAAGCTGTTCCGGCATCTCCTCTTCCGGGCAGAAATCCATACAGAACACCATCTTGAAGATATGCTCTCTCAACTGTGTTCTCTTCACTTATGCTTCCTCCGGCATCTGTACTCCGGCCACGCGGATATTCACATCAGCCACGTCAAGGCCTGTCATGTTTTCGATTGCGGTCTTAACCTTGTCCTGTACCTTGCCTGTAACATCTTTGATGCTGTAGCCGTACTTCAGGTTCAAGGCAAGGCTGACCGTCACGATGCCTTCCAGCACATCCACCTTCACACCTTTGGAAAGGGACTTCATGCCAAGCTTCCCTATCAGCTCTCTCGTGGCATTGCCCGCCATAGACGCCACGCCTTCCACTTCCATCGCTGCGAGGCCGGCGATGATAGCCACTACCTCGTCGGCAATCTTCACTTCGCCCAGATTCTCATCTGCTTTTATCGTATATGCATCTCTCTCTTCTTTTCCCATAATCCATAAACCTCCTGTCTGGTTTTACGCTTCTTTTTATTATAACAAATTTGCACTTATTTGCAAACTATATTGAACATTTACAGACGAACAAGTGAGTTTAGCGGCCAAATTCGGAAAGTACCAGCCCTTCGTTGCGCTCCTGTGTCATGCGGATGCTCCATTCATTGACGAACAGAAGCAGCGGCCGGTCTCTTAAGTCCTTGACTTTCTTCATGTCAGACGTTCCCGTAAGCTTCGCCATATCTATATCCTCATTTTCTATCCAGCGGATATATTCATATGGCAGGCTGTCCATGCGGATTTCTACATTGTACTCGTTCTCCAGCCTGTACTTGAGCACATCGAACTGCAGCACTCCAACGACCCCGACGATGATTTCTTCCATGCCCGTATTATATTCCTGGAATATCTGGATAGCGCCTTCCTGGGCTATCTGGCTGATTCCCTTGATAAACTGCTTGCGCTTCATTGTATCCACCTGCCGCACCCGTGCAAAATGTTCCGGCGCGAAGGTCGGTATGCCTTCATATGCAAACCGTTTTGCGGATGTAGTCAGCGTATCTCCGATAGAGAAGATACCCGGATCGAACACACCTATGATATCTCCCCCGTATGCTTTATCGATTATCTTGCGTTCGCTTGCCATCATCTGCTGTGGCTGGGACAGACGGACCTTCCGGCCTCCCTGCATATGGTATACTTCCATGCCTGCCTCGAACTCCCCGGAGCAGATACGCATAAATGCAATCCTGTCACGGTGCGCTTTATTCATATTCGCCTGGATCTTAAAGACAAACGCTGAGAAATCCGGCTCCTCCATCGGGTCTATCTCACCTTTGTCCGCATTCCTCGGAAGCGGAGATGATGTCATCTTCAGAAAATGCTGAAGAAATGTCTCGACACCGAAGTTCGTAAGGGCAGAACCGAAAAACACGGGGGAAAGCTCCCCCCGGCTTACAAGCTCCTGGTCAAATTCCGCGCCGGCACCGTCCTGCAGTTCCATCTCCTCTTCCAGCTGCACCCTCTGGGAATCTTCTATAAGCCATGCAATCTCTGGGTCATTGAACTTTACCTTCCGCACTTCCCCCTGTGTCGTCCCCTTCTTCGTGTCAGAGAACAGCTCCACTTCCTTTTCTGCGCGGTCATACACCCCTTTGAAGTTCTTTCCCGAGCCTATCGGCCAGTTGACCGGACATGTGGCGATTCCAAGCTCCTGCTCGATATCGTCCAGAAGCTCAAACGTATCCATGGCCTCCCGGTCCATCTTATTGATAAATGTAAATATCGGGATATGGCGCATCGTACAGACTTTGAACAGCTTTCTCGTCTGTGCCTCCACACCCTTTGACGCATCGATGACCATGACGGCCGAATCGGCGGCCATAAGCGTCCGGTAAGTGTCCTCGGAGAAATCCTGATGCCCCGGCGTATCAAGTATATTGATGCAGTACCCGTCGTAATTGAACTGGAGTACGGATGAGGTGACCGAGATTCCTCTCTCCTTCTCGATTTCCATCCAGTCAGAAACCGCATGTTTCGAGGTCGCTTTGCCTTTTACGCTCCCCGCCGTGTTAATTGCCCCGCCATACAGGAGGAACTTCTCCGTAAGCGTAGTCTTGCCCGCATCCGGATGTGAGATGATAGCGAACGTCCGCCTCTTCTTTATCTCGTTTTTGATTTCATTATTCATCTGTGGCATATCTACACTCCTAATTTTAATCCGTTCCAAATGGATATATCGTAAGTATATCCCAATCAAACACCATTAGTCAGTATAACATACCCGCTTTTGATCTACAATTGAAATTTTCCGCTGCTTTGCCGAAGATACGGACAGCAAAATGGCATAGTCATGGCCGACTATGCCTCATGCTGCAGCAATACTTCTTCTTACCATGCCACCGGCTATTTACCGTCAGAGCGTACCGGTGTAATCACTATGTTCTGCGCGTCTATTCCCGTCTTGCGGGATACTATGTCTTCAATCTGTGCCCTGTTCGCGTCGCTTAATTCTTCCGCATTGACGACGACATCAGCGCTTTCTGCCGTAAGGCTCACGACCGCCTCGTTGAAGCCTTTGGATGCCAGAAGGGTTTCTGCTGCCGCTTCTTTTTCTGTCAGGTCCGTCATCTGAACCATCTGGTTCACGGCATCTTTTTTCTGCTCGTCGCTCAGCTTGTCATTGTCGATAATCTCCATGAGAGATTCCTTGTTTTTGGCACGCACCTGTTCTCTTGTCACTTTTGCCTCGGCAACTACCGCGCTGGCATCTCCGTTTGTGAGTACAGCCTCGCCGGGAGTGCCGTCTACGCTGCCGTCTTTCCCTTCGCTGTCACTGTCCTGGCTTTGGATGTCTCCCGACGCGCTTGCCAGGTCCTCATCTGAGATGTCCAGAAGCTCTTTATTAGCCAGCTCTCCGCTCGTCTCAGTGGTCTTATCCTTGTCATTGAATAATCTGCCGGAATAGTTCAGATATCCCGCAGCGGCAATCATAACAGCAAGAGCAGCAATAATCACCTGGTTTTTCCTAAATATTCGTTTCACTGTTCACCCTCCTAATTCACCACTTCTTTTAATTCTTCTTCATTATCTTAATTTTATGCGTGTCTACGCCAAATAATGCTTGAACTGCCTCAGTTATATTCTGAACGACGACCGCATTATTCCCGCCGGATGCCAGCACCACCACCCCCTCCACCTGCGGGCTTATCTCTTTGCTTATATAAGGAGACCCGTCCTGGGCGCTGCCACCGTCATATACGGTCGTCTCACCGCGGGTCGAATTCTGCGTCGTCCTGCTGCCGCCCTGGCTGTCCGACTCTGTCACCGACTCTGACTCTCCCTCTACATCCTTCTCCACCACCTTCTCGGAAGATGATTTGAGCGTTATCATCACCGTCACATCGCCTACCCCCGCCATCTGCGACAGCACTTCCTCCAGGTGCGCCTCCATTTCGCGCGCGTAGGAATCTCGCGCGGCATCCGAACCGTACGATGCCGAATCTGCGCTTCCCGACCGGCTGCTGCTTTTGCCCGTGCTTCCCGAGCCGGACGGAATAGCGATGACGAGCAGCAGTATGCCGGCCAGGAGTATGATGAGAATCTGGTCTTTCTTAAGCTTCCCTCCTGGAATCAGTTCCTTGATCTTCACCATCCATTTCTTTTTATCTTCCAACATGAATCTCCTCCACTTCTACCGTCCCCTTTCCGGTCTCCTCGTCTTCATCCTCTTCCTCCCCAGTGCCAAGATACTCGGATGCATCCACGTCATTAAGATATGTTGTAGAATCTTCTATCCGCTCTATCTCTTCTTTATAGGCTTCATTGTCATATACGTCTGCCAGCCTCCCATCCATTCCAAAAAGCTTGAATATCGGTGTCGCAAGCATCAGTATGAGCACCAACCCTGTAAAGAACCGTATGTATTTTTTGTAGCCCGTATTAGGGAGCACCTGTACGGCTGCCATGACAAGCACCATATAAAAAGCGATATTCTGGATCCATTCATATAGATATTGAAACATAATGCCTCCTTACACTCCACTCGTCACTGCCGATACGATGGCTATCGTCAGAAGGAACAGAAGTCCGACCGTGAACACGACGCGCATCAGAATCTGGCACCCGTCCCCCACGCTCTCTACACACCCCACGATCCGTTTGTCGGACACCGGCTGGATCAGAGCCGCCACAAGCTTATACATGATGACGACGATGCCGGTCTGGATCAGAGGAGCGACGCAGAGCGCAATGCAGATGACTGCCCCTGTCATGCCGATGCCGTTCTTTACGAGGACTGCCGTTCCGAGCACGACTTCTGTCACGCCCCCTATGGCGTCTCCTATCCCGGGGATTGCCTCGGCTCCCCGCGTGACGACGCTCCTTTTTACCGTGTCGATGGCCGGGCTTATAAGTCCCTGTATCACATTCAGCCCTATGATGCACGCAAGCAATGTCTTGAGCGTCCACACGATGACAACCTGCAGCAGTTCTGCCAGCCTGCTCAGATAATCTTCGGAAGACAGATAATTTATTACCTTGACCATGATATATATATGGACTGCCGGCAGCAGAAAATTCACAATCACCATCTCAACGAGATATATGAGGAACAGGACAAGGTTGAAAAATGCGATGGACGTCACGCTCCCTTTGGCGATTGCGACCGCCAGAAAGTAAAGCGGACAGAATACGCCCATGAACGAGGTCAGATTATCGATGCCCCCCTCTACCCAGTCGATGACAATTTCAAACGAGTTCAGGCAGAGCGCGATTAACAGCAGATACAGCATATAAAAGCTCACCTCTGATATCTGCCTGTTCTGGAATACGTTAGAAAAGTTCGTGAACACGGCTGCGATAATGGCAATGAGCAGTATATGTATGAGATTCGACTTGTTGCTGCGCACTACATAGGTAAGCTGATCTGACACGAGCCTGTTCAGCAGGTCTGCCGACAGGGACATGTCCCCGGAGATGACAGCCATAAGCGTCTCTTTAAAGTCGAGCCGCTCTTCCGGAAACAGTTCTTTTAGGGAATCATCGATATCATCAAAATCAAACTGGCTGATAATCTGCTTCTCGACCGCACCCGGGTCATCCTGCCCCCCGCTGCCGTCCTCTTCCTTTTCCTTCTGATCCGTGCCTTCCTGGCTTTCCTGGGCCTGTACTTCTTTTATGCTGCCGGTGCCGGCAAGGCCGCAAGCTGACAGCAGCAGCACGGCGAAAACTATATATATACATTTTTTCATGACAGAAATTCCTTTATCGTCTCCAGAAGAGCCATCAGAACCGGCATGCTCAGCACGAGCACCGCCAGCTTCCCGAATATCTCAATCTGCACCGCAATCGTCTGGTAACCTGCATCCTTGCATATGCCGGAGGAAAACTCCGCTACATATGTGATGCCGAGCATCTTGATCAGCGTCCCGATATAGGCAGTGTCCATATTGATATAGCTGCTGATCGTGCGCATCATATCTACGATGATGTTCAGCCTGCTGATGATGCAGAAAAAGATGAACAGGCTCAGCACCACGCTGATATAGATGCCATATTCTGATTTGCCGCTTTTGAACTGTATGGCAAGCAGCGTCCCTACTACCCCTATGACTCCTATCTGAATCATATTCATATGGCAACCCCTCTTATATATTTAAAGTGAAAACAGCTTCTTGATCGACTCGAACAGGTCATAGATATACGGTATGATCCAGAACAGTACGAGAAGCAGTCCTGCCAGGCTTGTCAGAAAAGCCTGCTCTTCCCTTCCGCTGTGCTTCAATACCTGGCTCAGTACCGATACCAGTATCCCGACAGCCGCAATTTTAAATATCAGATTAACACTCATACACGCCTCCTCTATATAAGCAGGACTGTCAGAAATATGCCGCTCATGACTCCAAGGCAGCGGCATAATCTCATCTTCGTCCTCATTCCTTCTCTTTTTTCCGACATGGAGACAGCCAACTGTTCCTGATACAGTTCCAGCGTCTTGACCTGCATATCCATGTCTGCCGCCCCAAGCCTTCCCCCCAGGGCCGCCAGCCGTCTTCTCTCCTCCTGCGGAAGCCCGGATACCGACAGATATGCCTCCGTCTCCGTCTCCCATATATCGGAGAACATTCCGCCTTCTCTTTTGTCCATGCTCCGGCTCATCTGGAAAAGCCAGCCCGCGTACGGTTCCCGGACCTGTTCCTTGATATGGAGGAACGCCTCACCGAGATAAGCTCTGCTGTAACGTATCTCGCTCTGCAGCATATAGATGATCTGCTGCAGATACTGCATCTGCCTGTACTCATCCTGAATTCCGGACGCCGCTCTCATCCCCATCAGCGTCGTCCCCGCAATGAGCAGCAGCCCGCCAGCTATCTTCAACATATCCGCCTACACCCCTTGTCCCGCCGGCTGCTCTTCATACAGAAGGGACCCCCGGCCGTCATATATTCCTTCTATCTGTCCGGGATGCAGGTGGCTGCCAAGCACGATGTACCGCTCAAACCTTTTTTCCTGTACGAGCCTGCCAAGCAGCGGCTTCTTCCTTATCTCCTCCATAGACGCGCCGTGTATGCTGGCAAGCATCTTGCATCCGCAGTGCATGGCATATTCGACAGCATGTACATCTTCCGCGGCCCCGATCTCATCCACCGCCAGCACCTCCGGGCTCATGGACCGTATGAGCATTATCATGCCTTCTGCCTTTGGACAGCAGTCCAGTACGTCCGTGCGCATCCCGAGATGGTTCTGGGCCACCCCCATATAGCATCCCCCGATTTCAGAGCGTTCGTCCACCACTCCGACCGACATCCCCCTCACCCATGCATTTCCGTCCGATATCTGGCGTATCATATCTCTGAGAAGCGTCGTCTTGCCACACCTGGGCGGCGATATGACGAGCGTATGGCATAGCTGCCTGTTACAAGAGACATAAGGGAATACTGCATCCGCACATCCCAGCACTTCATGAGCGATCCGCAGGTTCACGGAAGATACGTATTTTATATTTTTTACTTTACCGTCTTCTATGATTGCCTGTCCGGTCATTCCCACCCTGTGTCCTCCTTCGATCGTTATGAATCCCTGTTTCATCTCCTGTTCATATGCATACAGCGAGTAATTGCTGATATATCCCATCATTTCCCTGATATCCTCCTTTGTAACGATGTAGGGTCTGCCACGTCCCGGCCCTGCCATAAGCTCATCTCCCCGGTAAACCATAAGAAGCGGCTTGCCTGTCCTCAGTCTGATCTCCTGCAGATAGTCGAACTGGAGCTGTTCTTCATCGATGAGCCGGCGCACCTTCATGGGCAGCACCTTCAATATCCTGTCTCTTTGCATCTTTGTCCACCTCTTTACACAATATATGTACAGCCTTTCAATTTATTCCCAAATATGTTACAATCTTAATGCCCTCAGATGGCAGAGTATCCGTACCCTTGCCGGCTGAGGGCATTCAGCGAAAGATAAAATGAGAAAGAGAGGTACGCATATCATGATTGCTGTTTTTCTTGCTCCGGTCTATATACTTCTGAACATATATGTATTTTGCTGGCTCATCCGCTGGATGGGTGCCTGCACCCGCCATTTCAAGAAACGTCCGGTCCGGGCGGCCGTGCTTGTCGTCTACAGCTTCTTTGCCCTTTCCATCCTCCTTTCCTTTTTCTGGCCCGTGAGATGGCTCAAGACGCTCACGAACATCTGGTTCGGAACCGTGTGCTACATCCTGCTGACCGTAGCGGCCGCCGATCTTATCCGCATCATTCTGAAATATGTTGTCAAGGTTGACCGGCAGCGGCTCTCATCCCGCCGCACCTTTGTCACGGCGGGTACCGTCTGCATCGCGGTCATACTGTCTGTCAGCGTATACGGCTTCTTAAATGGGAAACATATCCGTACGACGGAATATGACGTGGCGATTGATAAAGATGCCGGAGATATCCATTCCATGAAAGTCGTGCTGACCGCCGACCTGCATCTTGGATACAACACCGGTAATTATGAGATGGAGCAGATGGTGAAAAAGATAAACGCGCAAGATCCAGACCTCGTCGTCATTGCCGGCGACTTCTTCGACAATGACTTCGATGCCCTGGACGACCCGGATAAAATCGCTACGACACTACGGGGCATCAAAAGCTCTTATGGCGTATATGCCTGCTACGGGAATCACGATGTACAGGAGAAGATCCTCGCCGGCTTTACGTTCAACCATGACGAAAAGAAAGTGAGCGACCCCCGTATGGACCAGTTCCTGGCCGATTCTAACATCACCCTGCTCCGGGACGAAGGGGTGCTTGTCGAGGATTCCTTCTATCTGTATGGCAGGGCGGATGAAGAGCGGCCCGGCAGGGGAATTGACGAGCGCAGGACTGCCGTGGAACTGACAGAAGGCATGGATATGGACAAGCCCGTCATCGTCATCGATCATGAGCCGAAGGAGCTGGATGAGCTTGCACAGGCAGGGGTGGATCTGGATCTGTGCGGCCACACCCACGACGGACAGATGTTCCCCGGCAACGTGACGATAAAGCTTATGTGGGAAAATGCATATGGATACTTGAAGAAAGGGAAGATGCACAATTTCGTCACCTCCGGTGTCGGCGTATTCGGCCCGAATATGAGGGTCGGTACGAAAAGTGAGATATGTGCCATTGATGTGTCCTTCCGATAACAGAGACCTGCCGCTTAAAGCGGCAGGTCTCTTCTGCTGAATCTAGCTATGCCGGCGGTCATCAGTACGATTCCCGCCACATACAGGGCAGCACACATCAGCCATGCCTCGCCGTCACCGGCGCTCAGCCCGTCGATATCGAACAGTGTCAATGGGGTGGCATATTTCAGGCTTTCAAACTTCTCTCCCACCCTGGATATCATCTGCAGCAGAAGGGAATATACTACGACAGCCGTGCTTATGGCGGAAGCATTCTTCGATTCATTACAGAAGCAGGAAGCGCACATCCCCGCCCCGCCGAAGAATACGAGCAGGCCCAGGAGGCCCGTATTGAGCCGCAGGAATGCTTTCATATCCATCTCGCCGGGAAACAGTACTTCGCTGACTATAAGAATCAGCCCGGTCGCAAAGCCGACCATGATGACAAGGCACAGCAGAAGGAACAGCGCCTGTGTCAGCATAATCTTCCACCTTTTCACCGGTGCCGCCAGCAGGTATGCCATGGAGCCGTTGTCTACATAGCGTGCTGCCAGCCTGTTTGCCAGGATTATGATAAAGACGCCCGGAAAAGCGACATACAGTACGCCGTACAGATAGCTTGCCACGAACTCGAGCAGGGTGGCTCCCACATTCGTCATTCCGAATGCCGCGAACATGCCCGGCATACTGTCTGCCATCGCACGAAGGCCGTCTCCCATCTTCGGGTCGAACATCATGGTAATCATGCTGCCATACATGCTGAGCACCGCCAGAAAGATGACGAGAAGTATCCAGTTAGACTTTATTTCTTTTTTAAATAACGTTGTATTCATGATTCCATATCCCCCTCTCCGTAGAAATGCAGGAAGAATTCTTCCAGGCTCTGCGTACGCACGTTCAGGTCGGTCACCGTATACATGCCGGCCTTTTTTATAAAGGTATCCAGATTCCGGCCGACTCTCGCGGTCACTGTCCTGGATCCGTCCTGACAGGCGGCCTTTGGAAAACCGGACGCGAATTCTGCCGCCATCACTGGTTCCAGAAAGGTGATTTCCACCGTCTTCTGCCTGCCCTCTCTCAGCTTCTCCATATCTTCCACCGCGACGAGCCTGCCGTCCCGGATGATTGCCGCCCGGTCACAGGTACGCTCAACTTCCTCGAACATATGAGAAGACATGAGAATCGTCCTGCCCCGTTTCTTTTCGGCGAGTATCAGCTCCACGAACCGGTTCTGCATGAGCGGATCCAGCCCGCTCGTCGGCTCATCAAGAATCAGGATGTCTGCCTTCGTGTCCATGAAGGCGCAGACGATTCCTATCTTCTGCTTCATCCCCTTGGACATCTTTTTCAGCTTTCCCGACGCGTTCAGCTCGAACAGCTCCATCAGTTCGTGTGCCCGGTCCAGCCCTTTCATCTTTTTCATCTTCGCCACAAACCTTATGAACTCCATGCCGTTCATAGAATCTATGAATGCAATCTCTCCCGGAAGATATCCGATTGATTTCTGAATCTTATCTGCCTTTTTAAAACAGTCCATCCCCTGGATTGACAGGCTTCCGCTGTCAGGTTTGATGAACCCCATGAGCTGGCGGATCGTCGTAGTCTTGCCTGCCCCGTTAGGACCGAGAAAGCCGAGGACTTCACCTTTTTCTACGGAAAAGCTCACATCGAAGACGCCCCGCCCTTTTCCATAGTCTTTTGTTATATTGCTGATTTCAATCACGCCCATCCAAGTATTCCTCCTTATATACGAGCTTTTTAAACATATCCATCCATCGGTCGAACTCTTCTAGCAGCATATCTACATCCATCGGTTTCCCCGACATCCTAAGGTCGTGCAGGTAGCCATCCGCCATCCATATGAGCATCTTCATGACCGTGTACGGCTCTGCATCGTCTTTGAACTTATAGGCGTCGATATTGCCGAAATACATTTGATACATTACCTCTATCTGAGATAAGTTGATCTGCTTCAGGTCATCCGACACATCTTCCTTCTCTGAATAAAATGCACGCATGGCAAAGTCTGTTATGTACGGATTCTTGCGCAGCACTTTGACCTTCTTTTCGGACGCATAGGAAAGCAGCCCAAAGAAATCCGTTATCTCTTTAAACTTCTTATCTACGACTTGTTCTTTCATCACTTCCATCACATAGTCATACAAGTATAAGTACAGCTCTTTCTTATTATGGAAATAATAAAACAGCAACCCTTTGGACACGCCCGCCTTGGATGCAATCAGATCCGTCGACGCCCGTTTGTACTCATTCTGGGAGAACACTTCCATAGCCGCATTGATGATACTCTGCTGCTTTTCCTCTGGAAGCGTATAGAACTTCTCATTCATCGTCTCACCCCTTACATTATTCAGACCGGTTTGACCACATCGGTCATCCCTTATCTATACAATACCTGATTGACTATTTTTTACAACCCCCCTGCCGCAAAAGTTTCCAGATAAAGCAAGGGGGCCAGACCCCTGAGGTCTGTCCCCTTTGCTTTGGAGGGTCTGGCCCTTTTCGACAGGGGTCTGACCCCTATGCGATGCGCCTATGCGATGATATCGAGCAGCCCTCGTATATCTTTTATGACATAGTCTGCTCCTGCCTCTTCATATATGGCTTCCGCTCTTCTGCAGCGTTTAAGTCTTTCGCCGTCATCCAGCGCTTCGTACTCGTTCCGTGAGAGTCCCATGATGGAGCTCCCTTCCACGATGCCGACCGTCGTTACGCCTGCATTTTTCCCTTCTCTGATATCCGCCACCGTATCTCCTACTTTGATGACGCCGCATACAGATGATGCCTTGAGCATCTCCATATTGCGGAAAATCATATATGGGTACGGCCTTCCCATATTGTTGACGGAATTGGGACTCACCCACGTATCAGGCGCATAACCGCCTGATCTGGCCGCCGGGACGACGATTTCCATCATCTCGTCGGTATAGCCTGTCGTGGATCCGATCTTGATGCCTTGCGCCCTGAGCTCTCCCACTACCTCCGGAACGTATGGTTTGATATCGGAAAATTGAGGCAGGATTTCCAGCGTCCGGCGTTCCATGTTCTTGTAGATAGCCTCAACGTCCTCTTCGTTCCATCCCCGCCCCTGGCTTTCTTGGAAGAGTCCGCCTATCCTCGGCATCTCAAGCATCGTACGGATATGGTCTATCTTGAGCATTCCCATCGGCTTTCTCACTTCTTCCATCGTAGGTTCTATCCCATACGTCCGGAATGCTTCCACGAACGCCTGCACCGGTGCAAAGCATCCGTAGTCGACCGTCGTCCCGGCCCAGTCAAATATCACTAATTCAGTCCTCTGCATCAGTTTGTGCCCTCCAATCCATGTTCTTTAAAAAACTGGCGGAAGATATCCGTAAGCCTTAAGATGTCTTCTTCATATATCTCACCAATATTACCGATGCGGAACGTATCGGCCTCTGTCACCTTGCCCGGATAGATGGCATAGCCTCTCTCTTTGATATAATCATACATCTCCTGGAAGGAGAAGGTGCTGCTGTCCGGATAATAGAAGGTAGTGATTATAGGGCCCTGGTGCTTGTCATCTATGTAAGGCTTCACCCCGAACTCCTTCATCTTTTCAATCAGAAGCCGGTTGTTGTGTGCATAGCGCTTTGCCCTCGCGGATATGCCCCCTTCCTCGTCCAGCTCCTTTAGCGCCCTGGAGAATGCAAGCACCACATGGGTCGGCGATGTAAAGCGCCATTTCCCATCCTTATCCATCGTCAACCACTGGTCATACAGGTCAAGCGACAGGCTCCTCGCCTTGCCCCGGCTCTCCATGAGCTTATCCTTCCTGCAGATGACGAAGGAGAATCCCGGCACGCCCTGGATGCACTTGTTGGCGCTGCTCACGAGAAAATCTATCCCTTGCTCCTCTATATCCATATCTATGCCTCCAAAGCTTGACATGGCATCGACAATGAATGTTTTCCCTGCTGCTTTTACGACTTTTGCCACTGCTTCTATATCATTTAGTATGCCCGATGTCGTCTCGCTGTGGACCATGGCAACATGCGTGATGTCAGAGTCTTCCTCAAGCATCCTCTGAACGGTCTTTGCCGAAGGGATCTTGTCGTAATGCTGGCGGTACACCGTGTAAGATAACCTGCTGTGGCCAGCAATGTCCGTCATCCGCTCCCCGTAAGCTCCGTTGGCCACGATGAGCAGCTTATCGTCCTCACCGACGATGCTTGTCAGGACAGACTCTACCCCGAACGTGCCGCTCCCCTGCATAAGCACAGCCGTATAATCTTCATCCTCCACATGTGCCAGAGACAGCAGCTCTTTTCTGATCTCTAGCGTAATTTTTTTATAATCGTCATCCCATGTACAATGGTCAAACAGCATTTCTTCTTTCACCGACTCCGTCGTTGTGAGCGGACCTGGTGTCAAAAGTTTGTAATCCTTCATTTTCTTGTTCCTCTCTTTACTATCCTTTTTCTATTTGCATTCCTCAGAAAGTGCCTGATGCTTTTCCAGCAGGTCTACAGACAGCTTCTCGGAAAATACTTTTGGGTTGCCTGATTTGTTGGCAGCGTCGGCCTCTTCCCCGTCATATAGTGGAATCGGGTATGTCTTAAGCAGCTCTTCCCTTCCATTTTGGATGATACATTCTGCCATTTCCATCGCCAAATCTTTCTTGTCGTTGTCTTTCTCTACGACAGCAGCCGACTCCGTAAGCGTAAAGTTGCCCTCTGAGGGATCCACGTAATCGATAGGAAGCCCCTCTTCTTTATCCGCCACGGCCTGATGTCTGAGGCCAAATCCGATTGCCACTTCCCCAGCCCGAACCTTCTTGATAGGACCGGATCCGGAGTCTTCGATATGTGCTCCTGCATTGGCGTAGATATCCGTAAGAATATCCTTTGCCCCATCTTCGCCGTATTCACTGACGATTGCCTGAATCAGCAGCCATGCAGTAGAGGAACTCTGGATGTCTGTCACGGATATCATGTCTTTGTAGACCGGATTGGCAAGGTCTTTGATCGATGCTGGAACCGGCAGGCCATTTTCTTTCAAGACCTCGGTATTGTAGATAATCGCGCCTTCCTGTGCCGTAATCGGTGTATAATAGGCAGGGTAATCCTCCACTGCCCCTGTCTCAAATGTAAGATCTGCAAACATCGCGTGTTCCTCCTGTGCGCTTTCCAGGTAGAAAGAGCTCATGGTAATCAGGTCCGCCTCTATGTCTTTCCCCTCTGCCAGAAGCTTTCCGCCGAGTTCAGACGTACCGAAAGTCTGCACGATGTATTTTCCGTCATAGCCATTCTTATCGAGGGCATTCTTCATAGCATCTACAGCTTCGTCATCTGCGTTTGTATACAGCACGACCTGGTTGTCTGCTGCCTCAGCCTTATTTCTGCACCCCGTGAGCGCTGTACCGGACAAAAGCCCCAGTGCCAGTGCCACGATCAATATTCTTCTTATCTTCTTCATGTTTAACTCTCCTTCTCATTTTCCATTTTTGTCCTGCAAGCAGGCGTATTATCAGCTTGGCTGCCAGATTGGTAAACAATATAAGCAGCGATAGTACGAATATCTCGTTAAACTTTGCAAAATGCTGCAGTTCCTTAATCTTCGTCGTTATGACCATCGTCCTGGCGCCGGCAAGGAAGATTACTGCACTTACCGTCACCATGGCATTGATAAAATAGTAGCCGAAGACTTCTACCAGGGTGGACAAGGCATTTGGCGTCACAATCCTGGCAAGCGTCTTGATCCAGCTGTCTCCCATGAGCTTTGCCGTCTTCTCCCAGGACAGGTTCATCTTGGCCAGGGAATTCTTCATCATCATGTAAGGCGTGGCAAAGAAATGTATCAAGTTGCAGATAATCAATATGGCAAATGTACTCTGCAGGCTGCTCCCGGTAAAAGCCAGCATAAATGCTATGCCGAGCACCATGCCCGGTATCGTGTTCGTCACGGAGGCAATGCCCTCTATCACGCCTTTTGCTCCGGCTGATATCGTGCTTCTTGCCGTCACCACCGCCGCGCCATATGCAAGCAGCGTGCCGAGCACTGCTGTAGCCGCGGCTACATACAGGGAATTCCCGTACACTGCCGTCAGCGCGTCGTCCGCGAACACGTACCGTACATTGTCAAACGTAAGGCTCATATCATAAGGCCAGCCTTTGACAAATGGCACGATGAAGATTACTGCAAACACAGCGGCGATGAAAAGCAGGACGGCAGAGGAAGCAGCGCCGCACGCCGCGTCCCTCACTTTGTTCTTCTTAATCTCAATCTCCGTAATCTTGCTGTAACGTATATTGTAGCGTTCCAGATAATGAATAATCCATATGCTTACGATGGACGGCAGCAGCATTACCATCGCCACGACCGCTCCGTTCTGGAAGTTCGGTACGCTTCCGAGCATCTCTTTATACAGCACGCCTGCCACCACCTCGAACCGCCCTCCTACAGACGCCGGTATGCCAAAGTCTGTAAAGCAGAGGAAGAAGCATTGTATAAAGGATACGGCCAATGTTCCGACAAGAGGCCTCGCCACCGTGCCAAGGAAGGTGGACAGCGCATTGTCTCCCATCACACGGGATACGACCATGAATTTCCTGTCGATATACCCCATCGTATTGTGGATGAGCATAAATGCTACCGGCAGCGTATAGATTACATATCCGATAAGCAGCCCTGCTATGCCGTATATGTCGAACATCTGGCCGCCGAGCAGCCTCGTGAACAGCCCCTGCTTACCGAAGGAATAGATGATGGCAAAGCCATATGTGATTGTCGGCAGCAGCATGGGCAGCACAGCCAGCGTCCGCACCCCTTTCTTATATGTGCCGCTTACGTTCGTATAATTTACCGTATAGGCCAGCACGAACGCCAGACATGTCGTAATGACCGATCCCGCGGCAGATATGGCAAAGCTGTTGCGAAGCGCTCTGGCAAATCCTTTCGTCCCGAACACTTCCACATAGTTCTGGAAGGAAAGCCCGCTTTCCCCCTGAAACGATTCCACAAGAAGCAGGATGGCCGGAAATGCAAGAAACGCCGCAAACATTATACAAACCAATAGCCAGATGATCCTGGCTTCTGTATTCTTTTTCCTGACCATGGCCTACCCCGCCTGCCATGCCGGCTCAGAGACGAGAGGGCCGTCAAACAGAGAGAATATATTATTTCTTTTGATTTCGAGCTGGTTCAGTATGAATTCCTTCACAAAACTGTTGCCAGGACGGTTGATGATTTCTTCCGGCCTTCCATACTGCGAGATCGTCCCTTCATTGACTATGAGCACACGGTCCGACAAGGTCAGCGCTTCTTCCGGGTCATGGGTCACGATAATGGTCGTCAGATTATACTCTTTGGCAATCGTCTTGATTCTGTCTTTGATGGATTCTTTTATCACTCCATCCAATGCGCTGAGCGGCTCGTCCAGAAGCAGTATCTTCGGCTTCATCACCATCGTCCTTGCAAGAGCCACTCTTTGCTTCTGCCCTCCGGAGAGCTGGTCTATGCGTTTCTCCAGATGATCCCTCAGCCCGAGCAGGTCGATAAGCTCCTCGACTTCCTCCTTCGACGAGATGTCCGGCTTATTGCGCAGGCCATATGTAATGTTCTTGTACGCAGTCAGATGCGGAAACAGTGCATAGTCCTGAAATACGATGTTAAAGCCCCTCTCTTCCATCGGCGTTTTTGTAAGGTCATCCCCGTCATACACTATCTTGCCGCCGTCCGCGTCCGTAAGTCCAAGTATCAGGTTTAAAAGCGTCGTCTTTCCGCTGCCCGACGGACCGAGGATAGATACGATTTCACCCTTTTGGATATCCAGGCTGATATCTTTTAGTACCGGCACGCCGTCAAATGATTTGCTGATATTTTCTAATCTCAACATTACCTTTATTAACTCCTTTCATATGTCACTTAGCACATGGATAACATTACAGCATGAACCTCACTGATATGATGAGATCCAAGTTAAACTTACGTAAAAATGGGAGTTTAGTAAACTAAGACGCCGAAGGGGAGGTATGGGACAGATGCTGCGATGCGTCCGGGAACTGCAACTATCACACAGATTCCTAAGCCTGTGGAATGTTCGCCGACAGCGGCTCTCACCCCACAAGCCAAGAAATCTGGTGAGGATTCTCCGTCCCTTCCGCTTATACCTTCGCATCTGTCCCCTACCTCCCCAGCGGCTATCTACGTTACTGGCTCGGGCGAGGGCGGCTGTGTGGCGCTGTCGGCTAACGGTAGGGCTTTGCTATGTAAGCATAGTGATATAGGGCTTAGCAGGCTAAAGCCCTTTGACGAAAAGAAATCCTAATATAAGAAGAGCCGGTATCAGGTACGGGGATGTTATATGAGATAACATCCCCGTGCCTGATTCCGGCTCTTCTTGCAGCAACGGCGCGCACGCCTCACTGCAATTGCTTGACAACGAACATATTCTCCAGCCTGATTCGTCTGGACTAGCAAAACTCTTATCACTCATCTCACGCAACCAGCGGTCATCCGCTGGCCAGTAACGCCACACAGCCGTCCTCGCCCTTGTTAGTGAAGTAGATGGCGGGCGGGGAGCCGGGTGGGAGATGCGCAGGTGCAAGCGGAAGAGGCGGAGAATCCTTTCCGTATCCCTTATCCTGCGGGATGTAAGCCGCTATCGGCGCACATTCCGCAAGGTTAGGGATACGTGAAATAGTCAGAGCCTCGGACGCATCGGAGCAGATGCCACCCGGCTCCCTGTCCGCGGTCTGGCTTCATAGCATTCCTCGTATATAAAAGACTCGTAATCTTTTATGTCCCTTCCTGCATATCGCTGGCCGAAGTAGCCCACTGCAGGTCCAGCAGCCACTGCACCATCCATTCTTCGGGCCTGTCATCATCGGTAAATAAAGTATCCATGACATTCATGCCGCTTTCCAGCGGATCTGCCAGCATTCGGCATGCCGCCGCTACTATCCTGGGATTCTGGGGACGGCTTGCGAAAAAGTAGTTAAACACAGGCTTCTTGAAACCTATGAGCGTACTCTGGAACAGGTTCCAGTCCTCCTGGGTGATACCAGATCTGGCCAGTTCCGGGGGCATAGGTCCAAACCGGCCATCCCTTTTCTGCCGCTCATATGCCTGGCTGCTCTGCACCTGCACTCCTGCCAGCGGTATCGTACCGTCACTGTCGCGGTGGTACAGAGGTTCTGACAGGTCCACCGAACCGGCGCCGATATCCGTATCCATATATATGCCGCCATATAAGCTGACTGCCATAAGGCGCACCGTATCCGACAGAAACTTCAAATCTATGAACTCGGGATGCTCCTTATGCAAATCTTCCATGCTGCCTGCAACTCTTGCCATGTATCCAGGTCCAGCCATATCGGTTATCTTTGTCATGCCCGGCAGCAGTTCGCCTGCGTCCATGACCCTGACTCCACTTGCTCTCAGTCGTTCCAGCTGTCCCTCCAGCCCGTCTGCCCTCAACTGATTGATGTCCCTCACGGTCCAGAGAATTTGTTTCCATTTTTCCTTCCAGAGTTTCCGCCTGTCCGACTGGTTCTGGGCATTGATTCTTTCCTGCATTCCCATGATGTTCTCAAAGGATTGCCGGCTCATCGCTCCGCCGGCCCAGAACCTGTGTATGATCTTTGGAATATCACTGGAATGCGCGCGCCTCCCCCACACAAGATCGTATACTGCATCAAACTTATGTCTCTGGATAACAGGTTCCTGTCCCGCATGCACCTCCAGCCTTCTGCTTTTACCGGTGGGCCTGCTCTTCTGTTCGTATTGGTACATATCATCCGCCTCCAGCCGCTGCCTGCGGCCTAATTCCTATGCGTACTCTTCTTCTATTGCCTTCACCATCTCATACAGTGTCCTGTTGGCTGGTGCCGGTATGCCATGCCTCTCGCACACAGGGATGACGGTCCCTGCAAACATCTCTACTTCTGACGGCCGTCTTGCTACTCTGTCCTGTGCCATCGACGGATAGCCGTCGGGATCCAGCTTCTTCAGAAGGCCGACGTAGAACTCCAGGTCCTCTTCTCCAAGCGCTATCCCCTCGGCATTCGCGGCAGATATCACTTCCCGCATGGCCTGAAGCATCATGTCGTGGGCCTCCCCCGGCTTCAGCACGCCTTCATATGTCGTACCGTATGCCATGCAGGTCTGGTTCACACCGACATTCAGCATGAACTTGCCCCAGATTCTGTGCATGATGTCTTTATCTGCCGTATATGGCATACCGATGCTTTCAAAATAAGCTGCCACCTGCTCTACATTGTGTTCTTGTATCTTCTCCCTGCTCCCGATACACAGCTCGCCCATCTGCGTATATTTGAGCCTGTTTCCTGCTTTCATGGCATCCATGCCCTGGGCTACGGTATAGATCAGCTTTTCGCTTCCATATGTTTCGGCTATGATATCCTCGCTGCTTATTCCGTTCATGACAGACATGATAATCGTATCCTTCCCGATACAGTTCTTCATCGTCTGTATGGCAGGCTTGAGGCCATTGTACTTGACCGCCACGATTACAAGGTCTGCCGCATCTGCCTTTTCCTCATTCACCATAGAAAACACCTGTTCCCTGCCGTTACAGACAACCGGCTTATCCTGGTATCTTAAAAGCCGCTCCTCGTTCATGACGAATGACACGTCACCGCCGTGTTCCTTAATATAGTCTGCATACATGACGCCGAGGGCGCCCATCCCTACGATATATACTTTCATATTGCACATCCTCCTTCTGGATTATGATATCTGCTTATGGCAAGCAGGCCCTTTGTATAAAGAAAACCACAGAAACAGTTCCCTGTATTCTGTGGTTCTTCCTGCATCTATTTTGCGACATCTTTCATGCTGAAAGAGATACGTCCCATCTTGTCCTTGCCAAGGCACACGACCGTGACAATATCACCAAGTGTCAGTACGTCTTCTACATGATTGATCCTCTCTTTTGAAATCTTGGAAATATGAACCATGCCCTCTTTGCCCGGAGCAAATTCGAGGAATGCGCCAAACTCTTTGATGCTGACTACCTTTCCTTCGAGAATCTGTCCTGCCTCAAAGTCCGTGACGATGATTTCGACGAGCCTCTTCGCCTCAGCCATGCTGTCTGCCTCCACGCCGCAGATAGAGACTGCACCGTCATCCGTAATGTCAATCTTGACGCCTGTCTGCTCTATAATGGCATTGATTGTCTTACCGCGCTGGCCCACTACATCGCCTATCTTCTGCGGGTCGATCTGCATCTGGATAATCTTTGGCGCATATGGTCCGACCTCTGCTCTTGGTTCGGCAATCGTCTTATTCATCACTTCGTCCAGAATAAATGTTCTTGCTTTCTTCGTCGTCGTGATAGCTTCTTCGATTATCGGTCTTGTAAGGCCATGAATCTTGATGTCCATCTGGATGGCCGTGATACCCTTATGGGTTCCCGCAACCTTGAAGTCCATGTCGCCGAAAAAGTCCTCCAGCCCCTGGATATCGGTCAATACGAGATAGTCATCATCCGTATCCCCTGTCACAAGGCCTGCTGAGATGCCTGCAACTGCAGCCTTGATCGGGACGCCTGCAGCCATGAGGGACATCGAAGATGCACAGATGCTTGCCTGGGACGTGGAACCGTTCGATTCAAACGTCTCCGATACTGTACGGATTGCGTATGGGAATTCTGTCTCGCTCGGCAGCACAGGTATGAGTGCTCTCTCTGCCAGCGCCCCATGGCCGATTTCACGGCGTCCGGGTCCCCTTGACGGTCTTGTCTCTCCGACGGAGTAAGACGGGAAATTATAATGATGCATATATCTCTTGGATGTCTCTGCCTCATCCAGCCCGTCCAGCCTCTGCGCTTCCGCCAGCGGTGCCAGCGTCGTGACCGTGCAGATCTGCGTCTGTCCGCGTGTGAACATGGCAGAGCCATGCACTCTCGGAATCAGGTCGGTCTCTGCCGCCAGCGGCCTTATCTCATCGATGGCCCTGCCGTCGGGACGCTTGTGGTCTTTTAAAATCATCTTGCGGACCGTCTTCTTCTGATACTGGTATACTGCTTCACCGAGCACTTCCAGCCACTCTTCCTTGTCTGCAAATGCCGCTTCTAACTTATCTGTAATGACACGGATATTTTCCTCACGTGTCTGCTTGTCATCTGTAAATACTGCCTCTTCCATCTCCTGCGGCGGAACAAGTTCCTTTATCGCATCGAACAGCTCTTCCGGAACCGCGCAGCTTTCATACGTATGCTTCGGCTTTCCGCACTCAGCTACGATGGTGTCTATAAAAGCGATTACTTTCTGGTTCAGCTCATGTGCCGCAAAGATGGCTTCAATCATCTTGTCTTCCGGGACTTCATTGGCACCGGCTTCGATCATGATTACCTTATCTTTCGTGGACGCCACGGTGAGCGCCATGTCGGAAGCCTCTTTCTGGGCAGCGGTCGGGTTGAATACGAGCTCGCCTTCCACAAGTCCTACCTGTGTCGTAGATATCGGCCCGTCAAACGGAATATCCGAAATCGTCGTAGCGATCGCCGCACCGATCATGGCAGTCAGCTCCGGGCTGCAGTCCTGATCCACTGACATGACAAGGTTCTCAAGCGTCACGTCATTACGGTAATCCTTCGGAAATAACGGACGCATCGGCCTGTCGATGACACGGCAGGTAAGCACCGCATTTTCAGAAGCTTTTCCCTCTCTCTTGTTAAATCCTCCAGGAATCTTTCCTACGGAATATAATCTCTCATTGTATTCTACGCTTAACGGGAAGAAGTCAATCCCCTCCCTCGGCTTCTCAGAAGCCGTTGCCGTACAGAGTACCGTCGTGTCTCCGTAGTGCATGAACACTGCCCCGTTGGCCTGCTTCGCAACCCTGTCCACATCAACGCGGAGTGTCCTTCCGGCCAGTTCCATCTCAAATTTCTTATACATATCGTTCTCCTTCTGTCTCAAACATTTCTGTGTGACAGGAGACGCCGAAACTACTGAAAAACATACTTTCAGTCAAAAATATACTTTTCAGTGGTCTCGGATCTGTCAATCCTGTCCACAATCTATGATATTATATCACACTTGCTGTAATTACGCTACCGCTTTTTCTCTTTTCCGCAAATCAACTTTATCCAACTTTATTCTTTATTCGTGAAGCAAGGCAGGGCCTCCGGTCTCCGGCGCCCTGCCCGTCAATCTTGCACTTCTTATCTTTCGTTGTGGAGCAGCTTATGCTCTTTCCCTTTCAGCAGCCCGCTGTAGAGCGTCTGAATGATAGGGTTTTCGTTGGACAGCTTGATCTGTGCCACCGTGTCTATCTTATACAGCGCTTCCAGCCTTGCCTTCTTCGTCCGCGCCCCTATCGGCACCGGCTGTCCTCCGCCGGTGATACAGCCGCGCCTGCATGCCATGACTTCCACGAAGTCATAATATAATTCGCCGGACTGAATCTTGCCCATCACCTCGTCGGCACACTTGAGCCCGTTTACGACCGCAATCTTCACTTCCCGCTCTCCGAGTGCCACCGTTGCCTCTTTGATGCCCTCTATCCCCCGCACTCCGGTAAAGCTGATATCTTCAAGATCCTCCTGCCTGCTGCTTCCGACGAGCCTGCGCAGGACGGCCTCCGTCACGCCGCCGGTCACACCGAAGATAGCGCCCGCGCCCGAGGACAGCCCAAATGGCATATCCAGCGCCTCGGATGGCATCTGGGCAAGGTCGATTCCCGCCTCTTTTATCATACGCGTCACTTCTGTCGTCGTAAGGACATAGTCCACATCCTGCTCTCCGTCCGTGCTATGTTCCGGGCGCCGTATCTCAGCCTTCTTTGCCGTACAAGGCATGATGGATACGACGACGGTCTTCCTCTTCTCCTCTTTGTCCATGCGTGCTTCTTCTTTCAGCACGGCACCAAACATCTGCTGCGGAGAGCGGCACGTCGATATATGCTCCCGCAGGCCGGGATACTTGTTCTCGCAGAACTTCACCCATCCCGGACAGCAGGAAGTGAACAGAGGCAGGTTATCGCCTGACTCGAGACGCTCCAGCAATTCCTCAGACTCTTCCATCACGGTTAGGTCGGCCCCGAAGTTCGTGTCGTATATCTCGTCAAATCCCATACGCCGAAGCGCCGCCGCCAGTTTACCAAGCGAGTTCTCTCCCTTCGGTATGCCGAATTTGTCACCGACCGCAACGCGGACGGCAGGTGCTATCTGCACGATGACACGGGTATCCTTATCGGCAACCGCCTCCCACACCGGTCGTATGTTCTGCTTGATCGTGATAGCGCCGGTCGGGCAGACGGCCCTGCACTGTCCGCAGCCTACGCAATCCGTTTTCGCCAAGTCCTTATTGAAGGCCGGCATCACCTGCATCCTGGCTCCCCGGAACGCGAAGTCCAATACGCCAAGTCCCTGTATCTCATCACATGTACGGACACAGTCGCCGCAGAGGATGCATTTGTTCGGGTCACGTACGATGCAGTCCGAACTTTCATCCAGCGGAAGCTGTGGCTTGTTGTTCTCAAATCTGACATAGCTTACGCCGAGCTGCTGCGCCAGCTTCTGCAGCGTACAGACGCCGTTCTTGCGGCATGTCGTACAGTCTCTGCAGTGGGATGCAAGCAGCAGTTCCAGAATCATCTTCCGGTGATGCTGGAGCCTTGGGGTGTTCGTGTATATCACCATCCCCTCCCTCGGAGTCTCGGAGCAGGAGGCGAACACCTTCCCTCTGTCATCTTCCACCACGCACATCCTGCACGCGCCGTAGGTCGACAGTTCCGAATGATAGCAGAACGTAGGAAGATCGATTCCGGACTTCCGGATGACAGACAGTACATTCTTTTCATCATCGAACGCCACCTTCCGGTTGTTGATTGTCATATATTTCATGTCTCTTTCCTCCTATGCTTCTATATGGATTGCACCGAACGCACACGCACTCTCGCATGCGCCGCACTTGATACATCTCGAATCGTCGATGATATACGGCTCTTTGATCTTGCCGCTGATGGCCCCAACCGGACAGTTTCTGGCGCATTTGGAACATCCCTTGCACCGCTGTGGGCTGATGACAAATCTACGCAGAGCCGTACATGTATGGGATACGCACTTTTTTTCCGCCACATGCTCCATGTATTCCTCGCGGAACAGCTTAAGCGTGCTCATGACCGGCAGCGCCGCGCTCTTCCCAAGTCCACAGAGCGCCGTCTCGGTAATGGTCCTGGCAAGCTCGTCAAGGGTATCCAGATCCTCTTCCCTGCCGTTGCCCTGTACGATGCGTTCCAGTATTTCCAGCATCCGCTTCGTGCCCTCCCGGCACGGTACGCATTTGCCGCAGCTTTCGTTCTGGGTAAAGTTCATGAAGAAGCGTGCGACCTCTACCATGCATGTGTGATCATCCATGACGACAAGGCCTCCGGAACCTATCATGGCTCCCATCTTCTTCAGCGAGTCAAAATCCAGATTGACATCAAGATGCTGCGTAATCAGACAGCCGCCGGAAGGACCGCCTATCTGCACTGCCTTGAAGCCCCCGTCACCTTTGATGCCGCCACCGATATCAAAGATGACCTCACGCAGCGTCGTTCCCATCGGTACTTCGATAAGGCCCGTATTCTTTACGCTTCCTGTCAGGGCAAATGCCTTCGTTCCTGGACTGTTCTTTGGTCCGATCGTCTTGTACCAGTCCGCCCCTCTGCTTATGATCATAGGTACATTGGCAAAGGTCTCCACATTGTTCAGTACGGTCGGCTTGGCAAACAGCCCCTGTTCCACCGTGCGGGGAGGCTTTACCCTCGGCATGCCCCGGCTGCCCTCGATTGAGGCCGTAAGGGCGCTTCCCTCGCCGCACACGAATGCACCCGCACCCCGGTTGATATGGAGCCGGAAAGAGAAGCCGGAGCCAAGGATGTCTTCCCCGAGCAGCCCCCGCTCTTCTGCCTGCCTGATGGCAAGCTTCAGTCGGCTGATCGCAAGCGGGTACTCCGCCCGCACATAGATATATCCTTCCTGTGCGCCTACCGCGTATGCCGCAATCATCATACCCTCTATCATCTTGTGCGGGTCGCCTTCCATGATGCTTCTGTCCATGAACGCGCCAGGATCCCCCTCATCGCCGTTACAGACGACATACCTCGTCTTCTCCTTCTGTCTGGCCACCTGGCTCCACTTATATCCGGTCTGGAAGCCGCCGCCTCCCCTCCCTCTTAAGTTAGAGTCAAGTATCTCCTGCACCACTTCTTCCGGCCTCATGTCGAAGAGGACCTTGCCGAGCGCCTCGTATCCTCCGTGTGCTATGTATTCTTCGATGTGCTCCGCGTCGATATGTCCGCAGTGTTCCAGGACGAGCCTTGTCTGCCTCTTATAGAACGGTATCTCTTCCTGCCGCTGGTACTCTATGCCGTCTTGTTTATAGAGCAGATGCCGGATGACATCACCGTTCCTTATGGTCCTTTCAAAAATCGCTTCGCAGTCGTCCACAGACACTTTCGTATACAGTATCCCCATCGGCTCGATCCGCATGAGCGGACCCATCTCGCAGAATCCGTGGCAGCCGCTCTTTTTGATGCCTATGCCGTTCTCTCCATGGGCTATCTCAGGTCCGAACTCGACCTCCACGTCCGGGCATTCCCGCGCAAGGCTGCACATCTTGTCATATATTTCACCGGAACCGCCGGCCAGGCATCCGGTACCTGCACAAATCAGTATCCTGCACTTGCTCTGTGCGATGGCCGTCTTCGCAGTCTCCCTGACTTGTTGCAGCTTCTCTACATTTTCTATCTTCTGCATCTTTACGCTCCTCTCAATTCATGAATCAATTCCGCAGCCGCATCCGGCGTCATGGCCGGATATACCTTGTCATTTACCGTCAGCACCGGCGCCAGCCCACAGGCTCCAAGACAGGATACGGTCTCCAGCGTAAACAGCATGTCGTCCGTTGTCACTTTCTCTTTGGACAGCCCAAGCTCACTGTAGAGCCGCTCAAGAATCGGGATAGATTTTCTGACGTGACAGGCCGTCCCGTCACATACTTTAATGACATATTTTCCCTTTGGCTCGAATGAGAAATTCTCGTAGAATGTCGCCACGCTGTAGGCTTTCGCCTCTGTAATGCCGAGCTTATCCGCCACATAGCTCAAAAGTTCCGGAGGCAGATAACGGTATTCGCTCTGTATATCCTGGATAATAGGAATGAGCGACGCATGGCCTGAGCCGTGTGAGGCAATCACTTCATCCGCCTTGTCATAATAATGTTGTTCTAACATGTCATCCTCCTCTATTGGTTAATTTTTTATCAATCTGAGCTTATTATATTGAATAATTGTATAAATTGCAATAGAATTTTGTTATTTATTTAACAAAATATGCAGTTGATATTCTCTGCCCGGACAGGCATAATAGATGAAGTAAATCTGAATATCTGTCAGGCAAGTCTATGGAGGTCGCGAATGGAATTTAACGAAAAGCTGCAGCAGCTCAGAAAACAGAATAATATGACACAGGAACAGCTTGCAATAAAGCTGTATGTGTCAAGGACGGCAGTGTCAAAATGGGAAAGCGGGAAAGGCTGGCCGAATATCGAATCTCTGAAATGTATTTCCCGGGTCTTTTCCGTCTCTATCGATGAACTTCTATCGAGTGATGAGCTCATAACGATTGCCGAGTCGGAAAACCGTTCCGGCTTCCGAAAAATGTACCGGTATCTCTTTGGAATCATTGACGCCGCAGCAGTGGCCTTTATCGTTCTGCCGTTGTATGGACAGCCACGTGGTTCCCATATCTACGCAGTGGACCTGATGTCTTACACTGGTCAGACGAAGTATAATCTCCTGATATACTGGTCCGTATTTCTGGCCTTTATCATACTGGGGAGCGCTGAGCTTCTGCTCACCCGCCTGGAGAAAGAGGCCGCAGCCGGTATCGTATGCCGATGTTCTGCCGTGTTGGGCGGACTGGCCGTCTGCCTTTTTGCTGCGGCTAGGGAACCCTACGTGACGGTACTCTTGTTTTTCTTCTTTGCTTCAAAGGTCTTCCTGTTGGTAAGACAGGTGCCGGAAAAGCCCTGACACGGAACGTGTCGGGGCCCTTCTTTGATGTGACGGCCCGTTTCTTGTCCGTCACGGCATGTGTGTCCATAATGAAGATACAGCCGCTCGGCAGCTGTAATACTACAAAAGCATGCAAAGGAGACAAGTCTATCATGAAAAGAAAAAAGACAAAAATTCATCTTACCATGGCATCCATCCTCTTACTGACGTTCGCAATCTTTACCGTCCTTGTGAGAGTAGTGGATGTCAGGCCAGTGGGCCCGCAGCACACCCGTGTGGGCTTCGCCACCGTCAACCTATATGTGTCAGAGCTTACAGGTATCAATATGCTCTGGTACGACATCACCGACTGGCTCGGTGTCGCCGTAATCGCTGCTGCTCTTGGATTTTCGTTCCTTGGTCTGTACCAGCTCGTCAAAAGAAGAAGCATCAAAAAGGTAGACCCAGGGCTTTTGCTTCTCGGCGTATTTTACATTCTGGTCATCGCTATCTATATATTGTTCGAGTTAGTAGTTGTCAATTACAGGCCTGTCATTCTGTCTCAAAATCTGGAGCCGTCTTACCCGTCCTCCCATACGATGGCAGCCGTCTGCATCATGGCGACGGCGATGGTGCAGTACCGGCATCTGTTGTGTGGAAAAAGGCTGCTGCTCATCCTGCTGGATATATGGAGTGTCCTCATTATCGTGGTGACGGTAGTCGGACGGCTCTTATCCGGCGTCCACTGGCTTACAGATATCGTGGGCGGCCTTCTGCTCTCTTCTGCTCTCGTCATGCTGTATATCTCCGTGCTGGAATCTGTCAGCTCCTGAGGCGAATAAGAATCAAATAAAGGCGCCCTCCTCACGGAGAGCGCCCTGTAAACAGCACTTCATCGAAACCCGGTTATTTTCTCAATCCAAGTCTCTCAATCAAAGAACGGTATCTTGTGATATCTTTGTTCTTCAAGTAAGCAAGCAGACCTCTTCTCTGCCCTACCATCTTAAGAAGCCCTCTTCTTGAATGGTGGTCCTTAGGATTTGCTTTAAAATGATCTGTAAGATCATTGATTCTTGCCGTCAGGATGGCAATCTGTACTTCCGGAGAGCCTGTGTCTCCCTCACCTCTGCCATATTCGGCAATAATCTGTTCTTTCTGCTCTTTAGAAACCATTTGTTCTTCCTCCTATATTCTATATTGCACCGCCTGGCATTAAGCAATGGCTGGAGTCATCCAATTACCGAACACCGGCTGTTCATACCCATGTAGTATACCATAGAGAGACATGGAAGTAAAGCCGTATTTTCTCACATGGCTTTAATCTTCTTCGTCATCCTCCTCATTATCTTCTGGCTCCAGGATCGCAAACGCGATATTGGTGGCATGGTCCGCCACACGTTCCAGCCCGGATATCGTATCAGAAAATATCATGCCCGCCTCCGGCGTACATTTATTCTTCGTCAGCCGCTTTACGTGGGAGCGTTGCAGCTTCTTCTCCCTGTCGTCAATCTCATCTTCCAGATCCAGTATCTCCTGCATGTGCTCCTGGTTGCGGTTCGTAAACATATCCAGCGAATATTCCAGAATCTCTACGACCATGGCAGTCATGTCGTGGAGCTGCTTTTTCGCCTTATCGCTGAATTCCACTCCGTCGGCGATACGCATCCTTGCGGAATCGACGAAATTCTCTGCATGGTCCCCGATGCGTTCGATATCGTTCACCACATGGAACAGGCCCCCGATGAGCTTGGCATCTGCAAGGGGCAGTTCTATCTCATTGACGCGCACGAGATAATCCGTAATCTTCTTGTTCAGGAAATCAATATATTTTTCCCTGCCATATACCGTATTGATTTCTTCCTCGTTCAGGGAACAGAGGGCGTCCATACCTGTCTTGAGATTGGCGATTGCAATCTTGCCCATATGCTCTATTTCACGTATCCCGTCAACGACGGCAGTCGCCGGTGACACGATAGACCCTTCTCCGATAAACTGTAGTTCAAATCCATCCTCCGACGACACGTCTTTCCCCGGCACGATCTTATATGTAGCTTTTACAATCCAGTTCATGAACGGGAACAGAAGGATCACTTCACATATCTTGATTAAAGTATGGGCATTGGCTACGGCGCGGGCCGCGTTCCCTCCAGAGAGCTTAAGCAGCCCATCTGTAATCGGCGTGATGCCGATGAGCAGAACGATAAGTATGAAAGCCGAGCCGACGACATTGAACAGGAAATGTATCATGGCGGCACGCTTGGCATCTTTCTTCCCTCCAAGGCTGGCTATGAGAGCAGATACGCAGGAACCGATGTTGCATCCGAGAATGAGGAACGGACAGATGGCAAAAGCCAGCAGCCCCTGGGATGCCATCAGGATGACGATACCTACCGTGGCCGAAGAGCTCTGCAGGATCGCCGTGATGACAAAGCCTGTCAGAATCGCAGCGAACGGGTTCCTGAGCGATTTCAACAGTTCTACGATGTGAGGGGATTCCCGCAGGGAAGACATGGCATCTCCCATGATGCTCAGCCCCATAAAAAGGATACCAAATCCCAGTATCACTTCTCCTGCCCGCTTTATATTCAGCTTCTTGCAGAACATCACCATGATGACGCCGATGATGACAAACAGCGGAGCGATGTCGGACAGGTTGAAGGCAATCAGCTGTCCTGTGACCGTCGTACCGATGTTGGCGCCAAGGATGACTCCTGAAGCCTGAAGCAGGTTCATAAGTCCCGAATTGACGAAGCTTACTACCATGACCGTCGTCGCGCTGGACGATTGTACGACTGCCGTAAACAGAATGCCGACCAGCATCCCGACAAGCCTGTTCTTCGTAAAGAATTCCAGGATTCCTCTCATCTTAGCTCCCGCTGCTTTCTCAAGACCCTCGCTCATGAGCTTCATTCCGAAGAGGAACAGTCCAAGCCCCCCAAGCAGTAAGAAAAACGTTGTTATACTCATTTGTATTCTCCTCTAAACTAATCCACGGCCGTTATCCCAAAATACCTTCTTCCAAAGGCAATATCCCGGACCACGCATTCCTTCATCTCTTCCACATCTGCAAATTTCTGCTCCGGCCTGCAGAACTCAAGCAGTTCGATCTTCACTTCTTTGCCGTACGCATCACCGGAATAGTCAAAGAGATAGCTTTCTACGAGCATACGGTTCTCATCAGAGACGGTCGGCTTAATGCCGATATTGGCTATGCCCTCGTACCAGGTTCCGTCCACCTGTACCCGGTTCAGATATACGCCGTTTGGCGGCATGGCCTTTCCTACAGCGGGAGCGACATTGAACGTAGGAAATCCCAGTGTCCGTCCAAGCTTCCTGCCATGTTCTACAACACCCTGCAGTCCGTAAGGATATCCGAGCAGTTCCCGTGCAATCGGCATATTCCCCTTTTTTAACAGCTGTCTTATATACGTGCTGCTTATGACATGTCCTTCCCGCCGTTCCTTCTCAACGACGATGAGCTCATAATCGTATTTCCGGGCATATGCCTGGAGCATGTGGATATCCCCGCGCTTTTTGTGTCCGAAGTGAAAATCCGTTCCCACGACCACATAAGCGGCGCGGAATCTCTTCTGGATTACCTTTTCAATGAATGCCTCCGCCTCCATCTGGCTGAACGCTTCTGTAAACGGGCAGTCTACCAGAACGTCTACTTCTCCATCCAGGCGGCTTCTTCTCTCGTCCTTTGTCATCAGGACTTCCAGTCCGATTCCCTTCTTCTTATATAAAACACTCATGTCGAAGGCACATACGATGCTTTTTATATCGTCCTGTCTTCCATATTCTTTCACCATATCTATCAGCTTCTTATGCCCCAGGTGCAGCCCGTCGAACTTTCCAAGCGTCACCGCACTGCGGCCGTCCGCATGATATGCTTCCAGACCTTTTATATACTGCATAGCTTTTCCTCTATCTACTGTTTCTGTCAAAAAACATCTTTTTTACTTTGAACTTATCTTCTGCCATCCGGTATTCATAGACGCCAATAAAATGTCCCTCCCTGTCATAGACCCTGACATTCTCGCCGTCCTCAAAACAATCTGCCTTCTTTGATGCCTGTCTGCCCGGAAATGCATTTCCATTGTATGCAAGAGGTTCCTGTTCCTGATCGGCCACGACCTTCCTGTAATCTGAAAACATCTCGTCCACCGGCACGATGGCATCGGAAAGTGTTCCGTCATCCTTCATCTTCTCCACTTCGGACAGGCGGATGCTGCCATCTATCTGGAAACGTCCCACCTGCGTACGGGTCAGCTGTTCCATACAGCCTCCGCAGCCAAGGCTCTGCCCGATATCATGGCAGAGGGTACGGATGTACGTTCCTTTTGAACAGCGTATCTCCATCTTTACCCTCGGTAGCTGCATATCAAGAATGCTGATATGATGGATACGGACCTTCCTCGCCTTCCGTTCTACAACCTTCCCTTCTCTTGCCAGTTCGTACAGCTTCCTTCCACCTATTTTCACTGCTGAATACATAGGTGGTATCTGTGCATATTCACCGGTAAATCTAAGAACAGCCTCCTGTACCGCTTCCTCTGTCAGATGTGACGTACTCCGTTTCCTTACGATATCGCCGGAAGTATCCTGTGTGTCTGTTTCCATCCCAAGCAGCAGCACCGCTTCATATGTCTTGTCATTATCCGTGAGCATATCGCAGAGGCGGGTTGCCTTGCCAAGGCACACGGGAAGAACGCCCTCCGCATCCGGATCAAGCGTTCCTGTATGTCCTATCTTCTTTTGTTTCAGGATTCCTCTTAGTCTGGCTACTACGTCGTGTGAAGTGAAGCCTTTCTCCTTATACACATTGATTACTCCGTGTATCATATATTTACTGACCCCTCCATTGCTGTGCCTCTACAGTTGCAGCGCAATCTGTCTTATCACGTTGTTCATCACGTCATGGGGTGTACCTGCCATGCTGAAGCCGGCTGCCTTCTTATGGCCGCCCCCTCCAAAATACTGGGCAATTCTGCTCACATCGACCGTGTCTTTGGAGCGGAGGCTGACCTTGCAGACATTCGGCTCCAGCTCATACATGAACAGAGCCGTCTCTACCCCTTTCGTAACCCTCAGCTGACTCACGATGCCGTCCAGGTCTTTGGCATCCACGCCATAGAACTCCATCTGCTGTTTTGTAATATATGACGCGATACACCGGCCTTCTAAGAGCAGGATGCTCTCAAGAAGCGCACGGCCAAGCACCTGGTTCTGGGCATACGTCTTTTCATAAAACGTATCTTCAATAATCTTCGGGCCGTCGATCCCTTTCCTCAGAAGATCCGCGGCAGCCTCGAAGGTGGCCGGCGATGCGCAGGAATACTGGAACACTCCCGTATCATGCACGATGCCAAGGTAGAGCGCCTCCGCTACCTGCTTAGATATCCTGTCTTTGTCGATAAGATTATATATCAGCTCTGATGTGGAGCTGGCATCGGGGTATATATAATTTACATCTGCAAATTCACGGTTGCTCACATGATGGTCTACGCAGAACGTCCTTTTGGCGGATTGGAACAAAGGCAGTGAAAAGCCAAGCCTGTCCTCATCCCCGCAGTCGAGGCAGATGAAAAGGTCATATACCTTTTTGTCCACAATCTCATGCCGGATATCCTTTGTCGCCTCTATAAACTTGTGTACATCAGGGATGTCCTCCAGATATACATCCACCTCTTTATCCACATATATTTCCCGGATATACTGGTAAAGCCCCATACAGGAGCCTACACAATCTCCGTCAGGCCGTACGTGACCGCCGATTGCGATAGAATCTGCCTGAGCCAATAACTTATTCAGCATCTGTCTCATCCTTTACTGTTGTTTTTGTCACTTCATCAATCTTCTTCGACATGTTTACTCCATACTCTATCGACTGGTCAAGGATAAATCTTATCTCAGGAGTATTGCGCATGTTGAGAGTCCTCGCCAGTTCCCTGCGTATATATCCCTCTGCGCTCTGCAGCCCTTTTATCGTCTCCTTCTGAGCCTCTTCATCTCCAAGGACGCTGATATATGCCTTGCACGTCTTCAGGTCAGGAGCGACTTCAGCCGCTACCACAGAGGTCCAGGGCGCCACTCTTGGATCTTTGATGCCGCCCCTTATGATACTGCTCAGTTCCCTCTGTACTTCTGTATTAACCCTTGTATTCTTGATACTTCTTTTTTTCATTATTTACTCCTCTTTTCCAGAGCAGTCCCACGCATTATCTCGGTATTTCAACCATCTTGAAGGATTCTACCAGATCCCCTTCTTTGATATCATTGAAATTCTGGAATACAAATCCGCATTCATATCCTGCTCTTACTTCTTTCACATCGTCTTTAAAACGTTTCAGAGATGCAAGAGGCCCGTCAAAGATGACGATTCCGTCTCTTGTGATTCTTACGGAACAGTCGCGTTCGAACGTACCGTCCAGAACATAAGAACCGGCTATTGTTCCGACTCCGGATGCCTTGAACGTCTGTCGGACTTCGGCATGGCCGAGCACCTTTTCTTCGAATACCGGATCCAGCAGCCCCTTCATCGCCGCCTCTACATCTTCTATCGCATTGTAAATGACACGGTAGAGCCTCAGGTCTACACCTTCCCGTTCTGCCGTCTCTTTGGCTGTCGCGTCCGGACGTACGTTAAACCCGATGATGATTGCATTTGACGCGGACGCAAGGCTTACGTCAGATTCATTGATCGCACCTACGCCGCCATGGATTATCTTTACAACCACTTCATCATTCGAAAGCTTCAGAAGGCTTTGCTTCAACGCTTCCACGGATCCCTGGACGTCCGCCTTAACCACGATGCCAAGTTCCTTCAAGTTGCCTTCCTTAATCTGCGTGAACAGATCATCCAGCGACAGCTTTGCCTTTGTCTCGTCAAGCAGCTTCACCTTGCCCTGTGAGATGAATGTCTCCGCAAAGCTTCTTGCTTCTTTATCATTCGCGCAGCCTACGAATACTTCTCCGGCATTCGGCACATCATTCAGGCCGAGAATTTCTACCGGCACGGACGGGCCTGCCTCTTTGACACGTCTGCCCTTGTCATCCATCATGGCACGCACTTTTCCATAGGCACAGCCGGCTGCGATAGAGTCTCCTACATGAAGCGTTCCCTTCTGTACGAGTACTGTTGCCACCGGACCTTTGCCTTTGTCGAGTTCCGCCTCGATGATGAGCCCTCTGGCACGTCTGTTCGCATTCGCTTTCAGCTCCATGACTTCTGCCGTGAGGATGATCATCTCCATCAGCTCCGCAATTCCTTCACCTGACTTCGCAGATACCGGCACGAATACCGTGCTTCCGCCCCAGTCCTCCGGAATCAGCTCATATTCAGCCAGTTCCTGTTTTACCCTGTCTATGTTAGCACTCGGCTTATCTATCTTGTTGACCGCCACCACGATCTCGATGCCGGCAGCCTTGGCATGGTTGATGGCCTCCACTGTCTGCGGCATCACACCGTCATCAGCCGCGACCACGAGAATCGCGATATCTGTAGAGCTGGCGCCACGCATACGCATAGCCGTAAATGCCTCATGTCCCGGCGTGTCAAGGAACGTGATACGTTCTCCGTTAACCTCTACGACATAAGCCCCGATATGCTGCGTGATTCCTCCTGCCTCACGGTCTATTACATTGGTATGCCTTATGGCGTCCAGAAGGG
This sequence comes from Extibacter sp. GGCC_0201, assembly GCF_017566055.1. NCBI lineage: Bacteria > Bacillati > Bacillota > Clostridia > Lachnospirales > Lachnospiraceae > Extibacter > Extibacter sp. GGCC_0201. Next base: position 130,030 of record NZ_JABFCH010000001.1, on the reverse strand, counting down.
ACGTCTTGCCATGGTCGACATGGCCCATGACACATACGACCGGCGGACGTTTCTTCATCTTCTTCTCATCTTCGTCTTCCTCTTTCAGAAGCTCTTCGATTACATCAATCTGCTCTTCTTTTTCACAGAGTACATCAAACTCCAGCGCAATCTCTTCCGCAGTAGCGTAATCGATTTCCTGATTCACCGTGACTATCTTTCCCTGGAGGAACAGCTTTTTCACGATGACGGAAGGAACAATCTTCATCTTATCAGCCAGCTCTTTGATCGTAAGAACTTCCGGAATAATGATTGCCTTGATTTCTTCCTCCACCTTCACTACTTTCTGCTGTGGCTTCTGGATATCTTTCTTGATATCGGTCTTCTGCTTCTTGCCTTTATTTCTGTCGTCCTCGTTACGGCGGTAGTCTTTCTTCTTATAATCGTCTTTTCCCTTGCCCTTGCTGCGCTGCGGCTTCTGTCCTTCCAGTGCCGGAGAAGGACTGGATGTGTTCTTCTTATCGCCAGGACGGTCGTATCTCTCACCCGGTCTTCTGCTCTGGTTCCTGTCATTTTGATAAGCCGGCCTGTCACCACCCTGAGGGCGTCCTGTTCTGCTGCCCTGCGGCCTTCCATTTTGCGGACGGCCATTCTGTGGTCTGCTGCCCTGGCGTTCGCCACGACCGTTATTCCTGTCTGTTCCCTGTGACGGGCGGGAACCCTGGGGCCTGTCGTAATTCTGTGACGGACGGCTGCCCTGCGGTCTGTCCTGTCCCTGTGTCGGACGGGAACCCTGGGGCCTGTCGTGAGACTGCTGCGGGCGGGAACCCTGGGGTCTGTCGTGAGACTGTGGCGGACGCGCGTTCTGCGGCCTGTCTTGCCCCTGTGTCGGACGTGTGCCCTGTGGTCTGTCCTGGCTCTGTACCGGACGTGCGCCCTGTGGTCTGTCCTGGCTCTGTACCGGACGTGCACCCTGGGGTCTGTCCTGTCCCTGTGCCGGACGTGCACCTTGCTGCTTCGCCGGACGTCCATTGTTCACCTGCATCGGCCTTCCCTGGGGCTGTTGTCCTTGCTGCCCTTGTCTTCCGCCCTGCCGGTTTCCATGTCTGGCGGCATTCTGCGTGTTCTGCGGACGGAACACATGCACGATGTTTTTCTTTTTCGGCGCGGCTGCCTCTTTCTCCTGCGGCTCCGCCTTGCCCATACCCTTTTTCACCATATCCGCGTCTGTATCCTCCAGCGTGCTCATATGGCTCTTAACTTCTATATTTTTCTTGCCCAGGAACTCGATGATATCCTTACTGTGGACATCAAGTTCCTTTGCTAATTCATACACTTTGATTTTTGACATACTAACTACCTCCTTTATGCAATCGTATTATCTTCTGTATCCATATGTTTTCTGATCCCTTTTGCAAATCCCTCGTCAAGTACCGCAAGAGATGCCCGGAATTCTTTTCCCATTGCATGCCCCAAGGTATCTTTATCTTTATAAAAATAGATTGGCACTTTATAAAAGTCACACATGTTCTGAAATTTTTTCTTCGTGTTATCAGATGCATCCCCTGCCACGATCACCAGCGCGGCTCTCCCTGACTTTACTTCCTTCTCCGTACAGAATTCACCGCTTGCCGTCTTGCCGGCTTTCGTGGCGATGCCTATCAGAGACAATATCTTATTCTGGCCCAAGCGATTCCATCTCCTTTTCCAGTTTTTCGTATACTTCTCTTGGAATGGACTGTTTAAATGAACGTTCCAGGCCTTTATTCTTAACCGCCTTTTCAAGACAAGCTCTCGCCTTGCATACATAAGCGCCCCGTCCGTTCTTCTTGCCGGTTGCGTCCAGAAGAAATTCTCCATCTTCCGTACGGATAACCCGAATCATTTCTTTTTTACCCTTCATTTCCTGACAGCCTACGCATTTGCGCATAGGCACCTTCCTGCTGCTGCTCAAACAATCACCCTAATCCTCTGCTTCTGTAAATTCTATCTCTTCAGTGCCGTCCTCATAATCTTCCGGATATTCCTCGGTGTATTCGCCGTCGAATCCGTCCTCATACATCTCTTCTTCATAGACACCTTCGCTCAGTTCCATATAATTCTCAGGCAGCTCCCCTGATTCGATTGCCTGCGTCTCGCTCTTGATATCAATCTTATAGCCCGTAAGCCTGGCTGCGAGCCTGGCGTTCTGGCCCTCTTTGCCGATCGCCAGAGACAGCTGGTAATCCGGAACGATGACGCTTGCCGCCTTTTCGTCCGGATCCGCCATGACGGAGATGACCTTAGCGGGGCTTAAGGCATTCTCTATCAGAATAGCCGGATTGTCGCTCCAGTTGATGATGTCTATCTTCTCACCGCGGAGCTCGTTGACAATCGTATTCACCCTCGCCCCGTTCATGCCGACGCAGGCCCCTACCGGATCCACATCCGGATCATTGGACCACACGGCTATCTTCGTCCTGCTTCCGGCTTCTCTTGCAATGCTCTTGATCTCGACCGTGCCGTCCTTGACCTCCGTCACCTCAGACTCGAAGAGGCGCTTCACAAGCTCAGGATGTGTACGGGAGACAAGGATCTTCGGCCCCTTGGTCGTATTCTTCACTTCCACGACGTACAGCTTGATGCGTTCTGTCGGCTTGAACACTTCACCTTTTACCTGCTCGTTTTCCGTAAGCATGGCATCTGCTTTGCCGAGGTTAATGCTGATATTTTTACCTACATAGCGCTGTACGATACCTGTCACGATATCTTTTTCTTTTTCAAAATACTGGTCGTATACGACTTTTCTCTCTTCTTCCCTGATTTTCTGCAGGATGAGGTTCTTGGCATTCTGGGTGGCAATCCGTCCGAAAGACTTGGACTCTATCGGAATCTGCACGATATCTCCAAGCTCGAAGGTACTGTCGATCTCCCGCGCCTTCTCAAGGCTTATCTGCTCCAGATCGTCTTCCACCTCTTCCACTACAGTCTTCTCGGCAAATAATTTATAATCACATGTCTCTCTGTCCATGATGACTTTTATATTGTCCGCTTTTCCGAAATGGTTCTTACAAGCATTCAGCAATGAATTTTCAATCGCATCCAACAGTGTCTCTTTGCTGATATCCTTTTCTTTTTCCAAAATATTTAACGCTTCTAATAACTCTGTGTTCATTACTATTTCTCCTCCTAAAATCTAAAAATCGAACGCTAAGCGAATAAGCGCGATGTCGCTTTTGGCAAATGTTTTTAAGGTCTCATCTTCCTGCAATATTGTAACTGTACTGTCGTCATACTCTTTCAGAATCCCGAAAAATTCCTTTTGTTTATCCATCATGCGGTAGGTTCTTATCTCGACTTCCTCTCCAAGGCTCCTCCTGAAATCTTTTTCTTTCTTCAGCGGACGCCCGAGCCCCGGGGAACTTACTTCCATAATATAAGCGTCATCCATGTAATCCTTTTCATCCAGTATATCGGACAGCCTTCGGCTCACCTTCTCGCAGTCATCGATATTGATGCCTCCGGGCTTGTCGATGTACGCACGCAGATACCATGTGCTGCCTTCCTTTACATACTCGACATCCACCAGCTCAAACCCGTATTCTTCCACTATCGGGAGAAGGATCTCTTCCGTCTTCTGTTCGTATATTTCTCTCTTTGACAAATTCCAACTTCCTTTCCTACCAACAAAGAAGAGTGAACTTCCGTTCACTCTTCTGCCGTTTTCTTTATGTAACTGTTATTTAGTATAGCACCGTTTCTGCGGAAATGCAAGGAAATACGGGAAAAACTTTACTTTCAGGCAGCTTCCGGCACAGGGGAGGTGTCCCGTGCCGCTATTATCCTCTGTTTTTCACTCCCTGGGTGTCTCTCCTGCCTGGCCTGAGCCTGTTGAGCGACACTTCCTTTTCCTTGTACTCCACCTTCGTCTCTGTGCCCTCTTCAAAGAGATAGGCATGTTCCACTTCGTCTTTCCTCTGGAGCTTTATTCCCCTGACGCCGATAGCCCCCTTCTTCTTCTCCGACACCTCTGCGGCGGGGAAGCGCAGAAAATATCCGTCTGCCGTCTGCAGGACGATATTCTGGCTGTCATTTATCACCTGCACGCTTACGAGCTCGTCCCCGTCCTGGAGCTTCGTGGCCGCTATCGTACGCTTGGCGACCTGGAATTCCATGCCGTCCACCTTCTTGACCATCCCGGCTTTCGTCACGAACAGCAGCCTGGCAATCTGCATCTGCTGCGCATCGCACAGATAGACAATCGACTCCTGCGTACTGTCATAGTTGCTCACATTATCGATTGGCAGGCCTTTGTCCCGGAATTTGCCGTGAGGCAGGTCCAGCACTTTAATCTGGTGCATCCTGCCTGTATTGGTAAAGATACAGACCTTCCCTGTATTCATGCAGGAGAGCACATAGCGGTTCTCTGTATCGGCCGCTTCTTTGTTCCGTTCATACACCGTATGGTCTACCGTCTTTGCATAGCCAAAGCGGTCCATAAGGAACACGACCTCCTGCTCTTCTATCTTCTTTTCTTCAAATACGGCCGCCGCCGCATTTTCTACCGCTGTGCGCCGGGGACGTCCATATTCTTTCTTGATCCTGTCCAGATCTTCCATGATGACTTCTGACATGGAATCATAATTATTCAGGATATCTTCATATGAGGCAATATTCTTAAGCGTCTCTTCGTGCTCCTTCTGAAGCGCTTCTATTTCCAGTCCGATCAGCTTGTACAGCCGCATCTCCAGTATTGCGGACGCCTGGCGTTCGGTAAAGCGGAGCATGGCCGCCATCTTCCTTGATATGGACGTCTTGAACTTGATGTTCTCCGTCACGCCTTTTGTAAGACATGCTTTCGCATCCCTGACCGACTGGCTGCCCCTCAGTATCTCTATGATAAGGTCGATGACGTCGCAGGCTTTGATGAGCCCTTCCTGAATCTCTTTTCTGTCCAGCTCTTTCGCGAGAAGGTTCTTGTACTTGCGGGTGGCCAGCTCGAACTGGAAGTCCACGTGGTGTTCGATAATCTGCTTAAGCCCCATCGTCTCCGGCCTGCCTCCAGCGACTGCGAGCATATTGACGCCGAACGTGTCCTCCAGACGTGTCTTCTTGTAGAGCATATTCGTCAGATTCTCTACATCCGCGCCCTTCTTCAGCTCGATGACGATACGTATCCCTTCTTTTGACGACTGGTTCGAGATATCGACGATGTCATTCGTCTTCTTCGACTCCACAAGGGAGCATACGTCATTGAGGAACTTGCCGATTCCGGCTCCGATCATCGTATAAGGAATCTCTGTCACCACAAGCCGCTTCTTGCCGCCCTTCATATCCTCCGTCTCAACTTTTCCCCGGACTTTGATCTTGCCTGCCCCGCTCTCGTAGATGTCCGGCAGTTCGTCCTTATTGACCACAATTCCTCCGGTCGGGAAATCCGGCCCTTTTATATATCTCATAAGCTGCTTTGTGCTGATTTCATCATTTTTCATGTATGCCTTTACGGCATCGACCACTTCCCCCAGGTTATGGGTCGGAATACTTGTAGCCATACCTACCGCGATACCTTCCGCCCCGTTGATGAGCAGGTTGGGAACGCGCACGGGCAGCACCTCAGGCTCCTTCTCCGTCTCGTCAAAGTTTGGGACGAAGTCTACGATGTCCTTGTCTAGATCCGCCAGATATGCATCCTGCGTTAGCTTGGCCAGGCGTGCCTCCGTATACCTCATGGCGGCGGCGCCGTCTCCTTCGATGGATCCAAAGTTCCCATGGCCGTCTACAAGAATCATGCCTTTTTTAAACTCCTGCGCCATGACTACAAGCGCGTCATAGATGGAGCTGTCGCCGTGGGGGTGGTATTTACCCATCGTATCTCCCACGATACGGGCACATTTCCGGTATGGCCTGTCATAGCGGATACCGAGCTCATGCATATCGTAGAGCGTCCTCCTCTGTACCGGCTTCAGCCCGTCCCGTACATCAGGCAGGGCTCTGGCCACGATGACGCTCATCGCATAATCGATATATGATTTCTTCATCAGATCCGAGTATTCGGTTCTTATGATTTGTGAATCCTGCATCTTATCTTCTCCTCTTATATATCCAGTTCTGCCTCGGTGGCATTTTCATAGATGAATGTCCTTCTCGGAGGAACTTCCGTCCCCATGAGCATCTCCGTCACGCCGGACGCCATCCTGGCATCCTCAATCTCTATACGCTTCAGCAGCCGTGTCTCCGGATTCAGGGTCGTCTCCCAGAGCTGCTGTGCATCCATCTCGCCAAGGCCTTTGTAACGCTGCAGCGTAAACGGGCCGTCGTGTGACCTACGGTAGCGCTCCAATGCCTTGTCGTCGTACAGGTACTCTTCTTCCCCCTTCTTCGGTATGGCTTTGTAGAGCGGTGGCATAGCTACATATACATGGCCTTCGTAGATGAGTTCCGGCATGAAACGGTAGAACAAGGTCAGAAGCAGCGTGGAGATATGAGCGCCGTCCACATCGGCATCCGCCATGATGATGATCTTATCGTAGCGCAGGCCGCTGATGTCGAAATCATTGCCGTACCCTTCCGAAAATCCGCATCCGAATGCATTGATCATCGTCTTAATCTCCGCATTGGCAAGTATCTTGTCTATGCTCGCCTTCTCCACGTTAAGAATCTTACCTCGAATCGGGAGTATGGCCTGGAACATCCGGTCTCTCGCTGTCTTTGCGGAGCCTCCGGCGGAGTCTCCCTCCACGATGAAGATCTCGCACTTCCCGGCGTCCCGGCTCTCGCAGTTGGCCAGCTTTCCATTGCTGTCAAAGGAATATTTCTGCTTGGTCAGAAGGTTCGTCTTGGCCTTCTCTTCGGTTTTACGAATCTTGGCCGCCTTTTCCGCACATGAGATGACTTTCTTAAGGTTGTCCAGATTCCGGTCAAAATATCTTGTTATCTCGTCGCTTGACACCTTGCTGACTGCTTTGGCGGCATCGGGGTTGTCCAGCTTCGTCTTCGTCTGGCCTTCAAACCTCGGGTCCGGGTGCTTGATCGAGACGATAGCCGTCATGCCGTTACGTATATCCGCACCTGTAAAATTGGCATCCTTCTCCTTCAGTATACCGAGCTCCCGCGCATACTGGTTCATGACGGTCGTAAATGTCGTCTTAAATCCGGTCAGGTGGGTACCGCCCTCGGCATTGTATATATTGTTGCAGAAGCCGAGCACATTCTCATGGAACTCATTGACATACTGGAAAGCGGCTTCCACCTCGACGCCGTCAGCCGTCCCTTTGTAATACACCGGCTCGTGGATGGCTTCATTCTTCTGGTTCAGCTCCTTGATAAAGCCGAGGATGCCATCCGGCTCATGATATACGATATGCTCGGGAGCCTCTCCCCGCAGATCCTCAAAGATAATCGTAAGAGCGGGGTTCAGATAGGCAGTCTCATGCATCCGGCTCTTTACTTCTTCCGCACGGAACCTCGTCTTTTCAAATATGGTATCATCCGGAAGGAAATTCACCTTAGTGCCGGTCTTTCTCGTCTTTCCGATGGTCGGAAGAAGACCGTCCTTAAGCTCTATGACAGGCTTGCCGCGCTCGTAACGGTCATGGTGGATATATCCTTCCCTGCTCACCTGTACATCCATATAAGCAGAAAGAGCGTTAACGACAGAAGATCCCACGCCATGCAGACCTCCGCTCGTCTTGTACGAGGAATCGTCAAACTTGCCTCCTGCATGAAGCGTGGTATATACGATACGTTCTGCCGATACTCCTTTTGCGTGAAGCCCTATCGGGACGCCGCGGCCGTTGTCAGATATGGTAGCCGAACCGTCTTTTTCCAGCGTCACGCGTATCTCATCACAGCAGCCGGCCAGATGTTCATCCACCGCATTGTCTACAATCTCGTAAATCAGGTGGTTCAGCCCTTTCGTGGAGACACTTCCAATATACATGCCTGGCCGTTTCCGGACTGCCTCAAGCCCTTCCAATATAGAAATACTGTCAGCATCATATGTATTTTTCTTTGTCATTCCTTCTGGTTCCTTTCATGTGTATCTTCATCAATTTCCGCCTCCAAAACGGCAGAAAATTCCATGCTTTCATTATAGTAGCACAAAATATAGGGTTAATCAAACACATTTTACTTTGTCAGCACATTATCTAGTGTGTCTGCCAGGACTTCCATCGCATTCCTCATCTCTTCCACCGTATTTGTCTGCGCACCGGCCTCTATGAGCAGCGTCTTTGGCTTCAGGTGCATATTATAACGATAACCCCTCAGGTATATCCGTCTCGTGAATCCGGGGTATTTGTTAGCGGCGGAAACCTGCATCTGAAGTGAAAATGCCAGATTATCCTCTATGTACGGGTTTTTCAGGTAGTCTATGTTACCGTTGGCCTTTGTTCTGCTCAGACCGTTAAAGAACATTATCTGGGCCGTCGGCTTTCCGTTTACTTTCGTCACGAGATGCGTCCCTTCCGCCACGCCGTCCCGGTGCAGGTCGATGACAACTTCGATGCTCGGATTCTCCTCCAGTATCTTCTGAACCTCCGGCTCTGCCAGCTGATAAGCCTTGCTCCTGTCCAGCTTGCCGTCCACGAGATCATAGACGCCCTCATGGTGCATCGTCTGGATACCGTACTTGTCATTCAGAAGACTGGAGAGATAGTCGCCCATACCCATGATAGTCGTGCTCGTATCCCCATCCGTAGAATCCGCAAATGCTTCCTGGGAATGGGTATGGTAGATGAGGACCTTTGGACCGTCCGCCTTTTCGTCTATCTTCATATCTTTGGCCATCAGCTTCTCTGCATTCAGCTCATCGGCCGATGTCATCGTACCACCGTCAATCACATAGAAATTGCCGACGAGATACTCATAGTTCTTCAGTTTTTCTATGGATGTATCAATCTTCGTCCCCGACGTCTGTACGGCCTCTTCGTTCTGCGCTTTCTCGTCGTTCTGGATCAGCTTGCCGTTTTCATCGACTGCATTCTCATCGTTAGCCTGCTGTGCCAGTATCATCTCGTACGTCTCTTTATCTTCTACATCCGTATGTATGTTTGACTTTCCTTCTACATAAGTGCCGAGCGGCATCATATTCATGGCCGCCGTCGTCACCCAGTCTCTGAAGGAGCTTCCTCTGCTCCCCTGCGTATACGCAAATCCCGGGAGATATATCTGCTGTGATTCTTCCATGAGCATCTCGCTCAGTTCATACTTGACCTTGCCAGCCGGGTCTACATGCGTATGCATTCCGGCATAGACTGCCAGAATGCATACGGGCACTGCAATGACTATTTTATTGATCCGATGTCTTACTTTCAAAATTAAACCACGCACCTAATCTGATTACATTTTATTGCTGTTTTAACACTATATGATGCTGTCATCGTGATTATGTGCATGTCCTTCGCAATAAACCTCCATCTGGTCTGAAGCAGCTGATGTTCCCGCCGGCGGGCAGAGGTGCCGCCCTTATGCAAACAGCATGTTCAATGCCTCTGATATAGTAAAGCTAATCCGCTTGACCGTCTCATCGATGTCCTTGGGCGTCACGAACATCCCGTTCAGATGGGGGGAAATGAGTTCTTTTACGAGCTCATATTTTTCCGCGGCATTGTACCCCTGCATCACGACGCCCACTCCCCGAAGCGTCTCTGAAGTCTCCAGCGCGGCGATAAGATTTTCCATCGTATCGTTTACGATCGTGGCTGCATCTACTACAGTCGGAACGCCGATTGCTATGACCGGGACACCCACCGTCTCTTCTGTAATCGCGTTCCTGTGGTTCCCCACTCCGGAGCCCGGATTGATTCCTGTATCTGCAATCTGAATCGTACGGTTGAGCCGCTTCGAACTTCTTGCGGCGAGCGCGTCAATCGCGATGATAATGTCCGGTTCTGTCTCTTTGACTACGCCCCGGATGATTTCGACCGTCTCCATGCCGGTCTGGGCCATGACGCCAGGTACGATGGCGCTGATCAGATGTACCTCATCTTCCCCCATGGCATATTTCCCGTACTCTTTCACGATATGCCTTGTGATGTTGAGATTATCCGCCACATAAGGGCCAAGCGCATCCGGCGTGACCATACGGTTGCCGAGCCCTACCACAAGGACAGAATAGTCCTTTTTGTCCTTATCGATGAACTTCTGGAGGAACTTCATGAGCTCTTCGGACACTTCCTCGTGATACCCTTCATCCGGAACAGCCAGATTCGGCGCTTCCATCGTTATATAGGTTCCGACAGGCTTGCCCATCGTCTTGGCGCCCTTCTCTGTCTCAATCTTAACCGTGGTAATCCTTATCTCACGTTCTTCATCATAACTTTCTTCCAATACAACCCCTTGTACTTCAACATTATCTGACTCGAAACGTTCTTTCTGTTCCAATGCCAGGTCTGTTCTGATGCTATACTTCTCAATCATTTCCACACCCTCGCTTTAGTCGTCATTTAAGTGCTAGTTTTTACAAAATTTTGAGAAATATGTATTGACATTATGTATTCCTTGGAATAAAATGAATGAGTATGTTCCGTTAGAACGTCCGTGTCCGGATCTAACGAATATGAAATCGAAAAATAAGAATTTATAAGATATTGGAGGTGGACGAGTTGGCTAATATCAAATCTGCAAAGAAAAGAATTTTAGTAAACGAAACAAAAGCTGCTAGAAATAAGGCAATCAAATCTAAAGTTAAAACTTGCGTTAAGAAAGTCGAGACTGCTGTTGCTAATAAAGATGCGGCTGTAGCTGCAGACGCTCTCAAGACTGCAATCAGAGAAATCAACAAAGCAGGCGGCAAAGGCGTATATCACAAGAATACCTGCTCTAGAAAGATTTCCCGTTTAACAAAAGCTGTAAACACGATTGCTTAATTAGAATAGAGGATTTATAAAGAACAGCCATCCCGTCAGTGGCTGTTTTTTTTATGCCTCTCATTGATGTGAAGTCTATTCCTTATGGGAAAGGGACGGCAGATGACAATCTACCTTCCCTTTCCCATTTGTCTTTCTGCTCATGCTTTTACAGCTTGGAATAGCCGTAGCTGTTCACCAGCGCTTCGACTCGCTTTCCTTCCCTGCAGAGTGGGCAGTCGCCGGCGTCATATGCTCGGTAATCCGGGAGATCCCTGCTCATGAATATCGTCTTAATCTCCATGCCTGCTATCTTGTCCACCGCACTGAATATGGAACATATCCCGCAGACGGTTCCACCATAGTACAAAATCGAGTCTATAGCTCTGTGTATCGTCTTACCTGTCGTGACAGAAGCTGCCAGTATGAGCACCTGCTGATTCCGAATCATACGCTGCTTGTTGTCGCGGAACATAATCTGTCCATGCATATCGAATTCAGGCGTGATGACAGAAATATTATTGCCGGCGCTCAGCGACATGCTGCTTCCGTCGGCAAGCTGTTCTGCCATGAACGTCCCGATAACTTCCGTCTCATCGAGACAGACGATCGTATTCACCATCGTATTGTTGACATACTCGTTTGACAGTTCCTTTGCTGCCTCCCTTGCGTTGTTATGCCTCGTCTTGACGGTTGACATATCAATGTAAGTGTTCAGGTGAGAATTGCTCGTGGCAAAATGTCCCTTCATTATCTTGATACGCGCTTTTGGGTTCTTGGCTGAACGCAGATCTGTAAATCTTGAATCCATCGGTCTTACTCCTCCTTTTTATAATTGGCTGTTCAAAGCAGCTATAAACCAGAATATCCATAGCTGTTCACTATAGCATCGACTTTAATCCCCTGCCTGCATAGCGGGCAGTCATGATCCGGATACACCTGGTATCCAGGAATCTCCCTCATGGTAAAGATAGCATGGATATCAATGCCTGCAACTTTGGTTGCCGCACTGAACACGGCACACACGCCGCACACGTTTCCTCCGTAATAGACGACCGTGTCGATTGCCTGGAGCATCGTCCTGCCCGTGTTGATGGAACCGGCAAGAATCAGCACATGCTGTCCGCCTATCATCCGCTTCGTGTTGTCCCGGAACATCATCTGGCCGAGCTGGTTCTGCTCCGGCGCCACGACCGATATGTTGCTTCCGCCGTTGACCGATATCGAACCCGGCTCCATCAGCACTTCGGCCAGAAACGCTCCTACCGTCTCCATGCCGTCCAGACAGACGATCGTATCGACCTGTGTCGATGAAAGATACGGCTCCGCCAGCACCCGGGCAGCTTCCCTTGCATTGTTGCACCGGCATTTGACTGTAGATATGTCTATGTAAGTATTCACATGGGAATGGCTTCTCGCGAAATGCCCCTGCATAATCTTGATTCTCGCCTTGGGGTTCCTCTCCGAACGCAGATCCTGTAATTTAATATCCATGGCCCACTCTCCTTTCTGCCATGATTTGCAATATTCGAGATTTATTGGATAATTATATTTTAACATACCGGACAGAAAATTACAGTAAGTATTCTGAAAACGGGGGGAATTTTGAAAGGGGTCAGACCCCTGCATACGCAGGGGTCTGACCCCTTTCAAAATTAATTATTAATCAACTTGTCTTCGTCGCTCCAGCTATAGAGCTTTCTGATTTCTGCTCCTATCTTTTCTGACGAATGTTCGGTGGCCAGTTTCCTCATCGCTCTGAAATGTGGTGCACCACACGCATTTTCTGTCAGCCAGTCTTTGGCAAATGTGCCGTCCTGGATATCGCTTAAGATCTTCCTCATCGCTTTCTTCGTGTCTTCTGTGATAATCTTCGGCCCTGTTATGTAATCGCCGTACTCTGCCGTATTGGAGATGGAGTATCTCATTCCTTCGAATCCTGACTGGTAGATCAGATCCACAATCAGTTTCATCTCATGGATACACTCGAAGTATGCGTTTCTCGCGTCATATCCTGCCTCGCAAAGCGTCTCGAAGCCTGCCTGCATCAGTGCGCATACGCCGCCACACAATACGGCCTGCTCTCCGAAGAGGTCGGTCTCTGTCTCGGTTCTGAATGTCGTCTCCAGAACGCCTGCCCTTGCTCCGCCGATGCCGAGTGCATATGCAAGTGCTTTGTCAAGTGCTTTGCCGGAAGCGTCCTGCTCTACCGCAACGAGGCATGGAACACCTTTTCCTGCCTGATATTCGCTTCTTACCGTGTGCCCAGGTCCTTTAGGAGCAATCATCGTAACGTCTACATTCTTCGGTGCTACGATCTGTCCGAAATGAATTGCAAAGCCATGCGCGAACATGAGCATGTTGCCTTCTTCCAGATTTGGCTCGATGTCATTCTTATACATGGCAGCCTGCTTTTCATCATTGATAAGAATCATGATGATATCCGCCTTCTTTGCCGCTTCTGCCGCTGTAAACACCTCGAATCCCTGAGCCTCTGCTTTGGCCCATGACTTGCTTCCTTCATAAAGGCCGATGATCACATTGCATCCGGATTCCTTTAAGTTAAGGGCGTGTGCATGCCCCTGGCTGCCGTAGCCGATGACGGCAATCGTCTTTCCTTCTAATAAGGATAAATTACAGTCTTCCTGATAATAGATTTTTGCTGACATATGTATTCCTCCTGCTTTCATTACTTTTATCGTTAAAGGGTGATTCCTTTAGCTTCCTACTTGTTCATGCTACTCTATGATCGTCACATCTTTGATGCCGCGTGACAGTCCGGTTATTCCGGTTCTCGCCAGTTCCAGTATCTCGTATCCATCCAGCAGATTCAGGAAAGCCTCTAGCTTGGACTGGGTTCCGGTCAGTTCCACCATGAGAGACTCCTTCTCCACATCCACGATCTTCGCCCGGAAAATGTCAGCCAGCGACACGATCTCCGCCCGCTGTGCGGGATCTGCAAGTATCTTGACCATGATAAGCTCCCGGTAGACGGAATCCTCCGGCTTCAGAACCTTGATTTCAATCACATCCTCGAGCTTCCTTACCTGCTTCTCGATCTGGGACAGAATCAGCTCATCCCCGCTTGCCACTATCGTAATCCTCGTAAATCTCGGATCCGCAGTCACGCCTGCCGTGATGCTGTCGATACTGTAGCCGCGGCGGCTGAACAATCCGGCAATCCGGCTTAGCACACCTGGATTATTGTCTACCAGCAATGAATATACTCTCTGCATACTGCACCTCTTTTCTTCCATCACCAAAACAGAGTGCGTTCTGTTTTTTAATGATATCAATTTATTGTGTTTTTGTCAAGTGTCTCTTTTACGGAAAATATGGTTTATGTTCCTTATTCAGTTTACTTTATTTGACCTGCTAAAACAAGTATAGTATCCTTATATAGGAAATTATTTATGCAGGCCTGTCATGCCTGCAAGGTCTCGTACCGGATGGAGGAACCGCAATGAAACATATACTGATCATCGACGACGATATGCATATAGGAGCCATGCTCGAAGAGCTGCTGGACAGTGAGGGCTACCGTGTAACCCGCGCTTATTCCGGCACAGAGGCGCTGCTTCTTCTGTCTTCGTGCAGGCCGGACCTGATTCTCCTTGACCTGATGCTGCCAGGCCTGAGCGGCGAGGAAGTCCTGCCGCGGATCAAAGGGATACCTGTGATTATCATGAGTGCCAAAGCAGAGATTGAGGATAAGGTGTCTCTCCTGCTTAGCGGAGCTGCCGATTATATCACAAAGCCTTTTGACACGAAGGAACTGCTGGCGAGAATCACCGTACAGCTTAGAAACGCAGCTGCCACGGGCATGTCCCCGACCTTGGTATTTGACGATATAACCGTGGACACGGCATCCCACACGGTCGCCGTATGCGGGCGTCCGGTCAGGATGACACGGACGGAGTATGCCATCTTAAAGCTATTGATGCAGAATCCATCGCACGTATGTACCAAGTCTGCCATACTGGAACGCATAAGCGAGGACACGCCGGACTGCACTGAAAGTTCTCTGAAGGTACATATGAGCAATCTAAGGAAAAAGCTTCTGGATGCGGGCAGCAGAGACTGCATCGAATCTGTGTGGGGCATTGGCTTCAAAATGAAGGAATACTGATATCTTAACGATATCTTTACCGTTCTCTTAACCGCTTCCTTAACCATTATAAGCTAAACTGTCTGTATCAACAAAGAAGGAGGCTTAACATATGGATTATGTTCTTACTACAGATGCATTGAGCAAGCATTACAAACATTTCAAGGCGCTGGACCGCCTGACCATGCACGTGCCAAAAGGGGCTATATATGGATTCATAGGTAAAAACGGAGCCGGAAAGACTACCCTGATCCGGCTCATATGCGGACTGCAGCAATGTACATCAGGCGGATACCGGCTGTACGGCACCAAAGATACAGATAAAGAGATTGACAGGTGCAGAAGGAGGATGGGGGCCGTCGTGGAGACGCCGTCCATCTACCTTGATATGAGTGCTGAAGATAATATAAGGGAACAGTACCGTATCCTCGGCCTGCCGTCATTTGATGACATCCCGGAGCTTTTAAAGCTGGTCGGCCTTGAAGGCACAGGGAAAAAGAAAGCCAAGAACTTCTCTCTCGGCATGCGCCAGCGTCTCGGAATCGCAGTCGCCCTGGCCGGAAGCCCGGACTTCCTTGTGCTCGACGAGCCGGTCAACGGACTGGATCCACAGGGAATCATCGAGATACGCGAACTCATCCTGAAGCTGAACCGGGAACGGCAGATTACTGTTCTCATATCGAGCCATATCCTCGACGAGCTGTCCCGCCTGGCAACCCATTATGGCTTCATCGACCGGGGCTGCATGGTAAAGGAGATAAGCGCCCAGGAGCTCGATGCGGCGTGTAGGAAATGTACCCGCATGGAAGTCACTGACATCAACGTACTTACACGAATGCTGGACGATATGCATCTCGAATATCAGGTGCTGTCCGATACGAGCGCAGATATCTTTTCCGCCGTCGATATCACGGCCATCGTACTGGCGCTTGCGCAGGAACGCTGCCGCGTATCTGCCATACACCAGCACGATGAAACGCTGGAGAGTTATTATATCAGTCTGCTGGGAGGTAATAGATATGAATAGATTATTATGTGCTAACTTTGCACGTCTGAAAAAAGATAGAGTATTCTGGCTCGGTATCCTGTTTATGGCCGGTTACGGAGCTTTCATCATGTTTGGCAATTACATGGATTCCTTAAAATATGGTGAAAAGTTCTATATCGACAATGCCTTTTTCTCATATGCCATAATCGTCGGAATCACCTCCGCCGTATTCTGCTGCTTATTTCTCGGTACCGAATACAGTGAGGGCACCATCCGCAATAAGCTTATGGTCGGCCATACGCGGGGACGTATATACCTGGCCAACCTGATTGTATGTACAGCCGCGGGACTTCTTATGACGTTGGCGTTCCTTATCACTGCCGCAGGCATAGGCATCCCTTTATTCGGCTTTTTTCATGCAAAACCAGAGACCGTGCTTGCCATCCTGTCCGGAACGCTTCTCATGGTGATTGCCTTCACTTCTGTCTTCACCTTCCTCAGCATGATGATCCAGAACAAGGCCGTTGCGGCCGTAACCGTAGTGATGACCGTATTTGTCCTTCTGTTTACCGCCATATATCTCAGCTCCGCTCTCAACTCCCCTGAGATGTACGAAGGCTATTCCTACACAGATGATGACGGAAATGTCGTGGAACAGGAAGCCCAGCCCAACCCGGCCTACGTGTCCGGTACGAAGCGCCAAGTGTATGAAGCACTTATGGATATCCTGCCCACAGGCCAGAGCCTGCAGTATGCCTCTATGTCTGCCGTACATCTCTGGCAGCTCCCTGCATACTCTGTTATAATTACAATCGTTACAACCGGTGCCGGAATCATCGTGTTCCGTAAAAAAGATATCAAGTAAAGGAGCTCCCATGCCAATCCTGTTATGTGTCCTTTCCGTCCTCCTGATTATCATAATCATCCTGCTTTTGTTCAAGATACATGTACTGCATAAATCAGCCGCGGAGATAAAAGAATCCTTTTCAGAAAAGCTTGCGTCTGAGACGAATACGCTTATCGACATCTCAAGCCGCGACCCGTATATGAGGGAACTGGCCGATACTATCAATTCGCAGCTGCGTCTTCTCAGAGACGAAAGGCACCGTTTTCAACAAGGTGACGCGAATGTGAAGGATGCCATAACAAATATATCTCATGATATCAGGACGCCGCTTACCGCCATACGAGGCTACTTAGATATACTGAAACAGAAAGAGATGCCGGAAGAGGTACGGCGCTGCCTTTCTATTATTGGCGACCGCACTGACGTTCTGAATCAGATGACACAAGAGCTCTTCCACTACTCGGTCACCACGTCCGGCCATATAGCGCGAAACAGCGAGCCTGTAAGTCTCAACCGTATTCTTGAAGAAAGCATATCGGCATATTACGCCGTACTGAAAGGCTGTAAAATAACACCATCCGTCGCCATGCCCGAAAAAGCCGTTATACGTGGGCTTGACAAAAACGCGTTATACCGTATATTCGGCAATATAATAAGCAACGCAGTCAAGTACAGTGACGGAGATTTGCTGATCGCCTTATATGAATCGGGCGAAATCGAATTTGCCAACCATGCCGAAGGGCTGGACGAAATACAGGCAGGAAGGCTGCTTGACCGATATTATACGGTCAACACAGCAAACAAATCTACAGGACTAGGCCTGTCCATAGCCAAAACGCTCACAGAACAAATGGGCGGCAGCATAAAAGTGATATATGCAGAAGGCATGCTCCACATACAGCTCCTGTTTCCTCCTGTAATGTGAGTTAAAGTAATGTAGACGCCGACGGGGAGGCAGGGGACAGATGCTCCGATGCGTCCGGGACTGCGACTATCACACAGATTCCTAAGCTTGTGGGATGTTCGCCGATAGCGGCTCTCACCCCACAAGCCAAGGAATCTGGTGAGGATTCTTACGTCCCTCCCGCTTACACCTTCGCATCTGCCCCTGCCTCCCCATCGGCTATCTACTTTACTGGCACGGGCGGAAGTGGCTGTGTAGCGCTGCTGGCTGATGGAAGGGCTTTAGCTATGTCAGCATAGTGATTAAAGGCGAAGCTTGTTATATTTAATCATTCATCTCACGCAGCCAGCGGCCATCCGCTGGCCAGTAACGCCACACAGCCGCCCTCGCCCTTGTTAAGTGAAGTAGATAGCGGGCGGGGAGCCGGGTGGGAGATGCGAAGGTACAAGCGGGAGAGGCGGAGAATCCGTCCCGCAAAGTTAGGAGGCCGTGGACTAGTCGGAGACTCGGACGCATCGGAGCAGATGCCACCCGGCTCCCCTCCCGCAGCCTAGTTTCACTAATCGACCACCCGGACTTTCTCCATCGGCAGTTCTTCCAGATCGTAAGCCGGCATCTTCACGGCAGGCATTCCAAGAGACAGTATCGCCTCCAGCTTGAAGTTCTCCGGGAATCCAAGCTTCTCTCTGACGTATTCTTCCGTCGTCGTGCCCTCTTCTGACTTCCTTAGCCTGCCCTGTATCCAGCAGCTCCCGACACCGAGGCTGGAGGCCATCAGATGCATATGTGCCATGGCAACGGAACAGTCTTCTACCCATACGTCCTGCATATCGGCATCCCCGACCACTGCGATGGCACACTGTGCCTCCTTCAGCATCTTCACTCCGCCTTCCCTGCACAGGGACAGGTGCTCCAGCACATCCTTATTGCGGACGACGATAAATTCCCAAGGGCGCTTTGCCTTTCCTGATTCTGACAGCAGGCCGGCCTGTATAATCTTCTGCAGGTCTTCTTCCTTTACCGGTTCGTCCGTATAATTCCTGATACTACGTCGTTTCCTCATAACTTCTAATAAATCCATCTCATCTACTTCCTTTCTTTGTCTATCTGACGATGAACCAGAAAAAGATATCTATATGCAAGATATCTCTTCCTGGTCTGGTATACGTCTATATTACATCTACTGGTGGGATTCGTCAATTTGCTGTGCCGCTACAGCTCCAGATAGGATTGGAGCACTTCTTTCATATCGCCGATGATTCCATAATCGGATACATTGAAGATAGGTGCGTTCTCATCCTCATTGATTGCGACAAACAGCTTCGTGTCCTTGATTCCTTCCGTATGCTGGATAGCCCCTGATACGCCAAGAGAGATACAGATACGTGGCCGTATTGTAAATCCGGTCTGACCGATCTGGTGTTCAAACGGAATCATTCCGGTATCCGCCAGAGGCCTCGTGCCCCCGATTGCCGCTTCAAGCTTGTCGGCAAACTTTTTAAGCAGTGCGAAATTCTCTTCGCTCTCCGCTCCTCTGCCTCCCACGACTACCACCTCAGCCGATAGGATGCTGTCCGTGTCACTGGAAGCGGGCCGGACCTCCACTACTTCTATTGCAGATTCCGGAAGGGCGATATCGTCCAGGTATTCCACTTTTGCCTCGCCATCTGCGGATGCCTCATAAGGCGTATACACGCCGGGCCTTACGGTCATCATCTGGGGATAGAAGCCTTCTTTTGTCACAATCGTGACAAATACATTTTCTCCAAAGGAAGGCTTGTTCTGCTTGATGTAAAAGCTTCCGTCCTCCCGCTTATCTACAAGCAGCTCCGTACAGTCCGCCGTAAGGCCGCACCCAAGGCGGGCCGCAACTCTGGAGAATACAGAGCGCCCTATCGTCGTCGCCGGAACGAGCACGCTCGACGGATTGATCTTTTTAATCATCTCTGCAATCACCTGGCTGAGCGCATCGTCCTGGAACGTACAGTCACGTTCTGTCTTGACCGCATATATTTCATCCACGCCGGAACCTTTAAGCTGATTCACGAGATTCTCACAGTCGCTGGCCGCAACAACCGCCTGAATCTTCTCACCGGTCGTCTCTTTAATGAAATGTGCCGCGCTGACCAGTTCTGCCACGACAGGCTCTATATTTCCATTATAATTCTCTGCGAAAACACATATTCCATCCGCCATCTATTCTTTTCCTTTCTCAATCTCGATTAACTCTTTCAGTTTACGTGCCAGCTCATCCGGCGTACCGCTAAGCATCTGTGCTTTTCTCGTACTTTCCGGTTCAAAAGAGTCCGTCACGACGGTTGGGGAACCTTCCAGTCCGATGTCATCGGCCGCCATGCCGAGTTCGGCATTCGTATACACTATAAGCGGCTTGTTCTTTGCCGCCCGCTTTGTGCGGAGTGTCGCCAGACGTGGCTCATTGCAGCCAAAGCACACGCTCATGAGTGCAGGAAGCGCAGCTTTGATCTTGAACTCCATCCCCTGGAACTTTTTCACTGCCAGAATACTGCCGGCCGCACTCTCGTCATAGGCAAGTCCCTGTATCTCTGCCACATGGGGAATTCCCATATACTCCGCCACCATCGCACCTACTTGTCCGGTAGCGCCGTCTGCCGACAGCGCTCCGCTCAATATCAGATCAAATGTTCCATATCTGCCGATGCTTTCAGCAAGCACCTTGGCTGTCGCAATCGTATCTCCTCCGGCAAGGCATCTGTCCGTAATGAGACAGCTCTCGTCACAGCCCATCGCCATCGCATCTCTAAGTGCCTTCTCTGCATCCGGAGGCCCCATTGTGAATACCACGACCTTGCCTTCTGTCTGCTCCTTCAATATCATGGCCGATTCAATCGCATTCAAGTCTGCAGGATTGATCATTCCCTCAGAGCTTGCACGGACAAGCGCGTGAGTTTCCGGATCTACGGAAACGTCATTGGAAACAGGTACCTGCTTTATAAGAACTGCTATATTCATAACTTCTCCTCTCTGTTATACATCCTTAT
Source organism: Extibacter sp. GGCC_0201 (assembly GCF_017566055.1). NCBI lineage: Bacteria > Bacillati > Bacillota > Clostridia > Lachnospirales > Lachnospiraceae > Extibacter > Extibacter sp. GGCC_0201. Next base: position 109,358 of record NZ_JABFCH010000001.1, on the reverse strand, counting down.
CGAACTGCCGATGTCCAATCAGGCATACTTACTTTAACAGTCGGTCAAATGCCCAGTCTTCCAGTAATGGCGTCTTCTCTCCCTGCATGATGAACTTGGCAAGGTCTCTGCTGGCCGCCGGCGCCTCGATGACACCGTTTCCGCCGTATCCGGTCGCAAGTATATAGCCCTCTACCGGCGTCTCTCCAAGGATTGGAAGGAAGTCCTTCGGCTCTGCCCGGTATGACAGCCAGGATGATACGAGGCCGCTGTCCACGATGCCAGGCACCCTGCACTCGAGCTGGTCTAACAGGAAGTCGATGAAGTAGTCATCTGTCCCGCCTGTAGCCGGAAGCTTGTCTGGATCCCACTGGCCTGCATGCATAGGATTGCTCAGATCCATAGAGAGATGGGACTTGCAGATAAAAATGTTGTCACCTGCTCTAAGTGCATAGAAAGCAGGATATTTCAATACAGGGAAGGTGTATCCTAATTTCTTTCCAGGAGGGCATAAGAAGAATGCTTCTGCCTTCGTATGCCAGATTGGCACGTCCATGCCTACCATCTCGCCTGTGAATTTGCTCCACGGTCCTGTACAGTCTACTACATAGTCGAACTCATAGTCTTCCCCATCGCTGGTCTTGAGACCTTTGATCTTCTTGTCCTCAACCTTGACCTCTGTCACTTTTACGCCGGTCTTGACTGTGCCGCCGTTCTTCTGCAGCTTCTTTGCATATGTATTAGATATCATCGTTCCGTCAAAGTAGCCGTCATCCTGCGTATATCCTGCTCCGAGTATGTTCTCCGTAGAGATGTCTGGAAGAATCTCTTTGATCTTGTCCTTGTCTGTAATATATTCTCCTGTATAGCCTGCAGCTTTGGCAAGCGCGATACCTGTCTTGATGGTCGCCTCAACTTTCTCGTCTGTAGCTACTACAAGTGTTCCTGACTTGTCAAAGCCTGCAGAACCTTTCTCTTCCTCTTCCATCTTGAGATAGGATTCAAATCCATACAGCCTTACATCCCAGTATCTGTTTCTTAAAGAATCGTCAAAAAGACATACCGTTCCGGCTGATTTCGCAGTGGAAGCTCCTCCGATGGTGTCTTTTTCAAATACGACCACCTCTGCGTTATCATAAAGGCTCAGATGATATCCGAGACAGGTTCCTGAAATACCTCCACCAATAATACCGATTTTTTTCTTGTCCATAACATTACCTACCTTTCATTTTTTATCTTTTTATTTTTTAACATGGGGCATCCATGTTATCTAACCTGAGAATCGTTTCCAGAAGCACCCTGCATCCCTGCCCGATGTCTTCTCCTTCTGTAAATTCATATCTTGAATGGCTGATACCATCCACGCTTGGCACAAATATCATTCCCGTCGGAAATCTGGAGGTCATGATAAGAGAATCGTGGAACGCGCCGCTTGGCAGTATGCGGTAGCCGATGCCCAGTTCCTGTACGGATGCCTCGATGCTGTCTTTGACCCACTCAGCCATAGGCGCGGGTTCATGATAAGAGAAACGTTCAAAGGAGCACGCTTCCCCCATCTCTTTGCAGATCTGTTCCAGCTGCTCTTTTAATTTCTTTTCGATGCGCTCTATCATCTTTCCGTCCTGGTCTCTGATTTCCAGGTTAAAGGTACACGTCCCTGGAATTACATTGACGGAATTGGGAACTACTTTCATCGTGCCGACCGTCGCTACCGTATATGTATTGCCGTACTCCTTCACAATCCGCGGTACAGCGGCTATGAATCTGGATGCCGCCACGAGGGCGTCCCTGCGGTCTGTCATCACAGTGCTTCCTGCGTGGTTGGCCTCTCCTTTTATGACGATTTCATAACGGCTCACGCCGGCGATGGACGATACGACGCCTACAGGCGTCCGGCTCTTATATAGCGAGGCCCCCTGCTCTACGTGAAGCTCCAGAAAGCAGTGTATGCTCTCTTTCCTGCGCTCTGCCCTTGGCACCTTAGCGACATCGAGGCCATAGCCCTTCATCACTTCTCCTCTGGACATCCCATACATATCCTCGTCTGTTTCACTGATATGAAGCTCCTCTCCGCACATGGCGCCGCTTCCGAGAAGCCCGCTTCCAAAACGGAATCCTTCCTCATCCGTAAATACGACGACTTCTAACGGATGCTGCAGCTTCCTGCCACTCTCGATGAGCGTCTCACACACTTCCAGGCCTGCCACGCAGCCGAGTACCCCGTCGTACTTTCCACCGTCCGGAACCGTATCCAGATGGGAACCTGTCACGATAGCCGGAAGATTTGGATGCTCTCCTTCCAGTCTGACAATCAGATTGCCGGCCTCATCCATGCGGGGCTTTAGTCCAAGCTTACGGAAATATCCTTTGAATGTCTCTCTCCCTCTTACATCTTCGGGCGAATATGCCATCCTCGTATACGTTCCGTCATCTTGCGCACCGCACTGATACAGTTCTTCCAGACGGGAAAGGACCCTTTCCAAGTTAATGTCCATAAAATCCCTCCATACTGCTTTCCGACTTGGTAATTGTGCACATTTGCAGCCAAATACCAATCGTTCAATAAGTATACATAGCTGTTACTGGTTTGTTGATTTTTATCTATATTGCACATTATAGATAATTTTTTAACATAATGCATCGGAGCATAAAGATAAAAAAAGAGAGATAATTTATCTAGTCTGGATAAACTATCTCTCTCTTTTCGTTTCTTACCGGAATTTATATGAAATCCTTATTGTAGTTCTCAATCATCTTGTATACCACAAGACCGATACGGACAGCCAGCACTTCATTTGCATTGTCAAAATCTATGCCTGTAATCTTTGTAATCTTTTCTATCCTGTAAGCCGCGGTCTTATAGTGTACATACAGGTCCTGGGCCGTCTTTGACAGGTTCTGGTTCCTGTCGAGATACGTCTTTAGGGTGACAATCAGATCGTCCCTCTGCGGCTTCTTGTAATTATAGAGCTTCTGAAGCCCTTCCGGCACATATTCAAGCATCATCGACGAATCGTCAAGCTGACATAGGAGCTTGAAGATTCCCAGATCCGAGAACATCATCGCCTGGGAATTCCCATCTTCGGATATCTCTCCTGCCACGTCAACAAACAGAAAGGCCTCCTTCGCCTCTTTGAAGCTCTCCGGAAGATTTATGATCCCCTCTACCATCCGCCCGACACCTGCCTTCACTTTCAGATACTTGTCATATGCCGATACATCCGCCTGCACCAGTTCCGCCACTTCTTTTATCTCCTGGCGGTACTCCTCCTGCGTCTGCTCCTTTGGCACCTTCTGAATCGCGACGATCTTGTCCAGATCATTATGTATCCGCGCCTCTGAAATGTGGGCAAATATAGCGTTGCTCAGCACGTTCGTATCCTTGACCTTAGCCTTGAAGTCGCCTTTCGCACTGCCTTCATTCGTCATTCCGAACACGATGACCCGGTAACAGCCGTCTATCTCTACCCCGAGCAGGCTCGTATTCTTTTGTAGCTCTCCGATAGAATGCACCTTGCCATTCAGGATATTGTGCATGATATCATTCTGAAACTTCTTTTCCAGCTCTGTCACCGCATGCTGCCTGGAAAATTCAAACCGCAGGGCCGTAATCGCGCTCTCTGCCGCGATACTGTCCATCGTATTGAAGGCCTGGTTACGTTCCGTGACAACGAGATATATCTTCTCCCGGAAGCTCATCTTGACCTGGATGATGCACTGGGGCACCTCGCCTTTTTGCTTCAGGTAATTGTAATTAGAATATGTGCCCGTCTCAAAGGGGGCCGCATCTTTCCGGATCTCAAGTTCCGTGTCTGCCCCTTCGGTACAGGCGAGGCAGGACATATTCTGGTTGAAAACCGCAACCGGATTACGAATCAGCTTCGCAAGCATGTCCAGAATATTGTCAATCCCTTTTCCTATCGAATCCGGTGCCAGAGCAAGTGCCACAAAATTGTCATATGTAGTCTTAAAATATTTCAGCCTCGTCACTTCCTCATTAAACAGACGCTCCATGATAACGCTCATGATATCTCGGAAGAAAAATTCAAAAGGAACTTCCAGGATTGGTATCGCATGGGTCTCAGAAAACTCCAGCAGCAGGCCAATCTTCGTGTCCGCGTCCTCCACTTTCCGGTCCCGCTTCAAGACAAGCGCGCTGACACCCTTCCTTGTCAGTTCGTTGAGATACCCTTTGAACTCATCAACCGTACATGACCGGAACGCATACAGCCTGGTAAGAAGCACTTCGCCGCCATCTATAAACTTAACGATATCGGGAGCTTCGATAATCGTCACTCCTTTAATCTCCCTGTCAAGCCATCTCTCTCCGCTTATAACCTTAACATCCTTTAACTTTTCTGCCTGCAGCAGCTCTTCTACATTAAATCCCATCTTCAACCTCACCGCCATCATTGATATCAGCCTCAGCCGGACATTTACAACGCCTTAACTAAGAATACCTCCAGTATAACATAAAAAGACACAGCCGTATAACGCAAATTGTCATACCTGTGTCTTTTTCGTCACATTATCTGTAATTATACCTTGTCACGGACTGCTCCAGATGCTTTTCCATCGCACGGGCTGCCCCGTGCCCGTCATGAGCCAGAATCATCCGCCGCACTTCCTCATGTTCTTCACAGATTGCTTTCAGCTGTCCATAGTCTGCCATCCCCGTACCGCTTATATGTTTCATAAGATTACTGATAGTCTGTATCATACTGTAGATGACCTGACTCCCGGAACACTGTGCGATGCACGTGTGGAATTCTATGTCATGCTCCAGCAGATCCTTTTCGCTTTGTTCTGCGTACGCCCTGCGCACAAGCTCTGATATCTCTTCCAGCCTATGGATATCTGCCTCTTGTATATTGCCGGCTGCCAGCTCTGCCGCCTTTACTTCCAATACGTTCCTGACCATAAGCATGTCTTCCACCTGGCTGCCGTTCAGAAAGAGGGACCATGACAGAGGTATGATGAAAAAATCAGCTTCCGCGCTGCTGATATAAGTCCCCTGTCCGGGACGGATATCAATCATCCCAAGAACGTCCAGCACCTTAAGGGCTTCCCGGATTACCGAACGTCCTACATTCATCTTCCTGGCAAGCTCCCGGTCAGATTCTATCTGATCTCCTTTTTTGAGCTCCTTTTCCATCAGCTTCTCGGCAAAATACATGGTGAGCCTGAACAGCAGCTCATCTATCTTGCCCTTTTTGGCGGTGTTTCCACACAGATCTTCCGAAGTTTTTGCCGCAGGCAGAAGCATGTCTATCTTCCGTGCAAATTCTTCCGGCTTCTCGGAGAACATCATCGAGTCTAGATGCAGGGCCGAAGCGGCTGACAGAACTACTTCGTTCAGCCGCTTCCCGCCCCTGGTCTCAACATTTGAATAAGTAGCTGCGCTCATAGACGGCGCCCCTTGCGAATCAGGAAGGAACCGGCTGATGAACTCTTTCTGGGTCAATCCAAGGTACCTTCTCAATTGGCGGAGATTTTCCTTTTTATATATCGGATTCAACATCTGGCTGCTCATACGATTCTATGCCCCAGTCCGTCTCTTTATTTGCCAAGCAGCTCTTCCGCCAGCTTCTGCATGATGACCGTTCCTTTTGCGAAGTCGCTGTACTTCGTAAACTCAACCGGGCAATGGCTTCTGCCGTCTTTACTTGGAAGGAACAGCATGACTGTCGGCAGGTTCTGCCCGATTTCAAGCGCATCATGCCCTGCTCCGCTGAGCATCCTCTTATAGCTGTAGCCAAGCTCTTTGCACTCTTCTTCCATGATATCCAGCATCTTAGCAGATAGTTCAACCGGCGTAATTGTCAGCTTGTTTTCAATCTCATAGCTTCCGCCGTACTCGGCTGTTTCCCGCTCGAGCGCTTTCTTGATTCTGGCCGCGATGTCGTTGATATTGTCGTTATTCCTGGAACGGATGTCTACGGTGAATTCAACCTTCTCCGCAACGATGTTCATTCCGCCCGGAACCGTATTGATGTATCCGACCGTGGCAACCGTACCGTCTGCTTTTTCCCTCGCCCAGTCCGCAATCTTCGAGATAACTTTCGTCGCCGCGTCCACTGCGTCCATCCTCATATCCATAGGCGTCGTTCCTGCATGGTCGGCACGTCCGTTGACCGTCACCATGTATCTCTGTATTCCGACGATGCAGTCTACGAGCCCAAGTTCAATGCCTTCCGTGTCGAGAACCGGCCCCTGTTCGATATGTACTTCCAGGAAGGAGCCGATCATGCCTTCTCCCCAAGCAGCCTCGCTGACTTGCTCCGGCACAAGGCCATACGCTTTCATCGCTTCGTAGATAGAGATACCGTCTTTGTCGCAGAACTTCTTCGTATACTCTACATCGCGGTGTCCGAGCATCGCTCCAGAACCAAAATATCCGGTTCCGAACCTCATCCCCTCTTCATCGTTAAATCCGGCGGCCACAAAGTTCCTCTTTGGTTTCAGACCTTTTTCTCTGAGCAGGCGGGCCACTTCTATCGCGCAGATGACACCTGCGATTCCGTCATAGTCTCCGCCGTTCGTTACAGAATCATAATGGGACCCCATCATCACGCAGGGGGCGTCCGGATCTTCTCCCTTCAATACCCCGAACACATTGCCTGCCGCATCCTCAGATACTTCCAGGTCAATCTCATGCATCAGCTCTTTCAGATAATCTACGGCTTTTCTTGCTTCCTTCGTAAACGGCAGTCTCGTGCATCCATTTCCCGGTGTCGCCGTATATTGTTTTAAATGCTCCAAGTCTCTTGCGATTCTGCCTGTAATCTCCTCAATAACCATATATATACCCTTTCTCGCCATAGGCGGCGAATCTCATCTATCTTTTCTTAATGCGGTCTAACACGTATACCTTCAGCGGCGAGTACAGCATCGCTGCGGCCATGAGCACAAATCCTGCCGCGCACATCCCGTCTCCCTGCATCTTAAGGCCTGCCAGGATAAGGACGAACGCTATCAGTATGACTACGAATGCAACCGTAAGCCCGCCTTCTTTTGACTTCAAAAAACTTTTCTTTTCCATAGTGCCACATCTCCCGATTCTACAATATCACTGACACAAATACGATGATTCCGATAACAAGCGTGGTCGTCAGCGTAATTGGTATAATCTTCTTCAGTACCTGCCCTTCGCTTCCGAGAATGCCTGCTGTCGTCGTCCCGAGTATGATCTTGCTCGGACTGATTGCACTCCCAATCGCCCCTCCGGCAGTCTGCGCTCCTAAGAAAGCCGCCTTATCCAGATGCAGCAGATTTGCCGTCGTCACCTGGAAGTCGCCGAACAGGATGTTGGAGGACATATTGCTCCCTGTCATAAATGATCCAATCATACCTACTACCGGCGCCAGTATGACATAAGCTTTGCCGAGTATTCTGGCGATACCGTCTGCCAGAACCATGGTCTGTCCGGTTCCGCCCATTATCTTCGACATGATGACGAGGCCGATAACAGCTATGCCGGAAGGCATCGTCATGGCGACTGATCTGGCAAATACTCTCTTCGTGCCGCCCTCCTTGATCCAGCCATGCCGTTTAAAATACAGGATGCCTGCAATAGAGGCGAGGAACAGGAACATGCTGGCATGGGTGAACGGCGCCAGAGGCGAGAAGCATGCTTCTGCCTTGTTCACGAATCCATATCCCGTCGAAGTCTCCGGAAAGGAGAAGCCAAGGGACAGCTGTCCCAGAAACTTGTTCACCGGTGTCACGACGAGTACGATCATCGTAAGGGCCGTCAGCAGGATATATGGTACGAATGCCTGCAGCAGAGACATATCTGCCGGAGCTTCGTCGGCTGTCTCATCCGCAGATGAATGACGGTTCATGATCGGGCTGTCAGAAAGGCTCCATTCTTCTCTGTACATCTTCATTCTTCCTATCAGGAACAGAACGACCAGCGCGATACAGGAAGGCACGAAACAAGATATTGTCGTATTCACCTGTGTCAGAAGCAATTCTCCTCCGCCCTGGATAACGGCCAGTATAAGCACTGCCAGAAGCCCTTTCTTCACCGCCCTGACCTTGCCGTAGAACCAGCATATCACAAGGCCGGTTACGACATTCCACAGCAGGATGAAGAGGCCTGCCCAGAATGCCGCTGCCAGATAATCGGAACTTCCCGGCTCCAGGCCGGTAGACATCACGAGCGCATCCCAGGCAGCGGCCAGCGTTCCAAACGTATTGCCCCATGCCTGCCCAAGCAGCGGGATGATAACCGCGTACACAGGGGTCACCCCGATGCCTATCAGCAGCGGCGCACCCACCGCTACCGGCACACCGAATCCGGTGATGCCCTGGAGGAAGCTCTCCAATATCCAGCCAAGCGCCAGTACGACAAGAAGCTCATTCGGCAGCAGCTTTCTCATCCCATTCCTGATGACAAGAAATGCCTTCGCCTCATCAGCAACCTGGTAAAGCAGTATCGCCGTCCATACGATCAGAAGAATAATCAGCGCGCTCCATATGCCCTTGGCACTTTCACTTGCCAGAAGCCTGATATCCGCTTTGTAAAACAAGATTCCCGTGACAATCGTAATCACGAGCCCCACCGGGGCAGCTTCTGTAGCTCCCCACTGGAACTTGATCATCAGCAGTAATAAAACTAGGATTGGCAGACATGCCATTATCCACATAAACAGATTTGTTGGTACGTTCATATTCTATCTCCTAATTACTTGTGTATTACAGTACCCGTCTTTCCCGCAATCCCTTCGGCCGCCTTGTCAAGCAGAGTGATGAGAGTGTGGCGTCCTTCTGCGGACTCCGCAAAACGAATGGCGGCTTCAATCTTCGGGAGCATGGAGCCCTTTGCGAACTGGTCCTGTGCTATGTATTCTCTTGCTTCGTCCACTGTCAGGTCACTGAGCCATCTCTGGTTCTCTTTGCCAAAGTTGATTGCCACCTTTTCGACCGCGGTGAGAATGATCAGATAGTCTGCGTCAAGTTCTGCCGCGAGAAGGCTGCTCACATTATCTTTGTCAATCACGGCACTGACGCCTGAGAGCTTCCCACCGTCATTCACGACCGGTATTCCGCCGCCACCGCATGTAATGACGATGTGTCCCGCATCTACGAGCGTCTTGATCGTCTGAAGTTCCCGGATCCTTTTCGGCATCGGGGAGGCCACCACGATACGGTAGCCTCTTCCTGCATCTTCCATGCATGGAATCCCGTTTTCCTCATTTTTCTTTGCCTCTTCTTTTGTCAGGAACCGGCCGATTGGCTTTGTAGGGTTCCTGAACGCCTCGTCTTCCTTATCCACTTCTACCTGAGACAGGATAGTAGACACTTTCACATCCATTTCACGGCTGTAAAGCTCATATTTGATTGCATTCTGCAAGTCTATACCGATATATCCCTGACTCATGGCCACGCAGGTCGGCAGCGGCGTCTCCTTGTAGTCTTCCGACGTGCACGCCAGCTGATCCATCGCATTCTGTATCATTCCTACCTGAGGGCCATTGCCATGGGTAATGATGATTTCCATATCCTGCTGCACCAGATCCACGATAACCTTCGCGGTCTTTGCAACCGCCTCTTTCTGCTCCTCATAATTCTTACCGAGCGCATTTCCTCCTAATGCAATAACAACTCTTTTCTTTTTCATATGGCTGTCCTCCCAGCTTGAAAGCTGTGTTTACTATTCTTCTGAAACGAATCCAAGCTTCCTGGCATACGCCGTGACTGCCTTTTCAAAGCATTCGACCGGCGGGTGTACCGTTCCTGCCCCGATCTGTCCATATCCGGCAATTTTATGTGCGATACCTGTATTGATAACCGGCGTGATACCTTTTTCCACTACGAGCCGTGCGTCTATTCCAAGACATGTACCCTGGAAATTCCAGTTCGGGATGATGAAATTCGGATTCCGGTCTATTGTAATCTCGGTCATCTCGGTACTTGTACGCAGGGCATCTTCATATCCGCCCGCACCTACGAACCGTGTTACCGCAGGAGCAGCAATCATAGCCATGCCGCCCACGCCAAGCGTCTCCGTGATAGCGCTGTCTCCCATGTCCGGGCACGCGTCTTCGCCGTCATAACCTGTAAAGTAAAGGCCCTGAGGTGTATTGACCGGTGCCGTGAACCATTCGTCTCCCATCCCGCTGATGCGGATACCAAACTCGACACCGTTCCTGCACATAGCCGTAACGACCGTTCCTTCTGTTATGAGCCTCGCCCCGTCCATGACGGCCTTCCCTGTAGCCATCATGATGTTGAGGAAGAACTGGTCTGTATCTGCCAGGAACTTGATGACATCATAGCGGTCCTTTTCATCCATATCCATCTTCGTTATGATAGGACTTACCTCTTTTAAGAAAGCCAGCGATGCTGCGATATTCCGCTGATGGAACTCATCTCCCATCGCAATCGCTTTTGCAACGAGCGGATTGACACTGAGCCCGCCGTCGATAGAACGGATTGCCTTGCCAAGTGTCGGGCCGAGCACTTCTTTCATCCACAGCAGACGGTCTACGACTTCCTGGGAATAAGCGCCGAACCGGAGCACCTTGCCGATACCTTCGTTCATCGTACAGTACGCCTCGTTGCCGTCCGTCATATTCTTCACCACAAAGACAGGCATGTTCGCGGAAGTGATTCCACCCATCGGCCCCACTGCCCTGACGTGGTGGCACGGAATGAACGTAACTTCTCCGGACTCCAGAATCTTTCTCGCCTCTTCTTCTGTTGCTGCCCATCCCTCGAACAAGGCGGCTCCCACGCAGGAGCCCTGAACCGGGTCCGGCATATCCTTATACTGGATAGGAGGGCCTGCGTGAAGGATGACCTTCCCTTCATTCAGCTCTTCCACAACAGACTTTGCAGGAACGACATCTTTTATTACCGGCTGGCTCGCCACAATCTTGGCAATCACGGAGCGGTTCGCCTCATCCATATCAAAACCTTCATATCCGCGCAGGAAGGAAAGCGCCTTGATGAGCTTCACATCCCCGCCTGCCGGTGGCATCCAGTCATACTGTACGACATCACAGCCAAAGGATTCCACGACTTGCGCGAAGCTCTTCAGGCCTATATTGATAATCTTCGGCTTTTCAGAAAGAAGCTGTATCAGCTTCTCTGACGCTTCTGCCTTCTCAATCTCCGCCACTTTCTTTGGACGAATCTCTTTTGCCGGCTCTTCAAAGTCCATGCCGATAGCCCGGATGGCCGTGTGGACTGCCAGCTTGTTGTTCTCACATACGATGACGCCCGCGTCTTTTAACTTGCCGACCGCTTCGTCATAATCCTGGAAATCTCTTCTCGTGCCGCATACTGTGGCAACAAAGAATAATTTCCTTCCTTCCGCTTCTGCCTTGTCTCTCAGTTCTATGATAGACGGGAGAAGTGCTCCTGCCATGTCTTCGTGGGAGCCGTATCCGAGCATGATATCCAGAAGGATGACTCCGGTAGACGCATCATCGATTGCTTCCTGCATGCACTCGATGCGCTTGGCCGGATCGATCATCGGATGTGGCTTGCCCTGGGTATATACGTCATCTCCGAGGTCCACCACGATGTGTCCGCCGGTCTTGAGCATAAATCCTTCCGCCTTCTGTGGCGGCACTTTCATGTCAAGTGCGTCTTTGATGAGCATTGCAGCCTCACCTGCAAGTGTCCCTCCGGAATAATATGCCTTAATCGTCTTCTTATCATCTGGCTGGAAGAAATCAGCAGAATCAACATTTACTTCCGCCTCTTTCACCTCTTCGCCCCTTACGAGTCCGACTGCCAGGCGGGCCGCTTCATCAAGCGTGTACGCGTGGTAGAAGTTCTCCTCGTGGAATTCCGGCTTTTCGCCGAGGAACAGCGTGATTACCGGTTTCTTAAAGTTGCTTAAACGGTCGGAAATCCTATCCCTTACGTCCTTGGCCGGCGGCTTGGATATGATGATGAGCACTTTGACGCTCGTGTCGCTCTCCATCGCCTCGATCATATCCATCATCGTAGTACCGCCCACTTCCGATGACAAGTCGCGTCCGCCGGTTCCAATGGCGTTCTTGACGCCCTCGCCGAGACGGTCGATAATCGTTGTCAGCTCCTGGATGCCTGTTCCCGAAGCTCCGATAATGCCGATAGAGCCTGGCGTTACATTGTTCGTAAATGCGACCGGCACGCCCTGGATGATTCCAGTACCACAGTCCGGACCCATAACTGCCAGCCCTTTGTCATGTGCTTTATTCTTCAGCTTGATCTCGTCTTCCAGCGTCACATTATCGCTGAACATGAACACATTCATACCCTCGTCCAGCGCACGGTCCGCTTCCAGTGCCGCATACGCTCCCGGGATAGAGATGACTGCAAGGTTTGCTTCCGGCAGCTTCTCAAGCGCCTTATCCCAGGACTTTACCGACTCGGCTCCTTTTTTGTCGCCTTCCTTGGTAGACTGCTTTTTGAAAAATGCTTCCGTCTCCTGCATAATCGTATCCAGAAGGCTCTCATCATCCACATCCGCAACGACAACCATGTCATTTGCCGACGCGCTCTCCAGTTCTTCCGTACTCAGTCCGCTCTGTCTGTATATATCTTTATTGGCGGGTGTCGCCATCATGATCGATACCTTCTTCACACCTTTGATTGTTGAAATCTGGTTCGTCAAAAGCATGAGAACAACGGAATCATGATAGCTTCCCTTCTTCACAATTGTCTTTAACATACGTTCTCCTTCCCCTATTCGGCAAATCTGTTTTTGTGGTCGTATCTGTCGTAATGTACATCCTCACTTACGAGATAGTTATAGATCTCATCTACAATCTCCACGCCGCCTGTTTCATATGCCTTATCACGTCGCATGACCGCACGTTCTCCCGGATAGTATACCTTTCCGTACCCTTCGGCCGCGGGCATCTCTCCCAGCTCATCGAGCACCTGGGACATAGACTTCTTAAACGCATCCAGACCGACGAACCTTGACGGATCCATGACGATGAACATCTGTCCCAGATCTCTTCCCTTGGAAAGGTCATGGTACATGGAACTTACATGTTTACCGAACGGAACGCCGAGCAATACTCCTGCAAATACGTCTACCATCATCATAAGCCCGTATCCTTTTGCGCCGGCAATCGGAAGCAGCGCGTTGACAAGTCTTGAATCTGTCACAGGCTGCCCTTTTTCATCCACCGCCCAGGAATCCGGTATCGCCTCATGTCTGGAACGCTTATCCAAAATCTTGCCCCACGCCTGGACCGTCGTCGCCATATCGAATACGACCGTCCTGTCGTCAGCCGTAGGCGCCGCGAACGAGATAGGGTTCGTGCCATAGTAAGGCTCCGTTCCTCCAAACGGCACTGCCATCGGGTCAGACTGGCAGAACGCGATTGCCACAAGATCTTGCTTTGCAGCCATCTCCGTATAATATCCGATGGAACCGCTGTGTGATATGTTGCGGATACCTGTCACGGCGATGCCTGACTTTTTAGCCATCTCTATCGTCTTTTCCATCGCAAGGGTGGAAGCCACATAGCCACAGCCGTTATCCCCTTCATATATCGCAGAGCACGGTCCCGTCTCTTTCCATTCAAACGCGGGGTCTGTCGTAATACCGCCTTTGGCGATTCGCTCGCTGTAATACTCCACCCGGACAGCGCCATGGGAATGGTATCCCCTTTCATCCGACCACGTGAGTATCTCCGCCGTCATATCGGCATGTTCTTCACTTAAGCCCGCTTTTATCAGCTTATTTTTCATCAGGTTTTTTAATTCATCCCGAGATAGTTTCATATTTTCTGCTCCTCTTTGCTATTTTTCTTTCCCCGGTTTATAATACCACGTCTCTGTTACAGTCTTTGGAGTAGATGTAAGCGAAGTCTTCCTCGCGGCCTACTGCGTAACAAGCCTGTGGGCAGTACGCATCCAGGAACATATAGTCGCCTGCTTTGACCGGGACCCATTCGTCATCTACACGATACATGCCCTTGCCCTGCAGGAAATACATTCCGTGCTCCTGTACATGCGTCTCGATATAGCCATGTGACGCGCCAAGCTTAAATTTGAGGATGTGCATGTTCATATCAAATCCAAAGTCGCCTGCAGCCGGAAGGAAATCTTTGATATGGCAGTTCTCCATCCCCTCATATTCAATCCATGGCAGATCGTTCGCATTGCCTACAACCGTGTATGCACTGTAGCCTTCCACTCTTTCGTATCTGCGTTTGTATACAAAAAGCTTAGCCTCTTCTTTGCCCTTGTTCTCAAAAGATACTACGTTGCTTTCCGGTGAGAAGATATATCCGCCTTCTGTGAGCACTTCTTCTTTATCCGCATTTTTAACCGTAACTTCGCCTGATATCACATACAGGAATGTCTCCAGCCCTTCTCCGCCGATTCCGCTGTTCTTGCCGCCTTCCCTTGCCGTTACGAGATAATCGGCAAAAGACGCTCCCATCGCCGGCGAGCCAAGGATTGTCACGTCACAGTTCTCGTAGCCCGGAATGCTGTTCTTCACAAGTCCGTCTGGCTCGAGAAGCACATAATTCTCTTTCTTGATTACGGAACGTGTCATCAAAAGCTCCTCGCGGTACCCTACCTGATCGTTTAAATAACTCATTTTTAATTCCTCTCTTTCTTTACTTATAATTTACTCTAGTGGTCAACCAGTTTTTATACCATAATTATGACAACTGCCATACGATTTTTCAATGATTATTATTGAGAAAACCGAACAGAATTTTTATCAACTTTATACCCCATTGTCATTTTTTTCACATGTCTGCCCATATCGGTTTTATGTTATAATATCTTTATTGCAGCGACTGCCGGCATGCCTTTTTTACCAGGATATCATTTTGTAGATATTTATCCGCAGCAGACAAAAATATATGCACCTCGCTGCACGTTATTTATGTTATCTATATGCTTTATCCATATGGCCCGCTAAAATGGGGATTGAAAGGAGACTTACAATATGCTAGAGAAGAAAGTTATAGAAATAAGCAATACATTATACCAGAAACATGCCACCATATATGCAGACAGCGGTGCCGCACCCAGAGCCTGTATCCTGTATTTCCACGGAGGCGGCCTTCTGTACGGGGAAAGGGATGACCTTCCCAGGCTCCATATCGACACGCTGACAGGCGCAGGATATATCATCATCTCATATGACTATCCCCTTGCGCCGGCGGCAAAGCTGAATACGATACTGGATGACGTCTCTTCTTCCATCTCACACTATGTGGAATACTCTGATATGTACTGTGGCTGTGAGCTTCCTTTCTTCCTCTGGGGGCGTTCCGCTGGCGCATATCTCTGTCTTCTGGCCGCCGCTCAGGGTGACCTCCCCACCGCCCCGAAGGGTATCCTTTCCTACTACGGATACGGCTTTCTCTGCGACGGCTGGTTCGAGACCCCGAGCAGCTTCTATTGCTCTCTCCCTCCGGTGGAAGCCTCCTGTCTGGACAGCGCCGGTACAGAGCTTCGGTCTTCTGGAAGTCTGGACACACATTACAGCATCTATGTCTATGCAAGGCAGACCGGGCGGTGGCGGTCGCTGCTGTACGAAGGGCGCGAGAAATACTTCTATCTGGACTATACCCTGCGTACATGCACCTCTCTGCCATGTCCGCTGTTCTGTGCACACAGCACGAACGATCCGGATGTACCGTACGAAGAATTCCTGGCGCTAACAGGCCGCTATGCCGCAAAACAGTTTATCGCAGCAGGCAGCACCCACGATTTCGACCGGGTCGAGGAGGACCCGTTTACGGGAAGCCTTCTCGAAGAGACGCTGAAGTTCCTCGACGAAGCCAGAAGGATGTAAAGCGGAAGCAGGCGCGAGGGTGTTATCTCACATAACATCCTCGCGCCTGCTTCCGGCTCTTCTTGCAGCTACGGATACCCGGCGAACGGAGCGCTTTGACACGACCATATACATCCGTTCCCTTCTCCGTACGCTGCCATTAAATTCTTAACTTATTCCCCGAATATTGTCCCTTTGCGGAATGGTGCCGAGCTCTTCATCGTCTTCATCAGGAAGTAGTAGACAAGCCCTGTCGGTATGAGGCTTATGTACCATGACAGTTCCACGATGAGCAGGGAGCAGAGGGAGCCCACGACTATCGCGATGATGGCCGCCCAGTTGACGCCTTTGTATATGCCCTGCTTGTCATACATGTTGTTGATATCCAGCTTCTTCTTGCGGAGGATATAGTAGTCTACCGCCATGACCGCGAAGATTGGTCCGAGGAACGCGGAGTAGAACTGGGTAAACAGGCTAAGCCCTGCCGCCGACTGATCGGTAACCAGCTTCCATGGCATGCAGCACGCAGAGAGGATACCGACGACGACTGTGGCGTGCGACCATTTCATGTGGAAGGATTCCATCAATACGTAAGACGGCGGCACGATATTGTTCAGTACGTTCGTCGTCACCTGGGCAAATGCGATGAACAGTAGCGTCACGATCGTAAGGAACTTGCTGCCCATCGTCGTAGAGAACACGACGACCGGATCGCTGTTTCCTGTCGCTGCCGTAACAAGCAGCCCTATGAGCCCCATGAACAGCGTTACCGGCAGGATAGCCACCGTGTATATGCTTGCGGTGCGGACAGACTTTACATTTTCCTTCAGGTTACGTGAATAGTCTGATGCGTTGATAATCATGGTCGAATAGATGCCAAGGAAGGATGTGGTCGCTGCCCAGAACGGCATGCCCCACGTTCCCTTTATTCCTGAGAACACGTCATCGATCTCTGTGGCAAACTGCGTCTTCACCACGTACAGCATGTAAGCCAGGATTGCAATGATAAAGACACAGGATATGTTCTCAAGCCATTTGATACCCTCAAAACCTTTGATTGCGAGCGCTACCTGCAGGAGCGTAAACAATGCATAGACGACCGGCAGATTGTCAAATCCGAACAAGATCTTGAAACAGCTGTTGATGGCACCGGCTCCTACCCAGCTCTGGAATCCGAACCAGATAATCGCAGGCACGCCTCTGAGCAGTCCAGGTATCTTGACGCCAGCTGTTCCAAAGCTGCTTCTGAGCTGTACCGTATAAGGTATCCCATACTTATGTCCGCAGTTGCCGATTACAACGAGTGCAATGGCGATGACGAGGCATCCTATGATCATGGCGAGAATCGCCTGCCCTACTGTCAGTACCCCAATCAGTCCCGCACCCATGGAGAACGTACCGATAGATACGCACCCTCCCATAAAGCTTGCCGCATAGGATAATGATCCCATGATACGTTTCTTGGTCGGCTGAAGATCCGGATCCACATTCTTGACGAGTTCCGGGTTCAGATTCATATTTTCAACGATATTACTCATCTTCTCTCTCCTTTCGATATGCACAGGCTTAGCTTAATCGTCTGATTAATTCGCCCACGCCTTTTTCTGCTGTAATCTTTCCATCTTCGGCAACGACATTCCCGCGGATGACCGTACATACCGGCTGTCCCTTGCCCTTCATGCCGACAAATGCAGATATTTTATTAACATACAGGAGAGAATCACTTGTTATCTCCCATTCCTTCTGCGGGTCGACGATTACCAGGTCCGCGTCAAATCCCGGCTTGATATCTCCCTTTCTGCCGTAGATTCCGAACGCCCTGGCCGGAAGCTTTGCCATAGAATTAGCAAGCACGGCAGGGCTTACGCCCCTCTTAACGCACCCTTCGTTGAACGCCACCTGGAAACCGCTCTGGATTCCGCTGATGCCTCCCCATACGTCGAATACATTCTCTATCTTACTGCCAAGAATTTCTTTGAACTTCTCATCATAGGAGCACGGGGAATGGTCGCTTGCAATTCCGCTGAACGTACCGTCTTCTACATATGTCCACAATCTGTCTACTTCGTCCTGGGAACGGAGCGGAGGCGCACACTTGAACATCGGACCGTTTTCTATGACGTCCCTGTCCGTGAGGCTTAAGTAATGGGAACACGTTTCGGCTGTTATATCATAGCCTTCCTGCTGTGCTTCCTTAATCTTCTGTGCCACATCGGGGCTGCTCACATGGCAGATATGTACCTTGCATCCCGTTGCCTTGGCAATCTCAATCATGTCTACGGTCGCCACCATCTCGGCGATGACCGGTCTGGAATCCAGAAAGCCCTGCCAGTCTAGATGGCCTTCCTTTTTCATCCTGGCCTCCTGCCATTTGATTATGGAAAAGTCTTCGCAGTGGAAGCCTGCCCGACCGCCAAATTCTTTGATGCGCTGCATCGCTTCATATGCCTGCCCGTAATTTAAGGAACTGTAATCCGGGGATACGGGACCGATAAATGATTTGAATGCTACACATCCTTTGTCGTGCATCCCTTTTAAATCCTCAAAATTATCCGGTACGAGGCCTCCCCAGAAGCAATAGTCTGAGTAGGCATTGCTGTCCACTTTTTCCACCTTCCGGTCAAACAGGTCTGCATTCGTCATGGCCGGTTCGTTCTGCAGCGGCATATCTATAATTGTCGTATAGCCGCCGACCGCGGCCGCGGCCGTACCATGCTCATAATCTTCCCGCCACTCATATCCAGGGTCATTCAGATGTGCATGCGTATCGATGGCTCCGGGGAACACATAGTTCCCCTTCGCGTCTATGACTTTTGAAGCCTCAGGCTCGATGCCTGCGGCCAGCACGGCTGCTATTTTACCGTCTTTTACAGCTATGTTCCCTTCTGAGACAGCATCTGCCGTTACAATTTTTCCATTTTTCACTAGAACATCATACATATGTATTGCCTCCTATCACTTCTCAAGAGAAGTTCCTTTCCTGAAACGTCCGCATGACGGCATCTTCTTCATACAGAAATAGTATACCAGCCCTGTCGGTATCGTGGCTGTAAAGAAGGAAATGTCTACATTGATCAGCCCGATGACCGCGCCTACGGCCGTCGCTATAATGGCTGCCCAGTTGATGCCGGCATGGTTTCCTTTGTCATCATACAAGTCATCCAGTTTCTCTCCCTCAATCTTACCCCTGTGCATAATATAGTAATCTGTTACCAGAACTGCAAATATCGGTCCGAAGAACGCTGTATAGATCTTAACAAACAGGTCTAATCCTGCAGCCGAGCTGTCATTTGTCAGAATCCATGGACAAGTGCAGACGGCCAGGACACCGACAAGGATAACTGCTGTCTTGTGCTTCATCTTAAATGCATCCATAAATGCATAAGCCGGCGGTACGACATTGCTGGCAAGGTTTGTCGTCATCTGCGCAAATAAGATGAACCCAAGTGTTGCTACTAAGAGGACTTTGTTATTGACCATCTGTGAGAATGCATTGATCGGGTTCGCGATACCTGTGGCGGTAGACGCCATCGCACCTATGAGGCCAAGCAGTACCGTCGTAGGAACCATGGCGATAAAGTAAGCGACGCCGCGCTTTCCTACGGAGAAACCACCTTTGAGCTCCCGGGAGTAGTCACCTGCATTGAGCATAACCGTCGTGCTGTTTCCAAAGAATGCTATGATGGCTGCAATAAAAGGCATCCCCCAGGAACCTTCCCTGCTTATGAGCTTATCGCCGATAACGCCCCAATACTGGGTAACACATACATAGAGCATGTAGAGCATCGCGCATACGATGACGACACCGCCTACATTCTCCACCCATTTGATTCCATGGAAGCCCTTTACCGACAGGATAATCTGGAGCACCTGGAATAAGATGAAGAACAGTACGACATTGTCATATCCGAAGATTGCGATAGATATCTGGTTGATTGCAGATCCCCCGAGCCATGTCTGGAATCCATACCACACGATTGCCGGCAGTCCACGGATCATTACGGGTACGATATTGCCTTTCGTACCGTAAGCGCTCTTCAGCTGTATCGCATATGGCGCTCCTGACTTATAGCTGAAACGGTCATTTACGCAGATGCCGACGACGAGAATGGTAGAACCTATCAGCACGGCCAGAAACACCTGCATAAGGTTAAGCCCCTTGTCAAGCTGTGCCGAACCCATCGTCAGCGTACCGATGGAGATACATCCGCCAAGCCAGAGCATCAGATAGGACCCCCATCCCATGATTCGGTCTTTTTCCTGAATCGGCGCCAATGAGCCGGATTCTTTCTTCGCTTCTTTATTTACATCACTCATAATCTCTCTCCTTCTTTCCTTCTTTTGTTATCTGGCGTCTGCCGGAGTCACATACATCCCATATCCCACCGCATCTTCTTTGTAGCTGCCATCGACAGCTACGACTTTACCGCGGATGATCGTATATACAGGAGCACCTTTTCCTTCCAGCCCGTCAAAGCAGGATACGTGTCCTTTCGTCAGCAGCTCTTCCTGTCTGCATTTCCATGCTTTATCCGGATCCACGATAACGATGTCACCGTCGAATCCAAGCTCGAACGCACCTTTCTTTCCATACAGCCCGAACACTTTAGCCGGGTTGTAATCCATCACTTTTGCAATCAGGGTCGGGCTTAAGCCTTTCTTGTTGACAACCATGTCAAACATCATCGGCAGGAAGAACTGGATTGCATTCAAGCCGCCCCATGCATGCCATATATCCTTTGTCGCATTGTCCTTTTCTTCATCTGCCGCCGGAGAATGATCGCTGCCCACACAGGATAACGTCCCGTCAAGCACATAGTCCCACAGCTTTTCCATGTCTTCTTTCGTGCGCATCGGAGGGGTGCATTTTGCCGGAGCACCTTTTTCAAATACAAAGTCTTCTGTAAACCCAAGATAGTGCGGACAGGTCTCCGCCGTAATCGGAAGCCCTTCATGGATAGCATCTTTTACTACTTGTGCAACCATCGGATGGCTCACATGGCAGATATGTACACGGCCGCCGGTCGCGCGGGCCATATCGATTACGTTCTTCGTGGCTACATATTCCGTCCATACATCATGGGAATCGAGGAAATCCCTGATCTTCTCTTCACCGCTTCTGCCTTCTCTTGCCTTTGCCTCTTTCTCACGCTCCAGTACCTGGCCGAACTCTTCACAGTGGAATCCGCAAAGTGCATCGTATGGCTTCAATATCTCCAGCGCCTTTCTCACATTTCCCATATTGACAGTAGGGAACAGGTCCCCATTAGGACATGTGAAGCCTTTGAATGCCGCCACGCCGCAGTTATGCAAGTCCACCAGGTCATTCATATTGTTCTTCACAGAACCCGGCTGATTGTCGTAATCTCCTACGATACCGCCCCAAAGCGCAAAATCAATCACCGAGTGCTTGCTGATACGTCCCATCTTCAGGTCAAAAATCTCTTTGTTCATCAGAGAAGGGTCATTGTTCAGCGGCATGTCGATCAGGCACGTGCAGCCTGCCACGGCTGCCGCTCTGGAACCAGTCTCGAAATCCTCCCTGTACTCAAAACCTGGTTCATTAAGGTGCGCATGGCAGTCGATGATACCCGGGAACACATAGTTCCCCTTCGCATCTATAACTTCTTTTGCCTCTGCCACTGTTCCTTTTGCAAGAAAAGCGGAATACACGCCGTCCTTCACTGCAATATCGGCCTCGTAAATCCTGTCCGGGGTTACAAGCTTTCCGTTTTTCACTACTAAATCATACATCGCTTTCCTCCTTGTCAAAGGTACCAATTGTCTTTTTTTTATCATACTCTGGTTAACCATTTATTACATAACATGTATTTTATTAGATACAATTGAGAAAAACAATGACATGAAACCGGGAAAAAATAGCGTTTTTTTGTCTGATATGTATAAAAATAATTATCATTTAATTTATTTTTTGTAATTTATTCTATTTTTTGATAGAATCAATTATTAGATTGGAGTCTGGCTTTTAGCGCTCCGTCCACCACATCCGGCGAAGGAGCTGTTAAGCTATGATTTCTATGATAACGGATACATCTTCATATGCAGACGATTTCCTGTGTCATTGTTTTTCCGGCACTGTTCATTCTGTATATAATAAAACGATAAATATTCAGGCATCAGGGCAGCTTCTTGCCCTGCAGTCCGCCTCTTCCCCGCTGTCTCCAGTCAGCCTTATTACGGACCTGACAGCAGGAATGCTCAAATCCCTCCATATCGAACCGGGACAGGCAGTACGCTTTTCCAGAGAATCTATAGAAATCCTATCTTCCGGAAAATCGGTCCTCTTCCGCTACATTCCCGGCCATATCTATCCTTCCGGGCTGTCTGCGCTCTCTGCCGGTTCTTCTCCTGACGTATTGAAAAGCCGTGTACAGATGGCTCTCGGCAAATCCGCAGCCGATGGCTTCTGCCTGCTGTTCTCATCCCGTCCCGGGATGGCGGGCGGTGAAAGCCTGGTCCTTTCCGCCGCCAGGGAACATATGTCGCGCTGCCGCCTCCTGCTTTGGAAGCAGGGATATATGGAAGCGGCCCGTACTCTTTCACAGCTCATCGGTCTTGGCATCGGCCTTACGCCAAGCGGCGATGACTTTCTGTGCGGCGTGCTCGCATCAATCACACTCTGCCGGCTATCTGATCATCCTTTTGCGCGCTGCCTGATTGCCGAACTGGAGAGCCATCTGTCCGATACGAATGACATCAGCGCTACTTTCCTGCGATGTGCGCTTCAGAACCAGTTCAGCCTGGCCATCTGCCGTCTGCCGGATCTCCCCCCGGCCGATGAGATTCTCCAAAGCTTTGAGGCTGTGGGACACTCCTCCGGAACAGATACATTGTGCGGTATCCTGTATGCCCTGGATCTGGCCGGCTTCTTAAAATAAGGATGGCCTGGCAGCCGTCACGGCTGCCAGGCCATCCTTATTCGCAAGACACACTATTCTCAATTCATCAGATGCCCCCGCATTCGGCTCCATATATGACTCTGTACGTATTCATACGCCCTGTCGTATATCCATATGCCTATCTGTCCCCCGGCTATGATACCGGCGAGAATCATGCCTGTTATCCTGCGCCCGAACAACAGCTCCTGCAGCAGAAATACCGCAGGAATATACAGTATGTTGAATACGATGTACTTTATTATCCAGAATGCCGCCCTGCGGTTCTGAAGCCGTGAAGCCCCGAGCTTTCGATGGGCCGTCTCGACAGCCATGATATAGAATCCCATCGCCGCAAATGTAATTACATAAAATTTATTCGGAGCCAGTATAAACCCAAGCAGGACTGCAGCCAGCCAAAATGCAGCCCCCATGAAAGGGCCGAATTCCCGGATTACGATTCCGGTAAAATAGGATGCCGCCGCCAGCAGGAATAAGGTGCTCGTCTCTATTACGCTTCCTAGAACCATACATACGACCGACAGTGCGAGCATCAGGCCGCACACAGCCATAGATTTTGCCTTTACATGCATGTGCAAAGATCTCCTCCCATACATTCACAGAGCTGGTCTGCGATACACAAGTCACAACACATATTGCCGGTACCGCATGTCTGCCCGCCGGCGCCATACCCCCCGTACGGATTATTCTGGTACCTCTGGCTGTTCCATTCAAGCTGGCTCAGCAGCTGGCGGTACTGCACATTGTTTGGTTCCATATTGACTGCCTGAGCCGCATGGTCTCTGGCCAGGACATTGTTCCCCATGCCTGCGTTGGCATATGCACTTGCATAATACCACTGTGATGTCCGCTCCGGCATACGGTTCAGAAGGTTTAGCGCCTCCTGGAAGCGTCTGCTGTTGATAAAGTTATACACCGCCTGCATCTCGACATTCTGCTGGGAGCTGTCGAAGCCGCCCTGCTGGCCGCCCCCGGCGCTGCCATACCCGCCGTTTCCGCCGTAGCCGTAACGGTAGCCGCCGCCCTGCTCCCTTTCTTTCATAATCGTATCGTAGGCTTCCTGAACTTCCTTGAACCTCTCTTCTGCCAGATCGGCCAGCGGATTGTTCACATTGGCATCCGGATGGTATTTTCTCGTCAGTTCCCGGTATGCACTCTTTATCTCATCGTCTGACGCATTTTGGGATACCCCTAATACTTCATATGGATTCTTCGTCATATCGCTTTATTCCTTCGCTTCCTTCTTTTGTTGCTGAACCTTTTTATAACGGTTCCAAACTCCATCATATAATATATTGCGCAAAATGTCTATATCTAATAGGCACGGCAGCTGCTCAAATCCGGCACAGCACTCCGCAATCATCATCTGGAGGATCTGAAGGCATCTGTCTTCATAATCCGCATGCTCTGCTGCTTCTTTCAGCGGATTATAGCATCCTTCCCGCCTGTCTTTGTCCAGGTCTTCGTACGCGTCCATGATGTAGATGAATTTGCCGAGAAAGAACCCTACGGTCCTGAGCCGGTCTTCCCAGTGGTCCTTCCGGTACACAAGCAGCTCCGACATGAGCCTGCCAAAGCACCCTGCCGGTATATCGATATCCGTGACGCCTTCTCTTTCACAGGCCGACAGTTCCTTAAGGGAACGGCAGATTGCCCTGCTCTGCCTCGGATACTTCTTTATAATCCGCTTGACCTTGCGGTGGAGCGCATAGGTTCCGGCAAATCCGCTGATCTTCTTCTCATCTATCCAGTCATCCTTCATGTGGTAATAGGCAAGTACCATATTCATGTCCGCCGCGTACGCCGTATACTCATTCACCAGCATAGCCTGCTTCTTTACCGGATGCACCTTGCACGGACACGTCATGTGCTCTGTATCCGCCTCGTAAAGCGAGGTCAGCAGCACGACCGCAAATGTCATATCATATGTGAGGGTCATCTGTCCGAGGAAGCCGTACCGCTCTTTGAGCGTATGGCAGAGTCCGCAGTAATAGGACTTATACTTCCTGAAATCCCTGACCTTCAGCTCAGGCTCATAAATCGTAACATATCCAAACATCGTATTCTTCTTCCTTTAAGCTTATAATAGGCTGACAGCAGAGCCGTCAGCCTATTATATCACAGAACCTGTTCTTTTTTACAGCTGTTTCTTGTCAAACAGTGCAATTCCTGCCAGCACCGCTGCCACCGCCAGTACCGCTGCTACTGTTGCCGCCGGCAGAAAATCCTCCGCTTTGAGCGTTCCATCAATGAGGGACATGTTTTCCGACGCCAACCTGACCGGACTGTATCTGCTTACGCCGTGCAGCATCGACATCAGCATTCCGGCAAGCAGCACCGCCCCCGCAAGCAGCAGGCCTCCTGCATAGCTTTTGGACATCGTGCTGCCCAGCAGTACCATGCTAAGGAGCAGAAGGCCGAACAGCCAGGCGAAGAATACGGCAGTACCAAGTTCCGGCACGGCCGTCTCATCCCAGAACAGGGCGCTGTAGAAATACGTAACCGCAAAGGAAAGATAATACCCTATGCTCCACAGCACGGCTACCCCGGTAAACTTGGACAGCCAGACCGCTTTTCTCTTCAGCCCTTTCGTCAATACCGGCAAGAGCGTCCCCCTGCCCAGTTCTTGAGATACCACGCCGCTCGACATGATAACCATTACGACAAGGCCAATCTGAGGCACGTTTTTAAAGAACTGTATCCATGCATCCGCAATGACAGGTTCCGGTATGTCCATATGCATCCCCGCAGGCATAAAATTCTCTACCAGTTCCGGGAGATACTTTGCGGATATTGGATTCATGAACCCGAGCAGAAGGAATACCAGCAGTATGATAAGCAGCTTATAAGAGCGGAAGTATTCCATAAATTCCTTTTTCGTAAATGCGATATATCCTTTCATCTCACTGCCTCCATAAATAGATTTTCCAGCGACGGTTCCTGTATTTCCAGCTTTTCCACCGCTATCTGACCGTCGGCCAGCATGTTCATCAGCCGGTGCTGGACCGTATAGATGTCCTTGGCGTGGATGACAAGGGTCGTTTTGTTCTGCCGGCTTACCTGCAGGCCATCCAGCTTCTTCAGCAGCCGCTGCACGTCTTCCTGACGGCACAGCTCCACGATCATCGTGTCTACGATGTGCCGCATCTTAAGCTCCTCCAGCGTTCCGTCCTGTATGATGGTGCCGTCGTGCAGAAACGCGACCGAATCGCAGATACGCTCTACATCAGACAGAATATGGGTGGAAAAGATAACGGTAGTCTTCTCTTTTACCTGTTCCAGTATATCAAGTATTTCCTTTCGCCCGACAGGATCAAGTGCCGAAGTCGGCTCGTCGCATATAAGAAGCTTCGGCCCGTTCAGCAGTGCCTGGGCAATGCCAAGCCTTTGCTTCATCCCCCGGGAGAATCCTCCTATCCTCTTCTTCCTGTTCTCTTTCAGCCCGGATAGTTCCAGCAGTTCACCGCTCTTTTCCCTAATCTGCGCGTGTTCCATCCCACATATCCTGCCGCACAGCCTCAGATACTCTTCCGGCGTCATGAATCCATAGAATTCGGGGACATCAGGGAGATAGCCCACGAAGCGGTTCGTCTTCGTCTCCCCGTACTTCACCTTCTCGCCGCACACATACACCTCTCCCGCATCTTGTGCAAGTAATCCGAGTATGATTCTCATGGTAGTCGTCTTTCCGGCACCGTTCTGCCCGATCAGCCCATATACGCAGTGTCGTGGGACAAGGAGTTCTACCCCTTTGAGCACTTCATTCTGTCCAAAGCGCTTTGTAAGCCCCCGGACTTCTAATGTATCCATCTATGAATCCTCCCGTCCGAACACGAAATATGCAATCGGGCCGATAATCTGTACGAAGAGCACAACGATGACCCACAGCACCCTGTTGCCGGTTTTGTAATGCGGGTGCCTCAGCACATGCACGAGCGCCATAACCGCAAGGGCAAGTTCAATGATGATGACCGGCAGCAAGACCGGCAGATATTCTCTTAATGCATCCATTTTTATATCCTCCTATAGATGTTCAAGTTTTTCTACACATGTCCGAAACCGGAACTCTTCCTGCATATCCTGAAATACCGGATTTTGGGTAAGTGCAGCCGCAAATGATTCTTTTACGAGCTTGGAGCCTCTTGGCGTCCCCTTATCCGCATCCACCTTGCCAAGCCAGTCGCTGATTTCGGTAAAATACGAGTCGCCGTCCGCCAGTCCCCAGGGAACCGGCAGTGCAACGATAATATTCGTAAACTTCTCTGTCATTATAATCGCATTCTCTTTGTCTCTGCGCATGGCATAGAGCTCGGCAGCCGCCATATAAAACTGGATGGCCGTGTAAAAATGCAGCTTTTCTATGTTATACAGCCGAATCAGCTCTGATAGGCGTCTTATCGTCTCATCACAGAATTCAGCATTCTCCGTGTTCAGCATCATCATATTGACCGAGTCCTGTATCGCAAAGAGCAGATGCTGATACGCACAGATCTGGAAGATCTCCCTGGACTTCTTTACGTCACCCATCTGCCGGTATATCGTTCCGGCCATCTCTGCATCCTGTGCAAGCGGCCTTACGTCTTCTCCCAGGATGTCAAGCGCTTCCTGCGGCTTATTACGCATAATCAATATCATCACCTCCAGAGAGACCGTATCTTTGATCAGTGCGGCGTCTGCGCTGTCCTGTTCTATCCTTCTGCAAAGTTCAGACGCCCGTTCCATCACTTTGTCAGGTTCTCCCATCAGTACCGCATGATTCAGATAGAGGAGCGCCATCTTGTAAAGAAAGGGAAAGCAGGAGTAGTATTTCTTGATCAAATCTTCGCTTCTCATATAGGTCTCCTCCGGCTCTGACGGAAATGCTTCCGCCAGCTCCCTGTACAGCTCTGTTATCTTCTTCTTCGTAAGCTGAGGCTCATACCCTATCAGCTTGTCGACAGAGATATTGAAAAGAGTCGCCAGTTCCGGCAGCAGGCAGATGTCCGGATAAGTGCTGCCGGTTTCCCCAACTTAAAGAGATAAATGGTTTATTTGCGTTTTTACTCCACTTTGCCGATAAAACGGTAGTAGATTTCAATCTCCTGGGTGCGGGTGTTGCTTTCGTCTTTTACGGCTTCATGGACGACAATCTTCTCGATCAAGGCATTCAGCAGTTCGGCAGTCAGTTCTGAGGGATTCACATACTGCTTGATCAGGTTCACCCATTTTTCGGCGTCCACGGCGCTCTGCTGTTGGGCGACAAGGTCGGCGTTCAGCTTTTCGATCTTTTCCGCCAGCTCCTGCTGCTCGGTCTGATACCGCTGGGACAGCATATTGAAGTTGTACTCGGTGATGCGCCCAGCGGCCCAATCTTCGTACATCTTGGCAAACAGGCGGTCCAGCTCGGCCTTGCGCTTCTCTGCCTTGTTCAGCTCCGCTGCCTGTTTTTTCTGGCTTGCCGTGCGCTCCCTGTCACCGGCTTTCAGCAGCTTTTGCAGCAGGCGTCCCTCGTCCATCTGTGCCTGGTAAGACCAATATTGAATCCGTGCCAGGACGTAGGTATAAAGGATATCATAGCGGATATAGTGCATGGTGCAGTGTCCGGTACCCTGGCCATAGTTGCTGCAATGGTAGTGACCATAGGGCTTTTTGTTCTGATTGTTCATGCCAAACGCCAGCGACCAGCCGCAGTCTGCGCACTTCACCAGCCCGGAGAAGATCTGTGTCGTGCCGTCTTTCTGCTTGCGGCGGCGCGTCTCGATCAGCTCCTGCACCCGGTCAAAGACATCCTTGCTGACAAGGGCTTCATGGGTATTTTCCACACGAATCCATTCCTCTTTCGGCTTGCGGACCTTTTTCTTGTTCTTGTAAGAGATGTTGGTCTGCTTATTGTGGATGCTGTTGCCGATATAGGTTTCATCTTTCAGGATACTTTTGACCTGTGCAATCGTCCAGGCGTAGGACTTTTCCTCCGGCGCGCCGGCGTAAATGTTGGCAAAGGTTCCGTACCGCTTGTAGTTCAGCCAACCGGCGGTGGGCACTTTTTCCGCAATCAAAATGCGGGTGATCTTGGCCGCGCCAGCGCCATGAACGGCCAAATCGAAGATTTTCTCTACGATCCAGCGGGTTTCTTCGTCCGGTGTCAGCGTGTTCTTGATCTCCGGGTGGCGCTTGTATCCCAGTGGCGCATAGGCAAAGATACGTTCTCCCTTTTCAAATTTCGCGTGGAGCGCGCTCTTTACCTTGCGGCTGGTGTCCTTGGCAAACCACTCGTTGAACAGATTCTTGAACGGCACAAACTCAGACAAGCCCTTTTCGGTGTCCTCGTTCTCAGCAATGGCGATATAGCGGATCTGTTTCTCCGGGAACACGAACTCCAGATAATAATCCATCATCACGTGTTCACGCCCAAAACGGCTGAGGTCTTTGGTAACAATGCAGTTGACTTTCCCAGCTTCCACATCATTCATCATCCGCTGAAAGCTGGGGCGGTCAAAATTGGTGCCGCTCCATCCATCGTCCACGTATTCACCATAGACGCGCAGACCGTTCTCGGCGGCAAACTTTTGCAGGATGGTGCGCTGGGTCTCAATGCTGACGCTGTCGCCGAAATTTTCATCATCGCGGCTCAGGCGCATATACAAAGCGGTGCTGTAGATTTTGGTTTTCGTATTGTTTGGTTGTTTCACTGTAATATCCTCCTTTGCGTTGAAACAACCCACGCTTACAATACTTCTACATCTATTATACTGTAAGCGCGGGCGCGATTCAACGATCAATCATTGCTCTTTGTACGCTTAAACGGCATTCAAAAAGGTCGGGGCGCTGCTGTCCCGGCCCGCATGGTGGCGGACGGCGTCCTCCACCAGCTCGTCCATCTGCTTGCCTCCATCCGCAAAATGCTCGGAGATTTTGATGCAGAGATTCCCGCAGTAGAAATACTTCGTGCCGTCCGGGCCAACGACATAAAACGATGTGTTTTCCAAGGTCGGTTCTGGCCCCTCATACCGCCTGCTCCATTCTTCCAGGAGTTCTGCCGGCGGCTCGAAAACCGGGTCAAAGCAGGATTCGATGTCGATATATCCATCGTCCATTTCGTTGATAAAATCGTTTTGGTTTTTCATATAGTGACCTCCATTGATCAAAGTTCCATATCCTGCCCGCGGCGGCGCGCGGGCTGCTCATGCTGTCTTGCTTGCGAGGTGTGGGTCAAAACGGCCACAAGAAAAGCCCGCACCCTCTCCGGTGCGAGCTTCACGGCGTCCAGATAGGGCTGGACGCTCTTTTTTAGTTCCTGATATTTTTCGCTCAGCGATTCATACCGCTTTTTCCAAATCGCGGCGCTTTTTTGGGCGGAAGCCAGCCGCTCCTGCAACCTGCCGTTGTCCGCCTTGGCGATGATACTATTGACAGCGTAGGATTTTAATGTGTCGCACTCCTGCGGCGTCAGTGAAATGTTTCCCGTGATGGGATTTTTCTTGCCCATTGACTGAATTTCCTCTACAGTCAGGGCGATTGTGCGCTGTTCTTTGGTCTGGCTTTGGAGGGATTTCAGCTCCTTTGCTTTTTTCTGCGCGACGGCCTCGGTGGCGTTCAGCGTCTGCTCTGCCTGGGCCACCTGGGCGGTCACAGCCTCCAGCCGCTGCTGCTCCGCCTGTACCTTGAACTGGGTCACGGTCAGATGCTCTTCGGTGCTGCCTCGCTCGCCGCGCTCCACATCGGTATACCCGGCGGCGCGCATAAAATGGAAAAAATCATCTTGCAGCACACTGTAGGACTTTTTCAAGACGGGTTTTCCATTTTTCTGCAAGACCGGGTTTCCATCGGCGTCGAGGGCGGGCTTGGACATCCATTTCTTGCTCCGGCTGACCTGCATGACGGTCTCCTTCACCGTGCCGACCAAAGACTTGTCCTTGCAGCGTTTGCTCCAAAGGATCTGCTTTTCCACCACCGGCACATAGACCACATGGAGGTGGTAGTGATACACTTCCTGGCCCAGTGCCTCGGACATAGCCCGGTTGATCTCGTCGGCGTGCATCACGGCGGAGAGGATATACTGCTCCCCGCCCACGATCTCCACGGCGGCTTTGTAGGCGTCGGCGTAAAACTGCCTGGCAAATTCATAGCCGCCGTGGTTGTGGAAGTAGGCGGAGTTCACATCGAAGATCAGCTCTCCAAAGTGGATGGCGTCGGGTTTCAGACCACGTGTGGAGATGATTTTGTCCTGCTCCATCTGTCGGAACATCTCCGTGTAGCTGGCGGTGGGGGCTTTGAAGTGGATATTCAGCGGGGTGCGTTCCGGGACAATATCGGGGTTGCGGTAGCTGTCTTTTTCCCGTTCGTTGTGCTTTTGGGTGTTGCCGATGTCCTTGTCCGGGACATCCACATTTCTGGCGCTGGTGCGGTCGATTCCATCGTTTCTGGCCATAAAAATCAACTCCTTTCGTTGGGGCGTGGACGGCTGCGGGACGGGGGATGCACTTCCTGCGGGAAGTGTAATAACCCACTATAACACTTTCATCCCGAAGGGCTGCAAAGTGCCGTGGGCTCTCCGAGGGGGATTGCGGGCATTGCGATGCCCGCCGCTGGATATAGAAAATCTGCCCCACCGCTTTTCCATATCCAGCCCGAAGAGTTGCGTCCCTACATCGGGCCGCAACTCTTTGGCGTCAGCGATAACGCGGAAGATTTTCGCTGACTGCCCATCACAAACAGCGCGCTGTTTGCGATAGGGACGAGAGTCACGGTTTGGTGCGGCGCTGCCACACGATGTCGTGCCCCAGGGCATCGGCCAGCTGCACGGCCTCGGTGTAGCGCAGAGACTCCCTCTGGAGTTTGTTGGACAGGTTGGAAACACTGTCGCTCCAACCATGTTCGTCAGAAAGCAGGTCTACCACCTCCTGCATCGTACAGCCGGAGCGCACAATGTAAGCCTTGATCTCGTTTCTCAGATTGGATTTCATGTCGTTTTTGCCTCCATTTGTTCGTGAAATGTGTTCATTTCCCGGTGATGTGCCGTCACCGGTGGATAAAATTTTTGAGCACGGACGCCTTTCATTCGTAATTTGCGCTGCGATGGGGTACTCAAACGTGACCCCATCCGGCTTTACCGTCTGGCGGTGTTTTGTTTGCGACCGTGTGCTTCCTCACCGCCGGGCGATGGGGCTTCACTGCCCGGTAAATCACCAAACAAGAAAGCCTGTGCTTCCTGCCGTGAAATAGTTCACGGTTTGCACAGGCCTTGAAATTTGCATAGTCATTTTGCCTTCTTATTCTGAGGGAAAAGCGAAAATCCTCTGTACGTACCGTACAGTACGTACAGCAAAATCTCACTTCAATTTCAGCCAAAGGGCCGTGCGACCACCTCGATCCCTACAAAGCCCCGCACCCGCCTGCCGCCGGAGTAGATATTGTTGGTGGGCTCCACGTTGTAGACCGCCGCATTCTGGGTCAGCTCCGAGCTGAGCCGGTTAGCTGACAGGGGCTTGCGCACATTGTCCTCGCACCAGACTTTATATGCCTTATAGATGGACTTGGAACTGGCCTCATAGTCCGCACGAAAGCGGATGTACCCCTCCGACTGCAAAAACTCCACCACATTGTTGCTGCCGCGCCTCACCGTTTCCACGTTCTCCTGGGCCTTGGGGCTGATCGTAAAGCGGTAGTTCTGGGCGATGAGGCGGTGCAGCCCCTCCAGGCACCACAGGAAAATGCCCTCCCGCTCCGCTGCCAGCTTCTCTGCCAGGAAGGGATCGTCTACCCGGTCTGCTGGACGGTCCCTGGTGGTCAGGACGATCTGCCGCCGGAAGAAGCCGTCGGACTGGTCGTGAAGCGCCGTCAACGCCCCGTTGCCGAAGCAGAGAAAGCGCACATAGAGCAAGCTCTGGTAGCTCTGGACGCCTTTGCGCTCCAAATCCATCTTGCACTCGGAGGTGATGATGGACTTGATGTAGTTGGTTTTGGGCAGGGCGCTCAAATCCATATCGTCATCCACCATCAGCAGCTTGTGCTCTAGGTCGGCCCTGCTGAAGCGGTTGTTCTCCACCTTCTGGATGCTGGTGGTGTTCATGCTGTCCCCCAGGATGGCGCGCATCACCAGGCCAATCCGGCTTTTGCCCTCGCCGCCCCTGCCGATGATGAGCAGCATCTTCTGGGCCCTAGTGGTGGGCAGCAGGCAGTAGCCCAGGTACTCCTGCAAGGTGGGGATGTCCTCCGGTTCCAGCAGTTCGGAGAGGAACCGCAGCCACCGCTCCGGTCTGGGGGCGTCTGGCAGATAGCCCACGGCCAGGCGGTTGTTGCAGTAGGTCTTTTCCGGCGAGAAGCGGCCGTCCATGAAATAGGTGCCGTTGGCCACATGGATGCGGTCGGTCTCGATGGGAAGGGGCGGCGAGTAGGCTTGCAGTTTGATGCTGGCGAGCAGATTGGACACCAGTTTGGACAGTCCGCTGGTGACGCAGCCGGAAACCGTCTCCAGGATCTGCTGGCTGACCACCGCCTCGTCCTCCACCGCTCCATCCACCGTGAACAGCCTGCCCCGGATGCACTTCATGGGGTGGGCCGCCAGAAATTCCTCGCAGAACAGCACCTCGTTGATGTTCTTCCCGTCATACCAAGCGGGCCAGCCGCCGTGACTGGGCGGCACAGCAGAGTTTTTGCGCATTGTGTGTTGTCTCCTTTCTCCATTCTTTCAGTTGCCGATTGATCTTTTGGATGCTTCCGTCTGCCATCAGCTGCTGAACTATCGTCTCCCGCTCATGGGAATCTCCTTGCAGCAGGGCGTCCAACAGGCACTCCGCCCAGGGAAGCCGGTGGCAAGCCTCCACAAACCGCTCGTTCAGCGTTTCCTCCGGTGTCTGTGGAGCATACTGCAGTTTCCACTCTTCCAGTGTCCGGCGGTACTGCCCCAAAACAGAACAGCACAGCACAGCCGCTCATCCTCCTGGAGCTGCTGTGCCTTGGTTTTCTGTTTCAGTTTTTGGCAGATGGATTCCGGCGGGGGCTTGTCCGGCGCAAGATGGAAGTCCGCCGCCAGTTTTCGGGCTGCATCATACAGGCTCAGGCCAAAAAGATTGGCAGCCAGGTCGATGACGTCCCCGTGCGCTCCGCAGGCAAAACAGTGGTAGTGGTCGTCTGCTACCAGCAGGCTGGGGTGGTGGTCGTTGTGGAAGGGGCAGAGCGCCATTCCACAGCGGTTGACCGCAACGCCATACAGCTGTGCAGCCTCCCTGGCGTTGACGGCGGTTTTTACGGTTTCAAACAGGTTCATACAATTCCCTCCATTTCTTGATGCGTGGGGCAAGTTTCTCACCCCTCTGTATCAGTTATGGGGAAAATCGAAAAAAACAGGCTGATGGCATGACAGCGCCGTTTCAAAAAACATGACAAAGCCCTGCCTGTGTGCTATGATAGAAAAAGAAAAACATGACAGGAGGAGGCCGATGGACAAGATCATCAACCACGCAGTGCTGTCGCTGGATTTCTGGCAGGATACCGTGACTTACGAGGGCTGCGCCATGCCCACGGGGACCATTGGCTGCGAGGTATTGAACATTTCAGCTGAAGCGATTGAAACCCTTACCCCGCCCTGCGATACGATGAACCGCCTGCTGCAGGGGATGAACACGGGGACGGTGGACCTGACGCTGCTGCCCCAAGTGCAGGGCGCTGCCAGCGGCATCCTCTCCTTCATGGATGTTACGCGGCCGTTCTCCCGGCTGTCCAATAGTGACTTCGGGAAGAAACTGGCGGATGTTTTCTCTGCCGCGTATCTGGAAGATGCAAGAGATTATTTGCAGCTTTCCCAGCAGGAGCAGCTGCTCTGCACCTTGACCGGCCAGCACAGCAGGGCGGCGCAGCTGATCCGCATGACCCAGGTATTGGGACATCTGAGCTATTCCCTCCGCCAGTACAAGGACGCCCTGCTCCCGTTTGCCCGGCAGCTGAATGAACCCGGCCACGACCGCACGGCGGAGGGCTATGCAGCACTGTTTGGGCAGTTTTTCCAGGAAGAACCGACACTCTCTGACGGCAATCCCTCCTGGATGACCCTGACCAACGCCTCGGTGCAGTACGTCTCCGCCATTCGCCCCGGTGCGGCGGAACCGCAGCTGGTGAAGCGGATGCACTACGTCAGTTTTGTGGGGATGTTTCGCTCCGACCTGTTCGAGGGTCTGTGCGTGGGCCATGCGCCCAGACAGTGCCCCATCTGCGGGCGGTGGTTTTTGACCACCGATGCCCGGCGCACCAAATACTGCGGCGGTCTGGCTCCAGGGGACAAGCGGCGCCGGACGTGCCGTCAGATCGGCAACCTGCGGGGGCGGGCACAGCGGGAGCTGGCGGCAGACCACCCCATTAAGGCGGTCTATAACCGTCGGATGAATACCATCCTCCAGAGTACCCGCCGTGGGAAGCTGGACGCGGAACTGGCCAAAGTAATGAAAAAGCTGGCAAAGGATAAGATGCTGCGGGCGATCTCTGACCACAGTTATGCCAGCACCAGATACGAGCAGGAAATGACCCAGGAGGCCCTGCTTGCAGAGGCAAAGAGACGAATGGCTTTGTAGTGCCATAGGAAGGCGGTGAGGAAATGGCGGAAGTGGAATTTACTTGGGCGTTGGACGGCTACTGCGCCCGATATGGTTTTCTGGCCCAGCCGGAGGGGCTGACTATGCGGGAGGCGGCGCGCGTCTTTCAGCTTGACCCGCAGCCGCCGGAGGCAGGAACACTCAACGATTACATCACTGCCGCCCTGCGGGAGCGAAACCTGGACTACTTCTCCTTCTTCCTGCACCACTATGAAACCCGGCTCAATGGCCGTGTTCGCCGTTTCCTGATGCGGGAGGGGCTGGAACGCTATGACCCGGAGCGGTTCCTGGACTACAAAATGGGGTGTGTCCTCGCCATGCTGGATTGCCTTCCGGGCTATGACCCGATGAAGGAGGCGGACTTTCTGACCTATGCCCATTATTTTATCGGCAATGCACTTCTGGAGTGCCGCCGCCAGGAAGAGGCCGGTTCCTTCCAATCTCTGGACGAATACAAGGCCGCTCGTGGGATCGCCTGGCTCTACAACAATTCCGGCAAGAGCACAAAAGATGTCATCGCCGAATATGCCAACCATCAGAACTGCACCGAAATGACTGCCGCAGAGTACCTGGCGTTGGCACAGTGCAACCGCAGCCGGGTGCCCTTCTACCAGACAGTACAGGACGAAGAGGGGGAGGAGACCGGAGAAGATGTAAGCCGGGACGACAGCTGGAATTATGCGGACATTCTATGGAACAGCATCCGGGCCAAGGCTGTTCGGGAGGCTTTTGAAAAGCTGGATTACCGGGAACAGACCCTTTTGGAAAAGCGGAACGCCGTCTGCATGACCTGCGGTCGGGTGAGCCCGCTCAGCACCCGCATGAGCTTTGAGGACTTGGCGGTGCAGTTTGAGGGCAGCACCGCCAGCGGGGCGGAACGTGCCTATCGCCGGGCGGTGGAACATCTGGCCTGTCTGTTGACAGAGGCTGGCGTCATCCACATGGTTCGATTGAAACGGAAATCGCAGACCCGCAGAAAACAAAAAATTGCCGCCGCTATCTACCTGTATCAGGTGGACAACGACGGCGAATGGGGAGAAATTTCGTTTGATTTTGAACGCGGTACGGCGGAAGTTACCGCCTTGGTGGGGTGGGACACATCCAGGACTCACCGCTTTGCCAATTTGGCGATCCAAGAACTGTTGAACTGCAACAACAAAGCCTTACCTAAAGAGACCTGGCTTGTGAAGGAACTATGACCTAAGTCTGTCCACAGAAAGCTCCGTGCGGCAGAATTGGAGCGTGAAAATACGGAGCTGCGCGGGAAAGTCCGGAGCTGCGCGGGAAAGTCCGCAGCTATGAGGATGTGATTCAGCGTAATAATCTGTGGCGATTCTTCCATCCGCACAGAGAAAAAGCGGTCACGAGGGACGAAGCTCGCTGATTCCTGTGTAGAGCCGGAAAAAACGCATTTTATCGAATGGGAGCGCGTCGGACAGGGCAGACATCGTCCGGCGCGCTCCTGTTTGAAAATCGCCATTTTTCCCAAGTCAAGAGCCGAAGAAAACACCTGAAAAACACCCCTATTGCGTGACAGAGCCGCAGAAAGGATAAGCCTATGAGAACAGGACTTACCAAGCAGGAAAAGACCACCGAAATCTATTTTGACGAGAAAGACCCCACCATCTTCATCCGCACCCACAACACCGACCTCAAAAACAGGCTGACCGCATACAACCGCAAACACCCTGCCGTCTGCAAGCTGACGGACGTAGACTCGGACACGGGCTGCAAGGAATTTGAGATTGAAAAGGGACGCTTCTCTTTCCGGCTGACCGCCCCATACAGAGAGGAACGCCGCAGGGCGGCAAGCGAAGCGGCGAAAAACGAATAAAAGGGTTTTAGGGCTTCGTTGATTGTTGCGTTGGCAACCCCACCGCAATGGTAGTGCCCGTCTCCGAACTTTTCTCTACCCAAACGGAGCCGCCGTGGAGGTCGGCGATCTCCCATACCAGTGAGAGCCCCAGTCCTGCGCCACCGTATTCCCGGCTGCGAGACTTGTCCACCCGGAAGAAGGGCTGGAAGATACTGCGCTGATACACCTCCGGGATGCCGCAGCCGGTGTCGGAGACGCGGAGCAGGAGCTTTTCCAACTCCTGAGTGACAGAAACCCGTACCGAGCCGCCCGGCCGGTTGTACTTGACAGCATTCTCCGTCAGGTTGAAGATCAGCCGGTAGATCAGTGCATCGCTGCCGGTCATAATGCCGTCGCCCTCCGCCGTCAGCGTGACGCCGAGCTTATCTGAGAGCGGCGCAAGATCTGTGAAGATCTCCTCGATCATGGGAGCGAGCTGGATCCGCTCGTTCCGCGCCACCTGCCGCAGATTGCTCATCTCCAGCAGTGTCCTGGTCATCTGTATCAGCCGTTCCGTCTGCTCACGCAAAAGCGTGAGGAACTCCGCCGTCTCCGGTCGCACATCAGGATGCTCCGCGGAAAACAGCTCCAACTGCGCCTGCATTAGTGCCAGTGGCGTGCGCAGCTCGTGGGCGGCGTTGCCGGTGAACTGCCGCTGGGCGGAAAAGGCGTTGTTCAGCCGCTCCAGCATCTGGTTGAACGAGCGGCTCAGCTGCCGGAACTCCGAAATAGCATCTTCATCGATCCTCATATCGGCAAGATTGTTCAGCTGCACCTGCTCCACCTGCGAGGTAAAGCTGCGCAGGGGCTTGAGGACGCGTCCGCTGACAAAATAGGCGAGGATGCCGCTGAGCAGCGTTACCGCCGCCGTGATATACCAGTTGGTGGTGCGGAAGCGCCCCTGCACCCCATCGACGACGATGGTCAACTCCTCGTTGGGCGCTATGAGCCGCGGGTCAAAGCTCGCCTCTCCGTCCTCATTCAGGATCACCGTGCCGCCGCCCTGTAAGCTGTCCGCAATGGTGTCCATATAGTACACACCGGAGGAGCACAGTAGCAAATTCATGGCCACGCAGGTGATGCCGATGAGCAGGACGGTCATCAGCGTGATGCGCCACTGCAAAGAAAGACGCTTCATGCTTCCTCGCCTCCCATTAGATAGCCCTCGCCGATGCGGTTGCGGATGGGGTCATAGCCCAGCATGGCGCGGAGCTTTTTGCGCAGGGCGGAGATGTGGACGCGAATGGAGTTGCTGAAGCTGTCCACGCTGTTGTCCCAGACGTGCTCCATCAGCTCCTCCTGACTCACCGGCCGTCCCTGATGTACCATCAGATATTCCAAAATGCCCGTTTCCTTTCGGGTGAGCGTCAGCGTCTGCCCGTTGACGGTGGCGGTACGGGAGCGGGTGTCAAAGGTCAGACCGCCGCAGCTTAGCAGCACATCCTGCTGGGTGAACTGCCGCAATGTCAGGCTGCGGATGCGGGCCTCCAGCTCCGCCAAGTGGAAGGGCTTCGCCAGATAGTCGTTGGCCCCGGCATCCAGCCCCTGCACCTTGTCCTCCACTTCGCTGCGGGCGGAGAGGATCAGCACCCGCGTCTCCCGGTCGGTCTGCCGCAGGGTGCGCAGCACCGTCATGCCGTCCTTTTTCGGCAGATTCAGATCAAGAAGCACCAGATCGTATCGTTCCACGCCCAGAAGCGCCAGCGCCTTTTCGCCGTCATGGCAGTAGTCCACGCTGTAGGCCAGCCGCCGCAGGCTGCGAACGATGGTCTCGCACAGGGCGCGTTCATCTTCAATTACTAAAAGGTGCATGAGAGCCCTCCTTTTTATTTCTTCGTTTTTGTGTTGCTTTCATTATAGCAAAAACAGATAAGGTTTGCGTTAAGTTTTCGTTCTTAACAGAGACTTTAACTCTCCCGCGCTATGATGGAGGCAGAAAATCGGAAAGGGTGATGAAAAATGAGCTGCAGGAAAAAGGCCGCGGCGCAGATCGTGCTGCTGATGGCCGGAGCCGCCATGCTGTGCTTTGGTGTCTGGCGGGGCGAGGCGGCGACAGTGCTGAGCAAAGCAATCAAATTATGTCTGGAGTGTGTGGGCATTGGGTAAAAAGTTTTCAGGCGTTTCACAGACCATGTCCCGCTTCCGGGGCTGGATTCAGGCGGGGGCGACGCTGCTGACCAACCTGCATCTGCCGAACTTTCTCAAGGGCGGACTGTATCAGGGGGCGGGGAAGACCGTCTGCGTGCCGGGGCTGAACTGCTACTCCTGTCCGGCGGCCTCCGGAGCCTGTCCCATCGGGGCGTTTCAGGCGGTGGTGGGCTCGTCCAAGTTCAGCTTTTCCTATTATATCACAGGCTTCCTCATCCTGCTGGGCGTGCTGCTGGGGCGCTTTATCTGCGGCTTTCTCTGCCCCTTCGGGTGGTTTCAGGAGCTGCTGCATAAGATCCCGACAAAGAAGCTCTCCACAAAGAAGCTCAAGCCCCTGACATACCTCAAGTACGCTGTCCTGCTGGTGATGGTTTTCCTGCTGCCGGCGTTCCTTGTGAACGATGTTGGCATGGGAGACCCGTTCTTCTGCAAATACCTCTGCCCCCAGGGTGTGCTGGAGGGAGCCATCCCGCTGTCCCTTGCCAATGCCGGCATCCGGGCGGCGCTGGGCAAGCTGTTTACATGGAAATTCAGCATTCTGCTGTCGGTGATCGTGCTGAGTGTGCTGTTCTACCGGCCGTTTTGCAAGTGGCTCTGCCCGCTTGGCGCATTCTACGCGCTGTTCAACCGGGTGTCCCTCTTCCAGATGAAGGTGGACAAGAATAAGTGCATCTCCTGCGGGAAATGCGCCAGAGCCTGCAAGATGGACGTGGACGTGACAAAAACGCCCAACCATACCGAGTGCATCCGCTGCGGAATGTGCATCCGCGCTTGTCCGACGAAAGCAGTGTGCTTCCGTTACAGCTTCGGCAGCGGGAAAGAAACAACAAAGAAAACAACGATGGAGGAATCAAAATGAACATGAAGAGAATTTTTGCACTGGCTTTTGCCGTGCTGATGGTGCTGGCCCTGGCGGCCTGCGGCACGAAGAACAATGACAAGATGGGCGACATGAGCGGCAACGGCTCCGCCATGACCGGCGAGCCGAAAACCGCCGAGGAGGCTCTCGCCCTGCACAAGGAGCTGCTGGAGCGGGAGAACGCGCTCCTGTCGGAAAATACCGAGCTGTGGGAAAAGGTCTTTATGGAGGCCGACAAGGGCATGGCCATGATCGAGGACGGAAAAAACTACGGCGACTTCCTGTTGGATACCGTCGAGGCCGCTAAAGAGCAGTTCACCGACAAGGAGTATGAGTGGCTGAAGGAGGCCGCCACGGAGATCAGCAATATCGAAAACAAGCTGACCGCGCTGGAGGAAAAGTACCCCGAGATTGTGCAGCAATCCATGGACGGCGATATGAGTATGCCCGCGGGCAGCGACACGAGCAACCCTCCCGACGACGGCAGTATGCAGAAGTTCCCCACCTTTGAGGGCAAGGACCTGGATGGCAACACGGTGAAGAGCGACGAGCTGTTCTCCGCCAACGCCGTCACCGTGGTGAATTTCTGGTTCACCACCTGCAATCCCTGCGTGGGCGAGCTTTCCGAGCTGGACGCACTGAACAAGGAGCTTGCGAAGAAGGGCGGCTCCCTCATCGGCGTCAACACCTTCACTCTGGACGGCGACGAAGCGGCAATTTCCGAGGCGAAGGATGTGCTTGCCAAGAAGGGCGCCACCTATCAGAATGTGTATTTTGACTCCGACGGTGAGGCGGGAAAGTTTACCACCAACATCTTTGCCTATCCCACCACCTATGTGGTCGACCGCAGCGGCAATATCGTGGGTGACCCCATCGTAGGCGCCATCACGGAAAAGAAGCAGGCGGAGACGCTGCAAAAGCTCATCGACCAGGCTCTTGCTGCCGATATGGGCTGACAAACGAATTCATCTTCTCAGAAAGACCTGCTAACAAAAGTCAAGTAGAAATTTCAGATTTGGGGGAGCGGCAAAAAGGCAGCACAAAATTAAGCCGCTGTGCATTTCAAAATTAAAACGGCGGCCAGCCAGATGGTATAGCGCAGGAAAATCAGTCATGTTCCAGAGAATCCAAGTAGGCTTTCACAGAAGCGTAGTAGATACGCAGGAACTTATTTGCGGAGGCCATCATGTAGACACGGTAGGGTTTGCCTTCAGAGCGTTTCTTGTCCATGAACTGGTAAACTGGCTCATCCATTGGAGCGCATTGCAGGAGGACGCCCATCACCAGAAAGAGTGTCCTGCGCAGGGAGGCAGATCCCCTCTTGGAAATGCTGCGGCTGCGGACATCTATTTGGCCGGATTGGTATGGCGGGGCGTCAATGCCCGCAAAGGCCACCAGCGCTTTCTTGGAATGAAAACGGCGCACATCTCCAATTTCAGCCATGAGTTGTGGGCCGAGAGTGGGGCCAACACCAAACATCTCCATCACCATAGGATACTCCGGCAGAGAAGCCGCCAGGGACTGCAATTACCTGTGGATTCCATCACCACACGGGTCTCACCGTCCAAGCTTTTGAGTTGCCTTGCCAGCTCGCTCAGTTCATTGACGGTGTGGCACACTTCAAAGGGTGAAACCACTACCTCTCCAAAGGGCCGCATGACTGCAATCGTGCTCTTGCCCTTGGAAACATCGATGCCAACGCAGTTCATTCACATTCCTCCAATACCAAGAATCTGCAACCGGAAATCCATCTTTTCTCGCTGCCGATTCAATCTATTGGGTGACACGAACTCTCCGGCATCCGGTGGCTCAACCTGCTCAAATCGAACGCTACAACAAGAGGATGGCTGACAGTCTTTCGAACGGACATAAAAGCCCAAGGAGGGATTGGTCAGCCAGTTGCTCCCCTTATTGTAGCTTAGGCACGAGATGGAGAGAAAGCCGGACTGGCTGCCCGGCTTTCCTGTCCAAATTTATTGTAATAGGAGGGATACACCATGTATCGGAGAGTATTGCCGCTTCTGCTCACCGCGGTACTGCTGCTGAGCGGCTGCACTGCCGGGCAGAAAAATATGCCGCAGAAAATGGACGAGAAGGAAATGACCGGACAGCCCTCTGATATGTCCGGTGAAGGAAGCATGTATATGGATACCACGGAAAATGTCATATATCTGGCGGGCGGCTGCTTCTGGGGAATGGAACAGCTGATGCAGTCTATTCCCGGCGTCATCGATGCCGAGAGCGGCTATGCCAACGGCACCTGCGAGGCGGACGCCGATTACAAGACCGTCTGCAAGGGCGAGACCGGCTTTCGGGAGGCCGTGCGGGTGGAGTATGACCCCGGACAGGTGAGTCTCGACGCCCTGCTGCTGGCCTACTTCTATGTGATCGACCCCACGGTGGAGAACCGGCAGGGCAACGACCGGGGCAGCCAGTATCAGACCGGTGTCTATTACACCAACGAAAGCGCGAAGGAAACGGTGGAGCGCATCGCGGAGATCGAGCGGGGACGCAGTGAAAAGTTCTTCGTGGAGATCGGCCCACTCAAGAACTACTACCCCGCCGAGGAGTACCACCAGAACTACCTCGAAAAGAACCCGAACGGCTACTGCCACATCCCGCGCGCGGAGATGGAGCTGTTTTCCCGGCTGCGCATCGATCCGGGCGACTATCAGAAGCCCGCGGCGGAATCCATCCGGGACAAGCTGACGGCGGAGCAGTACCGTGTTACGCAGGAGAGCGGCACGGAGCGCGCTTTCACAGGCGAGTTCTGGGATAAGTTTGAAAAGGGCATCTATGTGGATGTCGTCACCGGCGAGCCGCTCTTTTCCTCCACGGATAAGTTTGAGAGCGGCTGCGGCTGGCCGGCTTTCACAAAGCCCATTGAAGAGCCCGCCGTAGTGGAACTGGAGGACCTGAGCCATGGCATGCGCCGCACAGAGGTCAGAAGCCGTGCCGGAGATTCTCACCTTGGTCATTTGTTCACCGGCGATCCGGAGTCCCCCAATGGCGTGCGCTACTGCATCAACAGCGCGTCCCTCCGCTTTGTGCCTTACGCAAAGATGAAAGCAGAGGGCTACGGATATCTTCTGTATCTGTTCGAGGAATGAGTTCGCAAAATACAATGATATAATAAGCAGCGTCCCAATCATTATGAACCGGGACGCTGTCGTTTATGCTCATGTCGGTTTATTCAAACAGGACGTTCAGCTTGCTGTTCAGAATCAGATCGGCATAAGCAAGCGGGTCATTGTAGATCAGATAATCCAGCTCTGACTGCTGGAAGCGGTTGTCAGCAGCTTCGCTTTCAACGGCGGTGAAGTCAATGGAAATCTGGCTTCTATCGTCAAAAACCAATTCTACGCAGGCTGTGTCTATGTTGAATTGATAGGATATAAGTTTGCTCATGGTCATACCTCCAAGATGTTTTTTGAGGTGAATCAGGCGGTCAATTTCCGGGTGATTATTGGCGGGAATCATATCGAAATCTGCTGCAAATCATTCAAAATAAATCGTTGCGAACGGTTAGTACGTATAAAATAGCTGGCTACAAAACGGCTACAAAATTCGTAAGGAACCTATGTACAGCCCGAAATACGTGGATTATTTGGATGAAAAGTGCATCGAGAGTGCATTTTATAACCCTAAATCAAAGCTCAAGACTTGAGCATCTATGGTATCAACGAGGTCGGCTCTGTTGCCCTGTCGCTGAATCAGCTTGACCCCAACGGGAACTATATCGCAGAGGAACGTTCTATCGAAATCATGGTTCCCGGTGTGGACACAGGATATGATGCCACAGGCGAGGAGGTCTATCGAAATAACGGATTGCGAATTGTCGCAAAGACCATATTGGAAGACTCGTCCGAATACAGCTCCGATATGTATGTACTCATGCTCGCCGAGAATACAAGTGG
This sequence comes from Extibacter sp. GGCC_0201, assembly GCF_017566055.1. Taxonomy (NCBI): domain Bacteria; kingdom Bacillati; phylum Bacillota; class Clostridia; order Lachnospirales; family Lachnospiraceae; genus Extibacter; species Extibacter sp. GGCC_0201. Next base: position 65,363 of record NZ_JABFCH010000001.1, on the reverse strand, counting down.
GAGAACTCTCACGATTGATGACACGTACGATTCGCTCTCTGTAAATGGCTACATGACAGACTACTCTTTCTACAGCGCAGAGCTTGCTGACGGAGAATCTGCCGCGCTAGAGATCAGACTGCAGGAATCATCGCTGGAGGAGAATCAGATTGCCTCGGTCTCTGACATCAGTGAGATCGAAGTTGGGTTTGAGATCAAAGCGGACAGGGACATCATTGATGAGCCAACAGTCCTGATTCAATTCGATTCGTGAAAACATCAACAACCGGCAGGTGTGTGAAAGCACCTGCCGGTTGCTATTCATATAGATGACACGCTCTCTTTGTCAAGAGGTAACCAAGAACTGGCACTCGATTCCGAGTAACCGCACAACAGCGTGTTCTGGAAGTAACGTAAGCGTGGATTTGGGTATAGTATCTTTAACTTTGGGAAACTCCGGTTTCCCATTTTGATACGGAAGATTTGGACACGCCCATATATTCAGCCAGCTGCTCCTGCGTAATTCCCGTCTCCCTTCTGTATTTCATTATATTTTTTCCAAGGTTCATATTAACCATTCTATCTCTCTCCTTTCCTACTATCCATTATAGTATGATTATCTGCATATTCAACGGAATATGATGCAACAAAAAGAAAGAAAGTTTCCAAAACGGAAACTTCCTTTCATCTGTTCAGATTGCTCTGTATATGATATCTCGCACTCTCTGCTATCTCTTTCTTCGTATAGATGTAATATGTGATACTGTGGTCAAACTTCTCTCCAAACCTTCCCATCCTGTGTGAATTTGCACTATAGCCTCCGGAGCTTTTCGTCTTTACCGTGTATGGTATCCCATTATCTTCCAGAATCGCTCTGGCTTTCGCATAGCGCCCGGCCTCCATCGTCATAAATACCTCTTCTTTATTCCAGAACATATGCCGTTCCTCCTTTCAGCCACTTCTTATCTCTATACGGTCTTAACTCCTGCCCTCTCCATTGCACGCCCGACAGCCTCTGCCAGCATCCTGGCGGACCTGGAGTTAAAGTGTACGCCGTCCACGGTCACGTCAAGGCCTCTCCTGCGGGAAAGCGAATCCTTCCTCCGCGGAAACAGCAGCATGTATAGTCCGTCCGCAATCCTCCCTGCGTTCAGCTTTCCCCAGCTGCAGGTCCTGTCCCGGTGCACGCGCTTTTTCTGCATCTCATATATGTCGATAAATTCTGCATCATATGTTCTTGCCACGCTCCTGATACAGCTGTTATAAGCCTCGACCTTTCCAAGCGGATAGTCTGCAAGCTGAATATAGGGAAGGCCCACAAGCACAACCTTATATCCGTTATGCTTCATCTGTCTGACAGCTTCCTCATAATATCCGGCAAATTCCCCGATATCGCTGCTGAATCTGCGGATGATATTCCGGAGCCTGTACTGTATCTGCCAGAAGCGGGACCGGTTTCCAAGATAAGGAAGCAGTATATCATTCGTCCCAAGAGAGAAGATGACCGTATCTGCTTCTCTATAGGCACGTTTCCTCATATATCTGCGAAGCCTCCGGACACCTCCTAGCAGAGATTCACCGTTCACTCCGAGATTCACAAGCTGCTGCTTCTTATCGGCAAAAGGAATATATGAATATCCCATCATTCCCAGTGTTATGCTGTCGCCTATACATAATGTCATCCCGCCGGCCTCCTTACTAGTCAAACCATTTCTTTATCCGGAACAGCCAGATTTCCACCAGGATAATCGCAATACTTACGATAATTACCACCGCATATCCGTAAGGGCTTGAAAGCTCTGGCATACCGACGAAGTTCATGCCATACCAGCCCGCAATCAGCGAAAGCGGAAGGAATATCGTCGTGACTACCGTCAGGAACTTCATTATCTTGTTCTGCCTGATATCAATCTGCGACTCATACATCTCACGCAGCTGAAGCGAATATTCCTGCAGCCGTCTCGTATTGTCGAACAGCCGGTCCGCCCTCTTAGAATACAGGTCGAATATTCTGCAGTCCTCCTCCTCAAACATATGGTTCTGATTCTCTTCCAGCGTCTCGCTCACATCCGTTAGCTGCTGGTAATATGACTGCAGTGCCAGCAGTTCTTTCCTGATGGCGAGCATCTTCTTGTCAAAATCATTGATAACGCCTTGAAGCAGCACGCCCTCCAGCTCTGAGAGCTTCTTTTCATAATTCTGGAGAAAGATGACGTCTTCCTTGACAAGATATTCCATGAGTTCAAAGAAAAAATGTGCCGTGTACGTCTTTTCCACGGTCAGCGCTTCCGCCATATGCTTTACGAGCTTTTCAATTATGCCGGAATCATCTACGAGCACCAGCTTTTCCGTCGTCATGTAGAATCCGAATGTCGTATATGTCCCAAGCAGGTCATCCTTACGAGGAATGACGAAGGTCCCGATGACACAGTCCTTCAGCAGATCCGCCCTGCAGTAGTGCGTGTGATAAATATTCAAAAGCATCTTCTTCTGGAAGTGCTTCTTGTATCCGTCTTCATATTGCTCAGATGTTATAATCTCGACCAGCGACTCGTCGTCACCGATCTCCTCATCGCCGCCGATCGGCTCTATGCTTCCATTCAGCCGGTACCGCATCCTGCCACCTCCTGTTTAAACATGAATCTATATCTATCATACCACAATCCGGAAAATATAAATATAATATTTGAAAACAATGCTCCCAACACTAATTTACATATTTTACCATATGTGTACAGGCTTATTTTGTTATATGATGGTTTTGGAGGTATCATTTTTATGAAAGAAGACATTGAACATATAATCAGAAGAGAATTTGACGCGGAAGCCGCGCGGATCGAACAGGAGACACGTTTTACATCGTTCGACGTATCTCCCGAAGAGATAGAATCCATGCGCCGGGCAATCGAAAAGCTGATAGAGAGGACATAGACGAAAGCATCCGGCTGGCCGGTTTATCGGATATTTAAAAATATATTAAGAAATACCTTCTCTTAAATTCATTTTTATTATTTACAATGATAGATACTGAGGAGGGACATAATATGAAACAAAAGCAAAGCCGCACTAAACTGACTCTGGTACTCATGATTATATATGTAATACTTATCACATGGATTATCCTGTTTAAGATGCAGCTATCCCTGGCAGGATTCGGGCATATGCGCAGCATAAATCTTGTACCATATGGTGGTTCTGTTATCGTAAATGGGAAGGTACAGCTATCGGAGATATTCCAGAATATACTCGTCTTCGTACCGGCAGGCATCTATCTTTGTATGCTGAAAGGACGCCTTTCCATATCTAAAAAGATACTGATGATTGCTTCTTACAGTCTTTTTCTGGAAGTTATGCAGTATGTCCTGGCAGTCGGCGCTACCGATATCACGGATCTTATCGATAATACCCTGGGCGGAACCATCGGTATCGGTATCTATGCAGGTGTCTGCAGGCTTCTGCAATCAGAAGAAAAGGCGAATAAGATATTCAATATACTGGCAGCCGTCGGAACGGCATGCCTCTGTGTGCTCATCTTTGTGCTCATCGTCTGTAACTTATAGAGGAGCGATATCCTGTTGGAATCCGGCCCAATAGGATATCGCTCCTTCGTCTCTGCTTATGCATGGGGAATGTCGGTATAGTCCGCGATATCCCGGCTTGTCGTGCACAGGTCTTCTACGGTCAGATTATGGATATCCCTGTGTCCGGTTATCCTGGCAAATGTCCGAATCTCTTCAAACATCGCCATAAAATAATTGCCGACACGAATGGCAGCCGCCTGTGCGTCAAATCTCGCCCTCAGCACTTCATCCTGTGTCGCTATCCCCGCGGGACATCTGCCGCTGCCGCAGTCTCTGAACTGCTGGCAGCCCGCTGCAACCATCGCCGCGGATGCGACCGCTACGGCTGTCGCTCCCATAGCTATCGCCTTCACGGCATCCGATGACACACGAAAGCCTCCTGTCATGACGAGGTCGATGTCGGCCCCGGCCGCATCAAGATACTTCTTAGCCCGGTGCAGCGCATAGACAGCCGGCACGCTCGTGGCATCCCGGATAATCCTGGGACTGGCGCCAGTGGCACCACCGCGGCCGTCAATCGTAATAAAGTCAGGTTCCGCATATACGCAATATTCCAAATCCTTCTCAATACGCCCTGCCGCAATCTTGATACCTATCGGGCGCCCTTCCGATGATATGCGAAGCTGTTCCACCAGCTCCTTCAGCTCTTCCTTCGTCGTAATATCTTCAAATCTGGATGGACTGATAACGTCCTTGCCAAGCGGCTTATTCCTCACTTTGGCAATTTCCGGGGTGACTTTGTCTCCTGGAAGATGGCCGCCCATGCCAGGCTTGGTCCCCTGTCCAATCTTAATCTCTATCGCGTCTGCTTCCCTCAGGTTCTTTGGCGTCACGCTGTACCTGTTCGGCACATACTCGAATATGTATTTATAGGCAGCGTCCTTTTCTTCCGGAAGGATACCACCCTCTCCGCTGCACATCGCTGTCCGGGCCGTCGCGCTGCCTTTTGAAAGCGCAGTCTTGGCCTCTTTGGAAAGCGCTCCGAACGACATGTGCGATACGTACACCGGTCCTTCCAGCACCATCGGGCGCTCCGCCTTTTTGCCTATTACAGTCTTGATACTGACTTCTTCCCCTGCATCAAGCGGGGGCGGATTCAGCTGCGCACCCAGTATCAGGATGTCATCAAATCCCGGGACCGGCATCTGCGTCCCCATCGCTTCTATGACCGGACGCCCGGAGGCGGCCATCTGCTGAATCGTCTCCATATAACGGTAAGTACATCCCACCATCCTTCCGGCCTCTTCCTCTAACTCCCGGAAGGAATCTTTCGGCTGCCTGCAGGCAGGACAGGCCTCTAGCTCCGTCAGCTTCCTCCCCTCTTTCTCTTCATCATATACGAATCCACATACGCTGCACTTATATCTTGCCATAGACTTCCTCCTTCTCCGATGCTTTGCGGCTGTACCGCGAACATGACCGCTTCCGTGCATCAGGTGCGTCATTCTATGTCAAGTATACCACGCTTCTTCCCATTCTTCAAAGCCTCATCTGGCATGCAGCCTTATTAATCAGCTTATATAGAGTATCTGCACGTCCCCCAGTATCCTCTTCACTTCCGTCCTGAAAAAAGCTTCTGCTTCCGCCCGTACTTCCGCCCGGTAACAGTACCTGCCTCTTCCTCTGCCGGTCATTAGCTCTTTGTCATACAGATCCGGTGCCTGGGGAAAGGCTTCGCTGTTGATGGCACGGTGTATATAAGAATATGTCATGAGTATGATTTCGATAAACATCTGCTCTCTCATCTGTCCGCTCAGCCCTTCGTCCAGCTCCTTAAGAAGGCCGGTATACATCTCCTTCCACCCTTCTGCAAGTATCACTGGTGCTATCAGCAGGCCGCACGGATACCCTGCCGCGCACATCTGGTTAACGGCATCTATCCTCTGGAAAAGGCCTGAAGTACCCAGCTCCACCTTTTGAATCAGAGGCTGTGGATTTACGCTCATGCGAAATATGACCTTACCCCTGTGTTCCAGATCAAGAAGCGGCTCTACCATATCGAACTTTGTCGGAAAAGTAAGCTTTCCCCTTCCTTCGCGCGCGAATCTGGGTATCGTATACTCCAGATTGCCCGTAATCGTATTCTCCAGTATAAGGTCGCTGTTGCTCCCTATTTCAAACGTCAGCAAACTGCCGCTTTTCTCCCCCTGTCTGATCAGACGGTCCAACATCTGCTCCCGGTTCACAAAGAGCCTAAGATAAGCGCATTTGTTATAATTACACACGAGATAGCAGTACAGGCACATGGCCGTACAGCCGGATGATGTATATGGGACAAGATAATCTGAGACTTTATGGTTCTCCACGTACTTGTGCGTTTTCCGTGTGCCGATGATGAGGTTCCGCTTCATACGGCCAAACTCAGAATTGGGCTTGTCCCTCATCTCCTGAATTGCATTATGGCTCTCGATAGGAATCCAGGGCAGGCTGCCAAACTGTTCCTTCAGCTTCTTCCCAAGGGGATAATCCAAACTGTCCGGTTCATAATATACTGCATCAAATCTCATGATTTTTCCTTTCTGTCGCTGCGAACATGTCCTATTCCCAGCCGTTTTTCTGCTCCTATTATAACCTGGCAGTAGTTTTTATATCACATTTCATCAGTTCATGGTAAAATATTACTGTCCGGGGCAATCTAAAATGGCGACACGCGAGATGGACAGGAAGGAGCATGGGAATGCATATAATATATGAAAAAGCACTGAAAGAGTATATGACGAAAAAGCATCTGGAGACAATCCTAGTCGAGGCCTATTCTCCAAATTCGTGAACGGGCGTACCGGAGATAACAGCAAGGTTTGCTGACAGGAAAGCGGCGGAGCGCCGCATAGACAGAAAAAGAGTAAGCCGCCGGATTCCCGGTGAAATCGGGGAGATCCTCGTGCTTACTCCTTCTCTTCGTTATGAAGACACTGTCGTATTGGGTCTTAAGCGTATCATTGGCATCAGATATATAACAGTGGATGGGATACGGCCTTAACCCTGCTCCCATCCCTCAGGTGTCCAGCCGTCCGGCGGGAAGGGATTACGGTACCGGCCGTCGGACTGCTTCGGGTACATGCGCATCGTGCTGATATGCCAGCTGCCATCCTCATACTTCTTAAAATCATCGCAATATACCATCCATGTCTCTATCACGCTGCCGTCTTCTATAGACACATGATGGTCTTCATACTGGAATATGCCGCGGGCATGGGTCTGATCTATAAGCCATACCATAGGCTGATGGCCCATATGCATCGTCACGAGCGACGAATTGGTCCACTTGGATGTCTTTGCCTGCTCTGCACCGTCTTCTGTCACGAGATAGCCATTATAATAGTATGAGAAGTCCTTAGCAAACAGCTCTCTTGCACATTCCTCTTTTTTCATATCCATGAGCCACCAGTAGTAGTATTTCGTCTCAACCACTTTCTGAAGCTCACATAATAAATCCGGCGTATAGTCCTGTTTCCGTGCATTCCTGATGACTTCCATAATCAAAGCGTCATCTTTCTGTTCCCTGGACATGATCTTTACCGCCATTTTCTCCGCCTCCTTTTAGCCGAAACATGTGCCGCAGCCCGAAAGCCGACGGTTCATAGCGCCCGCTACAGACCATAGGCAGCTTCAAATCCTTCCCACATGGCATAGCTTGCCTGACGCGCCCGCACGGCATCGCCGATGACATGCACTTCCGGGACAAATTCTTTCAGGCTGTCGGAAAGCGGGTCATAGTTCCTCGAACCAAGCCCGAAGAGGATATAGTCGAAGCCTTTCATCCATTCTTCCGTTCCGTCGCTGCGCTGCACTTTCACGTCATGGTCCGTAACTTCCAGGATCTTCGTATTCACATTGATCTGTACCCCGCCTTTTTTAAGCTTACGCAGCATCGGCGCACGGTTCGGCTCGCATACGCCGGTCAAAAGCTGAGGCAGCATCTCGACAAGCGTCACTTCTACATCCCCGATGCTGGCATCATAGCCCCTCGTAAATGCATTTGGCCGAGCATTCGCAAGTATCGTCTCTGCAGTCTCGCACGCCACAGCACCGCCTCCGAGGACACAGACACGCCCCTTCGGAATGACGAATCTGCCGCGCAGGAAATCATGAGCCGTGAGCACGGGATACTCCTTCGTACCTTTGATTGGAGGCACGAGAGGCCTGGCGCCCGTTGCCACGATGACAGCATCAGGGGCAAACTCCTTCACATCTTCCACCGTCGCCTCTTTGTCAAACAAGAACTCGACCCCCGCCTTTTTAGCCCTGTAATTCAGGTGGACGAGCCACTTCGTCATCTCCTGCTTGCCGGGTGATACGACCGCCATGTTAAGCTGGCCCCCGATTGTATCGTCAGCTTCCCAGACGGTGACGCTGTGCCCCCGCTCCGCAGCGGTGACAGCCGCATACATTCCTCCGGGGCCCGCCCCGATAATCAGCGTCTTCTTCGGCTTTTGGGCCGGTACCGCCGGATAATCATACTCCCTGCCCACGAGGGGATTGATATGGCAGCGGCACTGCGGGCTCTGGGCCGATCTGGTGATACAGCTGCCGCCGCAGCTTCCACAGGGGGTGATATCATCAAAGCGGTTCTCGTAAGCCTTGTTGCACAGGTCCGGATCCGCAAGCAGCGGCCGTCCTATGGATACGCCGTCCACGATTCCCCTCTCCACGATATCGGCCGCATACCTGATATCGTTGATCTTCCCTACCGCATAGACGGGTATGCCGACCACTTTCTTGATTTCAGCAGCCTCATAGATGTTCATGCCGATGCGTTTGCTCTGGCTTGGAATGATGTATTCCAGCCCTTCATACTGGGTCCCTCCGGACACTTCCAGCAGATTCACGCCCGCCGCCTCAAACTTCGGTGCCAGATAGAGCATATCTTCCAGAGAGTTTCCTCCCTCGGCCCGTTCGTCCCCCGAGATTCTCAGGAACACCGGATAATCTGCGCTGACATTTCTTCTGACCTCTTCTATCACTTCGATGATGAACCTGGCCCGGTTGTCAAGACAGCCTCCGTACTCATCCATACGTTTGTTGCGAAGCGGAGACAGAAAAGCCCCGGGAAGCATATATGCATGCGCACAGTGCAGGGAGATGCCCCCGCATCCGGCTTCTTCCGCACGCCGTGCAGCCGCTCCGAACTGCCGTATGACCGTATGTATCTCATCAATGCTTATGGAACGGCTCACATGGCAGTTGGCATTCGTATTCACAGACGGGCCAAGCGGCGGTATCTTCCGGAACCCGCAGATAGATTCCGGACCTGGATGGATAATCTGCGGAATGAGCGTACTGCCGGCAGCGCTTACCCTGTCTGCAAATTCCTTAAACTGAGGCACAAGGCTGTCTGAGTCAAGGCATGTCGTATTACCGATGTACTGGTAATTACGGTCTACCGTAACAGCGTCTATGACGACATAACCCGTTCCGCCTTCCGCCCGGCGGACAAATATGTCCGCCAGCTTCTTCGGCACCGTACCGTCTTCCGCCTCGTAATCCATGCTCATAGGAGCCATGCCTACCCGGTTCTTAAGGGTCAGGGAACCGACCTTAAGCGGGGAAAATAGTTTGGAATCTTTCATATCCATGTAAAAATACCTCTTTTCTTTAATTCTTCTGATGTATTCTCGGCAGCATCCGAACTGCGACAATACCTGCTGCTACGCAGCCAAGCTCGATGATGGTAAGCGTCTTGATTGATGACACTGCCGCCAGCAAAGTAGCCGCCCCCTCGCTGGCTCCTCCGGCAACGGCCTCCGTCATGCGGCTTGTCACGCCGTTCGTGAACAGTGGCACGAATACGGCGACGCCAAACGGCGCCGATATGTCACGGAACAGTCCATATGTACCAGTGCCTGAACCGGCGACCTCGTTCGACAGTCCCGACAGTGCCACCTTCATGAAGATAGTCGCATTGCCTCCCAGTCCGACACCAAGAATACCAAGCGCTGCCGCAAATGCGGCAACCGAAGACCCCTCTGTAAAGAAATACATGATGCCGCAGCCGATACCTGTCAGCAGCAGGGAGAAGGTAAGAACGGTCCTTGGCTCCTTCTTGTCTGCCATCGGCCCTATAATCACGGAACCTAACGACATGCCGATGTACATGATAGAGATTGCAAAGCTGGATATGATGACATTATCCGGCTGCGTATAGCGTACGAATACGATGACATTCGTCATGTTTGCCTGCATAAGGCCCTGGGTCAGGAAAAGTATGATGACCGGCAGGATAAATGCCTTGCGTGCCATGAACGTTCCATTGAATATAGGGTTGCCCGCTTTCCTCTCCACAAAGATAAGGCAGAGCAGAGATACCGCTGCAACAGCCGCAACGCAGATAAACTGCACGGAGCCCCATCCGATATTCTGTCCGAAGGACGGTACGCACAGAAGCAAGCTGAAGAATATGAGGACAAGAACAGAACCGACACGGTCAAAGTCCGTCAGTTTCCTCTTCTGGAACGCTGTCTTCTTAATCATAAACATACAGATGAAAAATACGGCCGCACAGAGCGTCACGCATACCCACATCATCACACGCCAGCCAGCCGCATTCATGATGAGGCCGCCGCACGTAGGTCCGATGACGACAGCACCGCTTGATATGAGCATATAGACCGCAAAGCCTTTTCCCGTCTCCTCCGGCGGATACTCTGTGACGATGTATGCCATGACTACCGGCGAGATTGCGGCAGTTCCGATACCTACGATAAACCGTGCCGCCAGCATGAAGGCCAGCGAAGTGGCAACTGCAGTCAGAGCATTTCCTGCCGTGAATATCAGGATGCCGAGCAGCAATGTCGTGCGCCGTCCAAGAACGTCGCCAAGCTTGCCCAGGATAGGCGCGCAGGCTGCGGTGGACATCGCCAGTGCCAGTGAAATCCATGTCGTATTACTGTAATCAATCCCGATATCCGCGACAAATGCCGGGCCCAGAACGGCTGTAAATCCACCGATAAGGCTGACAAGAAGTGCGGCTACCGCATATGGGATAAAACCCTTCTTATAGTTCGATTTGGTTGCAGTATTCATAATCTCTCTCCTTTAGCATATATGACCAGTATGTAGTACCACTGGGGACCGGTGCTATTCATCCTTCATATGAGGAATCACTTCCTTCAGACGGTAGCGCTTTATCGTCGTGTCCCTGTCAAATTCATTCGTGATGCCTTTTGCATACAATCCGTCTATCTCCTCGTCCGTATATCCCAAATCTCTCAGGATATCTCTGTTATCCATGCCGAACAGCGGAGCCCCTCTCCAAATTTTGGAAGGATTGTTCTTGAACTTATTGATAAGCCCGAGTCCAGTGACATGCCCAAGCATCGGGTCATCCCATTCCGTAATCGTCTCGCGCGCCTTCCAGTGCGGATCGCTGATACAGTCCTCCAGCTCATACACTCTCTGGCATGGAATCTGGTTCTCCTGCATGACAGCCTCGACTTCTTCCATCGTGTGTTCTGCGACATAGGCTTCCATCGCTGCTTCCATACGGCGTCCTACCGGAGAATCAATCAGCCAGCCCGTGAATCCCTCCGGGAAGTCCGGATCCCCTGAACCTGGCACCGGCAGACCGATAATCGGAAAGCCCCGCTTACACACTTCCGCCCCTGTCATGCCGATGAATATGGTCCTATTATCCTTGCATGTATAGAAGCTGAAAAGCGCTGCCTGCCCGTCTTTATTGCCGGTCCTTGGTACTTTGACGCCATCCGTTGCATACTGCATCACCCGTCCGTCCATTATGCGGGCAAGCGCCTCGTACTGGGCGATATCTACAGATTCTCCTTTTCCGGTCAGAATCGTGCTCACATAGCATGCCAGCATCGCCCAGCACGTAGTCAGGCCACACGCAAAGTCGCTCAGGTACGGGTTGATCTTCAGCGCCTCTGTCGTCCCGTTCAGAGACATGTATCCGCTGAACGCCTGCCCAACCGCGTCATAAGAAGCACGTGTCACATAGCTTGGGTCGCCTGTCTGCCCGTACCCTGATACGTGTACGATAGCAATCTTAGGATTGACTTTCCAGATCTCTTCATCGGAAAGTCCAAGCCGGTCATACTGCCCGCCTTTGGAAGATTCCACCCATATATCCGCCCATTGAATCAGCTTCAGGAATATGTCTCGGCCTTCCTCGGATTTGATGTCAGCTACCATAGAAAGCTGATTCCTATGATTTTGAGGATAACCATACCAGCCCCGCTGGTTGTCAGGTTTCTTGGGACCTTCAAAGTGGATGACGGTGGCACCACATTCAGCTAGGAGGCCTCCGCCCAGAGGTCCTGCTATGTTAGACCCGCTATCAAGTATTTTCAGCCCTGCAAGGGCGCCAAATTTTGGAAAATCTTTTAATCCAGCCATCTTTTTATCTCTCCTTTTCTTTGATTATTTCGTTTTATGCATGTTCATCGTTATATTGATCTTCGGGTCACGGAAAAAGTGTTCTTCGTATACGCGCAGATATCCCGTCTCGAGAATGTACCATTTCCCGTCCACCTTCTCATACTTATCCGTATAGAACGCTCCGCCGTTGACTCCTGCTCCTGCATATTTGCTTCCTTCGGTAAAGATAAGCTTATCTTCCAGATACCATTTTCCGGTCGCGGTAGTATCGCTGTCTATCGTAATTTCCGGCGTATGCCCCATGTGCATGCTGATCTCCTCTTTCGGCATTGTTTTCTTGAAATAATCTGTGACCTCCTTGGGCCCGTGAAACACGAGCTTGCCATCGGAGTAAGAGGTCACGATGTTTGGAGATAATGTCGTCTCCAATTCATCCCAAAATTTGCCGTCAAGGCAGCGGAAATACTGGCCTTTCAATTTTTTGATCTCTTCAATATCTTTTAATCTCTGAATCTCTTTTTCCATTGCTTCTAATCTTTCTTCTATACTCATATCGGTCATCCTTTCTTTTTTCATTCTTGCTATGGCTTTGGCCGTTACAGTTACAGTGACATTGCCGTTTCATATCCTTCGAAGGCGGCTTCTCTTGCGTCTCTGGCAGCCGCGGCATCTCCGATGACCTGCACCGGAATGCCGGACGCCTCGCACTTCGTTTTCAGTTCCTCGCATGGACGAGATGTGATTCCAGTGCAGATGACCACTGCATCGCATTCCAGCGTCCCCTGGCTTACCTCCTTTGTCTTCCTGTCGGTGATCTCGTAATTTACCTTTCCCGCCTCCAGGCTTGTCACTAGCGCTCCTGACATCTTGGCAATCTTGTAATGCTTGAATTCCGGGTTCATGAACATCCTTCTGAGCATATTCAGTCCGGTTCCAACACCCTTCTTCTCCATGGCAGTGACCTGGACCCCTCTGGACGCGAGCAGCTCTGCAACTTCCACTCCTACGAGTCCGCAACCGATTACCGCCACATGGCCGGAAGGCTTGGCTTCTCCTCTGAGCACTTCATACTGGGAATATACATTCGGACCGTCGATGCCTGGAATGGCCGGCGCTACATACTCTGAACCGGTGGCGATGATGACATGGTCCGGAGCAAATTCCTCTATCAGTTCCGGAGTCACAGCCGTATTCAGGTGGAACTCGATGCCGAGACGTCCAATCTCCTCTGCTTCCCATTTTGCAGCGGCGGCCCAGTCCTGTTTCATCGGTGAGACACCTGCCAGCGTGAACTGCCCTGCAAGCGCACCTGAAGCTTCAAAGATAACCGGCTCATGGCCCCGTTTCTTGAGAACCTCTGCGGCAAGGAGTCCTGCCATCCCTCCTCCTGCAATCATCACCTTCTTCGGCGCATCCGTCTTCGGAAGCCCCTTATACTCCAGGCAGAGCATAGGATTCCTCGTACATGTGATGTGCCTCATCTTCGGATTGATAACGGCATCGTAACATCCCTGGTCGCAGCCGATACAGTGTCGTATCAGTTCTTCCCTCCCTTCTCGTACTTTTGTCACCCACTCGGGGTCAACGAGCTGCGCACGCCCGATGGCTACAAGGTCAAACTTGCCTTCCTCAATCACTTTATTCGCCATCTCTCCGGTATTGATGCGTCCGACGCCGACTACAGGAATCTTGATCTGCTTCTTTATATTGTAGATATTCTCTATATTGAAGCCATGGGGCAGGTTGAATGGAGGGACCTCATATACGGTTGCAAAGGACATGGCGTTTCCACGTGAGATATCTGCCACGTCTACACCAAGATCCGCACTCCTGTTGATGAACTCGACAATCTCTTCCTCTGTCATGACTTGTTCCATCAGCTCATCGATACAGCCGACACGCATGAAGAACGGCATATCATCCGGTATGTTCTCACGAATCGCCTTGATGACTTCAAAGCAGAACCTGCTGCGGTTCTCAAAGTTACCGCCATACTCGTCGGTCCGCTTGTTCATTCCCGGGCTCAGGAATTCATGAGGCAGATAGCTGTGGGCCGCATGGAACTCCACCGCGTCAAATCCGGCCTGTACGGCAAGCCTTGCCCCGCGTCCAAATTCTTTCACGATTTCATGGATGCGCTCTACCGTGAGCGTATCCGGAGACTCCAATGCATTCGTCTCATCGAAGAACATCTGAGGGCTGAACCCTCCGTGCCACAGCTGGATTCCCATCTTTCCGCCCACTTCATGTACCGCGTCGGTCAGCTTCTTCAGCTGACTGACATGATGGTCATTGTAGAGTCCCATGTACATGTAGGCATGAGGCGCAGGACATAAAGCGACACATTCGAATATGTTGAGTGCGCATCCGGCTTTTGCCCTTGCAACATGGTAGGCAATCATGTCGTCCCCTACATCGTGCTTGTTTTTTGTCATCTTCGTGTTCATGCCAGGCAATATGATTCTGTTCTTAAGCTCCAGCCCCCTGACCTTGAACGGTGAAAATAGTGCTTCGTAACCCATTTTTTAACCTCCTGATATATATGAATTGTTTTAGCAACCTGTGTAATTACCACAGAGGCACTGTTCCCTATCCATGCATTCACACAGTATCCTCTTGCGGTCTGCCTTTCCATTGTCCCCTCTTTTAATCGTCTTGACATACTCGAATGTCCCCGGTATCTTATACGGAGACAGATACTGTCCAAGAAATGACCTGAGCTCCTCTGCAGGAATCTCATCAGCCGCTTCTATCACGGCGTGCAGCCGTCTGCCCCATTCTTCATCCGGGATTCCGATAACAACCGCGTCTATCACTTTGCCGTGTCTTACGAGCGCGGCCTCCACTTCTGCCGCATATACATTTTCCCCGCCGATGACGAGCATATCGCTGCGGCGGTCGGAGAAGTACAGATACCCGTCTTCGTCCACATATCCGATATCCCCTACGCTCCGGAAGCCTCCTTCGCTTACCTTGAGCGGTTCATGATTCATATATTCTGTGATGAAGCATTCCCCCGGAGAAGTCATATAGATATCCCCCAGTTCATAAGGCGGCAGTTCCTTACCGCTTTCATCCCGGATAGATATCTGCCCGCCTCCCACCGGAAGTCCGACGCTTCCCGGGTGTTTTAGCCAGTCATCACCCCGGATGCACGTCATCCCGATTACTTCCGTCATGGAGTACATCTCGTACACTTTTTCCGGTGCCAGCAGTTCTATCCATTTCCGCTTCAGATAAGGTGCACAGTACCCTCCCGTATGGTTCAATACTTTAATCGATTCAAAATCCTCTTTCCCTATGCCGGGCAGCTTGCTGATCCGGTTCATAAGTGTCGGAACCATCTGTATGTATTCTATCTTGTATTCTCTAATCAGCTTTACGATGTTGTCGGGGCAGAGGTTGCGCGTTATCACGAGCGTGTTTCCGGCAAAGAGTCCGTTGAATGCAATCGAATGGGGAGCACCGTGGAACAGCGGCCCTACGAGCAGCTGCCGCATCTCAAAGTCCATACCCGACATCTCAAAAAAGCTCTGGAGCATGCTGTCTGTCATTCCGCTTGGCATATTCTGCCGGATGAACTTCAGCTTCCCGCTCGTCCCCCCGGACAGGGATATCATATTCGGATCAGCCTTCACATCGGGAAGCGTCTTCTCGGAAAACGGTTCCATCACTTTGTACATCTCCCTGGAGCCTACGCAGAACTTTGCATCAGGTACGTCGAAGTCGGCGAAGGCTCCGGACAGGGATATGACTTCACATATCTCTGCAAGCTCCGATTCTGCTGTCTTGCTCGAGATGGGCATATAGCAGCCTCCTGCTTTCCAGACAGCGTACGCGGCTATGATATGCTCGATTGTGTTCGGAAACGCCACCATCACCACAGAGCCTTCTTTAATGCCATGTTCCTTCAGCATCCAGGCAAGCTGATTGGAACGGGTATGCAGCTGCTTCCATGTAATCTCCGAGACTGACCGGTCCTTGTCTATGTAGATAATGGCAGTTGTATAAGCTTTGTGCTTTGAGATATACTGAAGCTGCTTCCCGGGTGTGACAAAATCCGATGTCCCCAGATTAAACTTGTTAAAAAAATCACCCATCAAGTTCATATTTCTCTCTCCTTTGGAGCAAGGTTTTGTTGATTATGACTCTATATATTTAACCCCTCCTCATTTCATTATCTATATCCTCTTAAACCCTTGCCCCTCCTTTGATATAACTTTAACATTTTCATACTGCATGACATTGGATAATAGCGTGATGAATTACAACCTCCAAGATTCACTTTTCCCAATAAAATCTAACTCAACTACGGACAAACCATGTTATAATACTATTAAATTCGCAATTAATCTCCAATTATGCGGCATCTATCAGTAAAATATACTTAAAAAAGGAGAGAAACCGATGAATGAAGCCATAAAACCGAAAGCAATCTGCGGCAGGCCTGTCCATTCTTTTTTTTCAGGGAAGGACAAGTATCTGCGTCTCCAGAAGCACTGCATCAGCGATATTACACCCCCTATATCGGAGAATGAATCTACTTTCATATTAGTTACGGACGGTGGCGGGACGATAACCATCAATGGCGTCACTTTCCCTATGAAACGTGGTTCTTTCGTCTGGCTGCAGTCATATCACACCTTTACTATCAAGGCGGAATCTGTTCAGCCCCTGAAGCTCAACGTATGTGTATATGATTATCCGCTGTCCTCTTTCCTGACTTTTCATGAACCTGCACCTGACACGGTAGACGCAATCATAGATGCACCCCCTATCATCACTCTGGACGGAAACCGGCTGGATAAGATTGAAGGGTTATTTGATGAATTTGAAGAGGAAGATTCCTGCTTTGACCCCGGAAGCTCTCTGATCAAAGTGGCGATACTCGGACAATTTGCCAACTTTTTTATCCATCAGAGCCTGAAGCACCATCGTCCGGATTCCCCGCCCGAGCGTCCGCTTGGCTGGAAAGCCGCCCTATACATAAGCGCACATTTCGCGGAGGACATAACTGCCCAGGGTGTCGCCTCCCACTTCGGCTCGACCGCAGCAGCGCTGAACAGAGAACTGCGGACAATCAGCGGCTACAGCTTCGCCCAGTTCCTCAACCGTGTGAGGGTGAATATTGCCTCTATCGCGCTGCTATATGACGGCATGTCTCTCTCCTATGTGGCCGCCCACAGCGGTTTTCCATCTGATGTGGCATTCTACCGAATCTTTAAAAAATATATGGGGACGACACCTATCGAATACAGGAAGCTGCTGCTCAATGACGGACAGGGCGTGTATCGTGGAATGATTATGAGCACTACGCTGATGGAAGTGCTCAACTACTCTTATTCAAGTTATTCGGAACCGGTAGATATTAAGGAGACCTCCAAAAAGCTATTCATATCAGAAAGCGTAATCCGGGACCTAGTCTATGAAAATTTCAGTTCCCATTACAAGGACCTGGCCATACTGACGCGTATCAGGCATGCGGAGGCTCTCCTTCTCACAACAGGCCTGCCTATCGTGGATATCGCGGTGAATGTCGGCTTTAACTGCAGCCGCTCCTTTACAAGAACGTTCAAGAGAATATACGGTATGGCTCCCAGTGAATATAGAGAAAGGAACCGTGGAGGGAGAAATCAAAATGGGAAAGAAAAATAATATCAACTACCTGCCACTGTTCGCCAGTTCGCCTTATTATTCTAAAAAAGAATTCCAGTTTCCAATAACAGCGGTGAACAAAATAGTGGCTGATACAAGCGTCCTTAAGAACAACAGCGGCATCACCCTTCTGTATGTGAGAGGCGGACAGGGTAAGATTATAATAAATACAAGGGAATACCCTGTCCAAAGAGGCCTGCTTATGGTACTTGGGACATACCACTACTATCAGGTACAGCCGGGCGAGATACCGCTGGAGATTACAAAGTGCCGGCTGAGCTATGACACCTTCCTGTATATGGCGGCAAACCCCTATTACCGGCTATACGAGCTCAGGCTCAATGTGGATCCTATCTCCTGCCTTCTTGAAGGGAGGATGCTGATCCGCACCGAACAGGTTCTTGATGAACTCGTCGCCGTTACCGCAAAACATAAGCACCAGGGTGGGGAGACAGAATTCTTCCTCTGTATGAAGCTGATGGGAATTATGCAGAAGACGCACAATAATGACCTGTGGAAGAAATGAGAATCAAGATATGTTTTCCGTACGTAAAAGCCCCGCGGCCCGGTAATCACCGTGCCGCGGGGCTTTTGTGTTCCGTTATGAAACCGCCGCTCTCTTACAGAAGCTTCAGAAGCCAGGTGACACCCGATATGACACCGTTCAGGTCATCGCATTCTTCTTCCTGGCTCTTTACATAACCTTCAAACATTCGTCTTTTATCCGGATATCGTTCGGACAGTTCCTCCGCCCTTCTTCGAATCATCCTGTTGTTGTAATCGTTTGTCTCATCGGCTTCTGGGCTATCCTGGTACGTCAGTTCTGCAACCAGCTCGACGCCTGCCTCCTGGAAGATGTCCTTCCACTGCGCCTTTGTCAGATACTCATAATTCTGGTATCTCACATCTTTCTGTTCGCCCTCCAGGAAAGCCTCGTCTATCAGGATATATCCATTGCTTCGGACGACCTTCTTCAGCTTGCCTAATGTCTCTGCCGGATTGCCCAATACGTCGCCGACCGCGCCCAGAACCGCAATGTCATATCCAGACAGGCTGCTGACGGACACATTGATATCCTGTACTGCAAATTCACACAGATGCGCTACGCCGAATTCCTTCGCCTTTTCTCTGGCTACTTCTATGAACTCCGGGAGCAGATCGATTCCCTTCGCTCTGACGCCCAGTTCCCTGCACAGAGATACGGTTACCGCACCTTTTCCACAGCCCAGGTCGATCACTTGCGTCTCGCTGCTGGTCTTTATATTTTCCTTGACCAGCCGAATCATATCGGTGGGGCTGCTTCCGAGCTCCCACAGATCCTGCAGCAGATACGGCAGATACGGAATCAGTTCCGTCGTCTCTGCCGTCAGCGCTCCAGCCAGCTTCTGTTCTGTAATGCTATTATCTATACTCATACGTCTTATCCTCCATCTTATATGTTGTCAGTGTCGTTAAAAGTTATACTTATCGAACTGCTAATGTTCAATAAGGCATACTGTTATGCCATGGAGGACCTCGTGCCCGTGCCCGCCTCTAGCAGGGAGGTCTAATAACAGCCATATTTTCACCACCTTTTCTCAATTATCATGCATATCCTCATCCTGCATGCCCACTTGTCTCAGTGCCATCTCCTGCATACTGCCTTAGCCAGAACATGAGGCCCGCAGGCTGTCTGCAGTTAGTGTCGCCCCGCTCTTAATCATATCTGCCGGCGTTCCGGTAAATACGACCTCCCCTCCGCAGTTCCCCCCATCGGGGCCGATGTCGATGATCCAGTCCGCCTGCTTCATCACATCCAGATTGTGTTCGATGACCACGAGGGTATTTCCGCGGGACACAATCAGATCGAACAGCTTCAGCAGATTCTGGATATCGGACATATGAAGCCCTGTCGTCGGTTCATCCATCACGATAATGCTGCCTTTTTTACCCAGGTTCTTAGCCAGCTTGATTCTCTGGCGTTCACCGCCGGACAAGGTGCTAAGAGGCTGGCCTAACGTCAGGTACGACAGCCCTACCTGCTGCATCACTTTCAGCCGTTTCCTGATCTTAACGTCCTCGAACACTTCCAGTGCCTGTGAAGCCGTCAGAGCCAGCAGTTCCACGATATTTTTCCCTTTGTAGGTACAGGCAAGCGCTTCTTCGTTATAGCGCACGCCGCCGCATGTCTCACACTCTGTAACGACAGGATCCATGAAAGCAAGTTCTGTCACGATCACTCCCCTGCCGCCGCACACCGGGCAGGCGCCTTTGGAATTGAAGCTGAATAGCCCCTCCTCCTTGCCGCTTTCTTGTGCCAGCAGCTTACGTATCTCATCAAAGAAACCAAGGAAGGACGCCGGGGTGGAACGGTTCGTCGCTGTAATCGGTCCCTGATCCACCATCACGACACCGCTTTCGTACTGTCTGGCAAATACCTTTGATATCAGGGTGCTCTTTCCCGAACCGGCCACGCCGGTTACAACAGTCATGATGCCAAGCGGTATATCCACGTCCACATTCCTTAGATTGTGCAGGCAGGCTCCACGGACCGGCAGGCTGCCCGCCCTCCGGCGGGGAGTCTGCTTGACTGGAAGAGACTGGCGCATCGCATTCCCCGTCAGGGTTTTGGATTCCAGCAATTCCGGATAAGTGCCGGCAAATACAATCTCTCCGCCTTCTTGTCCTGCATGTGGCCCAACGTCAATCACATAGTCTGCGATTGATATGACATCCTTGTCGTGTTCCACCACAAGGACCGTATTTCCTTTATCACGAAGCTGCCGAAGCAGATTGTTCATACGGTAGACGTCGCGGGGGTGCATCCCTGCACTCGGCTCATCAAAGATATAGGTCATCCCGGTCAGGCTGCTGCCCATGTACCGCACAAGCTTGAGCCGCTGCGCCTCTCCTCCGGACAGCGAAGGGGTCTCGCGGTTGAGGTGGAGGTAGGGAAGCCCGATCTCTATCATTCTGTCCAGCCCTTCCACAAGCGTCTGTACCAGTACGCCTACAGTAGGATCAGCTATCTCGGAAAGGACTTTCCTGAGCTGTGTCAGTTCCATCCCGCACATGTCCGCAATAGAATAGCCGTCTATCGTACAGCTTAATGCTGCTTCGTTCAGCCTCTTGCCGTGGCAGTCGGTGCACTCGATCTCAGCAATCAGGTTCTGAGATTTCTCCCGGGTGTGCCTGCTCTTGCTGCTGATATCCCTGTTCAACAGTGTTTTCGTGTATTTATGATATATGCCGGTCACTTTGGGATGTTCCGGATCTCCCTTTCCATCTCGGGCGCCGTAAAGCAGCAGATTGTATTCCTCGTCTGTATACTCCTTTACCGGCTTGTCCAGATCGAACAGCCCCGACTGGGCATACTGCTTCCAGTACCAGGAACCTGGCTTATACAGGGAATCTTTAATACATCCCTCGTTCCATGATTTTTCCACATCTAGTATAGCTGACATATCGACTTTGGTAATCTTGCCGAGTCCGGAACACGTCTTGCACATTCCGTTCGGATCGTTAAAGGAAAAGTAGGAGGCTGTCCCTGCATAAGGCTTTCCGATTCTTGAAAACAGCAGCCGGAGGCTGGAATACAGGCCGCTGATCGTTCCTACCGTAGAACGGGCATTCCCTCCCAGAGGGGATTGGTCCACGACGACAGCGGCCGTCAGGTTGTCAATCTGTTCTACTGCCGGCTTCGGGTACTTGGGAAGCCTTGACCGCACGAATGCCGGATAAGTGGCATTCATCTGCCGCTGCGACTCTGCCGCGATCGTGTCAAATACGATACTCGATTTGCCGGAGCCGGATACCCCGGTGAATACTGTAATCTTCTCCTTTGGTATATGGAATGTAACATGCTTCAGATTATTCTGAGTAAGACCTCGCACGATAATATCCGTCGTCTGCCTCACTGGATTTTCCATTGCTATTTTCTCCTTTGGTCTTATTTATGCATCTTTTATTTATTATAGCACAGAAAGAGACGCCATTCCTGACATTTCTTGCAATGTTTTGTCTTTCCTCCTTGAGATAATCATACTTAATACTAAAAACACATAAGCCAGCGCATGAGGCGCTGGCTCGGTAATAAAGTAATATAAAAATTAAAACTTATAGTCTAATGTAAATGAAGTATGTATCTTTCACAAATGGCTCCCTGAACTCTTTCACAATCATCTGCACTTACATTTTTAATCAAATCGTCGCATTTAATGATATTATATGACCAATCTATCGTACGCTCCCTATGATTATAAAGATATGAAAGCAGCAGGAAATCAAAAAAATTATCAAAAATTGAAATGCTGAAAGCATTTTCAGTTGCTACAAGAAAACATCTGTCAAACAGCAGAAGCGCTTTAATGCATTCAATTGTATCTGTGGTTTCAATACATTGTTTAGGGCTATCGCGTGCGTGTATCATACGTTCTGTCAAACATCCAATCTTACGCAGGCTGTATCATAGCACAGATGATTCATACGACCATACCTTATGTGATATGGGGAATTCTGATATCATTTATCGCTCTGCTGGTGGCAAGCGCAGTCACAAAGAATCATTACAATAAACAGCACATAGAAAATTAAAGGAGGGTACGCAGCATGGCACTTTTACTTACATATAATCAGGTCAAGGATTTAATCGATATGCAGGATGTGGTTGAATCAGTTGAAAAGACATTTGCGGGATTTGGGGAAAATAAGGTCATAAACCCGACAAAAGTTACGTTGAATCTAGGCGAGTCCGGAGGCTGGCCGCCCTATGAAGGTTTTTTCAATGCAATGCCTGCCTACATTGGATATCAGGATAATGCGGGAATCAAGTGGGTCGGCGGCCTGCTTGGCCATCGGAAAGAGGCTGCATTACCTTTTATATGCGGAATGATTCTTCTTGCTGATCCAAAACTCAGCATTTTCCGTGCTGTTATGGATGGCAAGTACATTACCAATCTTCGTACCGGAGCCCAGACCGCAGTATCCTTAAAATACCTGTTTAAGAATCGAAGGAATATCAGAATCGGTTTGTTTGGCGCAGGAATGCAGGGGCATACGCAGACATTGGCAATCTCAAAAGTATTTAATATCGAAGAACTGCGTGTTTATGATATTTATCGTCCGGCAACGGAAAAATTTGCAGAAAATATGAAAGATGTAGTGAAAGGAAGGATCGTTGTCTGCGACAAGGTGGAAGATGCTGTTGATGCGGACGCGCTAGTTACGGTTACACAAGCACATGAGCCTTTCTTAACCGCAGATATGCTCAAACCGGGGACTGTGATATTTCCTATGGGTTCTTACAGGGAAGTTACAGACGGACTGATTCTAAGCTGTGATGATATCATTGTCGACCATCTCGGGCAGGCATTTCATCGTGGAGCGCTAAGCGCTCTGGCTGCTGAAGGAAAGATATCTGAACATGATATTTCAGCTACAATCGGAGACCTTGTTACAGGAAAAAAAGAAATAAAAGATATTGAAAATAAAAAGGTACTCTGCCTTCCGATTGGCATGGGATGCTTAGATGTGGCTGCCGCTTATGTCGTATACGAGCGTGCGAAAGAGCGTCATATCGGATTTGATTTTGATTTTAGCGGTGAAAGCTACGTTGATGATCTGCCTGAAAAGATGATTACCAATAGATATTAAGATTTTATTCATTCAAAGACTGTACCCACCGTTCATGGTTGGTACAGTCTTTAAACTTTGCTTTTAGCTATGCTACACAATTCATCTGACTAACCATGTCTATCGCATATTCCGAATATATCTCTAAACTATCAAGTACAACAATCTGCACGCCATCAGCCCTCAATGCTTCCAATATACCTGGCAAACAACGTGCCTCATTCACAGTCTTACATTGGTACGCTAGACATCCCTGTTTGTCGAATATTTTTGCCACTATATAAATTTTATTATCTCCCACTAAACTCACCTTCCCAATATTCCAGACGTTCTATAAAATCTTGTTCACTGCAGATTATCTTTGCAGCATACTCCTCATACAGTAGTTTTCCTATTTCAACTTGTTTATATTTGTAGATATATCTATGGCTCCAAATAACAAATAGGTAAGCTTCTCCACACCACAACTGTATTTCTATCGGATATGCCAGATTATCTCTCTGGTAATATAGGTGAATGGCATGATAACCATCATCAACCCTTTTTCCGTTACGCAAATCAACAACTCTAAAATAATCTGGATATTCTTTAGAGTATTCCTCAAACTTCAGTCTATTTGAACCTGAAACCAATCAGATTCCTTTTATCAATACATCAATATAACTCGCACGATATCCCTCTATATCCTCTAATATATTTTGTAACGGTGTTTCTCGTATAGAAATCTGCTTTAAACTTCTCCCTAATCCTTTAATTAACGATATTCTTAGAACTTTCCTACTTTAGCGCTCTCCTCAATCAAAACCATGAAGGCTGGTTTTTCAAGGATTTTAGTGCCATTTGTGAGTTGTATGTGTGCTACTATCCACGTCTGACGACAACTCACGACACCTTACTTTCCACCATATATGGTTTATTATGATTTCTCAATCATCATAATAGAATATTTCATATGCATTCTATCCAATTCCTGAACAGAAAGCATAAGATTCACTTTACTGAAAAAAGGTAACCTATCTTCAATATCTCCTGTTTTCTCATCAATGATTGCATAAACAACTTCATATTCACTTGATTCTGGTTTTTTGTGATAATCAAATACATCTTCTCCAAATTTGCTTTTCACTTTATCCCAGACTTGTTTTCTAAACTCCTGGTCACTTGTAAAAGCTTGTGCCGAAACTCTTCCTTGAGCGAATAAATGACTAAGTTGTGATGATCTACATTTGTTTTTTACATGCACAAACTGCTTATCCCTTGTAAATATATCACATGCTTCAATATGTTTAGGACCATTCAATACAGACACAAGCCTTTTATCCATCAAATAATAATCTTGCTGCTTAGCAACTTCTAAGTTATATTCCCCTTCATTCATCCCCTTGGGACATTTAGGCAAACTTAAATTCGAAATTGGAATGCTAGAAATAAACTCTGTCACTCTAGAATAAAAAGAATTATTGACTTCGTACCAAGTACCTGCATTCAAAATATATGTTTTATCATCATAATACATTTGCGCAATAAGCGCTGAATATACATTACAAATAGCAAATGGATTTTCTCCATTATTCATCCCATATAATTTATCCCTTTTAAGTTTCTTAAATAAATTACTGTTATCATTAATGGAATCAAAATATTCAACGTAATTAATTTCCATTGAATACACATTTGCATCAGTAGTATCTTTTCTTATTCCTGAAAAACAAAAACCTAAAAGGTCATTCCAATTCACTGTGTCAGGTGATGCTATTTGAATTTTAGAATAATCTTTCTTTTTTATAATCTCTGATAATGCAAAGTCCAGTTCTTCCCTTAATACAGAATCCTTTATGGCACGAACATTATCAATCCAATCAAAGCCCTTATCTTTATATGTATTGCTATTATACGCATTCAAATATGATTCTAATTTGATTTTCAATTCATCAGCATCCATACAAACTGATACAACAAATGAGTCTTTTCCACTAACTGTTTTTCCTATATCCTCATTCTGTGGAATACCCGTAACAGCCATCATTATATCATTCGTGACATTTAAGCCAAATTCCTCTTGACTGGTACTATGACTGCTCTGTCTTTGTGTATTAACAACCATATCTTCAATTGTTGCAGCATTTACACTTCTTATTTTCTCTGGACTTATAACATTTAATGCAGTTTTGAAACCAAAATTCTTCTCAATAGCTTCTTCTTTTAAAAATGCTCTCCCATATCCAAAAGATAATGCTAGGATTCTTTCTTGTAGTTTAACCAACATTAGCGCTTTATTAGATGTATTATCATCCAATTCGATATCTTCACTGGAATATTTTTGTAGAAATTCTTTCCATCTAGGAGGTTTATTACTACTATTTGCAATACAAATAACACCATCAAGATTATATTCATCTTTTAATGTCATCATTTTAATAGCACTCCTGTTTTTCAGACAACTATTATAATCTTTTATGTAGTCTTTCATTAAAAATATTGTTAAATTTTGTGTCTTCGCTTCATCTAACATATTGTTTTCCTCTACCCCCCCCCCCCTCATTTAATCTTTTGTATGATATCTAGTAATCTATTTTTCGTTTATGATATGCTATGTCATTGATTCTATATGTACACGCATCTACGCACTCAAACAAAGAAGGCTCAAATATTGCAGTATTATTTCCACCAGCATTCATTACGCTATTATACTCTACCCCTGCATATTCTGTTTCACCATTATACTTTATACTCTTTATGAAATCAGATATATATTGTGTTGGTAAATAGTCCAGCGTACTATCGCTTCTACGCAACGTTTTACCTAGTTCTTCATTTATTTTCATTAAATGTTCCTTATTTATAGCGTGCTCCATAAAATCCAATTCGCCTACAAACGGATTTATTTTATTTATACGCTTCAAATCTACCACTACTATATCTTTTTTCAGTTCGAAAGTACCTACAGAAACATAGTCAAAAGCACTAGCTCTTACCTCATGGATTGTAGTTTCAACACTATCGCTTAAATATAAGCAACTAATTCCTAATGCATTTACACGCCCTTCTGATGCCTTGCTAGAAGGAGGTGCGCCCATTTCCGAAGGTAGAAGTCCCTTTTCCGAAGATATTCTACTCCTATAAAAACGACTTCCTTTTTTGTACGTTTTTCTAATATAAGAACAAAATTTTTCCAGTATTTCTAAATTAATATAGTTGGTGTGAAAACGGTTTTGATTCTTCAATGCATCTACAAAAGCATTCCATGTATGTGTCTTTAATAGAGAGTGCCCATTTAAGTATTCTTCATCATATAATTGTTCTAAACCTATAGGCTGATCAAATAACTCTGGCATATGTTGATACTTCTCTTTACAAATACTTGTTATTATCTTATAAATATCAGCTTCAGAGGTACTTTTGAAAATATTCCAATTTTTCAACAATTCGCTTTTAATTAGTTTCATCTCTGCCCGTGGAAAATAATCTGGTAATAATCTACTAGGTGTAAAAATACTTACAAATTCATCAAATAACCCACTTAAATCATCAAATCTATCCGTATCATATGTATATACATTTTTGCTCTTACAAATTTGGCATTCTCCCAGTACATCATAATTACGGATGATAGAGATAATCTCTTCATCACAAAAACATCTTTCGCAAAAAATCATACCTATTCCTCGTCTAAAAATCTACTAATTAATTCAATATGATGCATGATGGATAGTTTTTTCACAGTTCCCAATCCCGGATAAGCCTCACGATAATACAAATCCTCAAATTCTTTTATAGCTTTTGTATCTAACTTTTGAACCTTATTCCAATTGACCAATTTTTCTACTGCTTCTTTGAATTTTCCGGCCGGGTCTTTTATATCGTCATTTGTATCTGAAACAAAATGTTTAAGACGTAAACTTTTATCATCTGCAAAATATACAATATGTATGGCAACAGCATATGGAGCAAATCCCGAGTCACTATACTCATCCCCTACTACCGAATAGTCAGCAAAACCAACATATCCATCGTCTAGGTAAAATAAATGATCTTCCGAGAATGGTTCATCTACTTTTTGGGCATAATCAATATTACGAGCCATTTTAGTAAATTTATCATCAAGCATAACTCGATTTTGACGGATTTTTCGGCGAAACCCGCTTTCATCTGGAATTAAATTAAATTTGCTACCCATTCCTTCGAATTCAGTAGCATATAAAGAAATTGAATCTTTATCGTTACAAATAGTCATCATCCTATCACTATATTTGGCAATAAAATTTTCCATTTCATTTCGAGAATTTAAACTTAATCGAAATACATACAACAAGGAATTATTTGCAGATATCTCATTATTAAAAGCTTCTACCAAGTTTTTATTTTTTTCATCATCAAGGTCGGAATCAAATGTACCCACTAAAGGATTATTTATAAGCGCCAACAGATGCCCTTTACTTCCATATATACTAATCGTTTTACATAATGTAGATGAGAGTTTTACTGGTTCTATAATCGGAATAATACTTTTACTTAATAAACCTTCTTCACACAGTTCTCTGAGTGCTATCAGCTCAAACTGTCTACCTCTTAATATAGGAAAATACATCAGACACCTCCATATTGTTTATCTAAAAAATTGTTAAGTTTTAGATATTCATTTTCTTTTAAGTCCATAAAATATGATAAGAACTTTAGTTCATAAGGTATTTTTTGAAACAACTCTTTTGCTATATGATTTCTTTTTTTCAGTTCCTTCATAAACATAGCGTACATCTTCTCACTATTTATTTTTAAAAACATTTCTTTGCATGCGCTGTAATATTGAAATTGAGATACTTGTGGAAGAATACCAAATGCATCTAAAATAATATTTTCATATTCGACTTTTCTTAATATTTTAAAAATTATTTCTTTATCTATATCATTATCATATTTTTCCGGTTTTTTTATTGTACTCAAACAACCGTTTTGCTTCAAAACATATATTCCAACAGGCTTTCCAAGCAATTCAATTTTCTTCTCTAATGCTTTTACTTGTTCCATACATGTTACTACAGCCACATAATCAAATGCTTTATAATAATCATCAACTTGACTGTTCAGCCTGTCAAAATTATCCAATTCGGTTTTAATCTCATAAACTACTGCTTTACCATTTATTAATACAAAGTCTGCTTTTGATTTTGCAACTGGAATTTCCGTAAGTGCGGTAGTCGTATTAACACTATGGACTCCTAAAAGTAATTTGTTTAATAACGTATTTTTATAAAAATATTCGTTTCTATAATTTGCTCCAAGTTTACAATATATCTCACTTATTAATTCAGAATTACTCTTATTTATATCTGAGTCAATATACCTTCTGATAACTGATGTATATGTTTTATCATTTTCTTTGTCAATCAAATGGCGAAAAGTATTTCTAGAAAAAAAACGATTTAATATCATAAAATTATTCGAACTCATTACTTTTCACCTCCATCTAAATCAATCAATATTAAAATTGCTATCTCTTTAAATATTACAATATTCCTATATCCTCAAAAAAATCAGCAAAATCAACCTTAAATATCTTTTGCAATACCACTAAATCCGTAACCTTTATATTTCGTTCACCAAGTTCTATCTTAGCGTAAGTAGACCTAGACATATTGCTTCCCATCAATTGCATTTTTGCTGCTAATTCATATTGCGACAGTCCACTAGCTTTTCTTAGTTTTAGTAAATTCTTACCGAAATTTGCATCCTGCAAAATCATTGTCATATTGCCCTCCATCTTAGTTCCTGATTAGGCACATTTTTCTTGATTATACTTCAACACTCATGCTATAACGGTACACAAACAGGAACCAAAGGAGGAAAACTTGAAAAAACAAGAATTTAAGACTCATTTGAAACGAAAGATTTATGAATTACGTCAGTATACCTTACGCAAACTCTTTAAAAATGATTCAGATTAACAAGAATACTGCAAAGAAATGACTGCTACTGAAAGGGTATATAAAACACTAGATTTACCACAGGAGCAACGAAAAATTATTAATAAATACATTTTCCTTAGCTGGTATGGTAAGTGCGGAATATTGAACATTCAGTTATTTAACCGGAATCCTTGATAGCAAAAAAATCACTGATTTGGTTAAGTTAAAAGAAATAGTCCCACGAGATAATTCATTATTCAGAACAGAAGGAATCGTTTAAAACATTATTCTAAAACGCTGTAACTACATTTCTTAAACTTCTGGCAATGCCTTTTTCTATGGCATTCAAGACATACCTTTATCACTAAAGCAAAATCTGTCAACATGGACGAGTATATTTTGAAACTAATCATCGGACATACAATTACCGACATTACAGAAAAATATATACCAACTGCAAAATGGAACAGCTGCAGTCCGAAATAAAAAAAATCAAAAGATAAAGAGATGTACCAGTAAATACCGATACACCTCTAATATACTTTCTATCATAATTCTAATTTGTGAGTTGTTTATATGAGTTACTTGCGAGTTCTATGTGAGTTACACACCGATTCTCACGACATTTCAACACATTTCACAAAGTCTATACTCCTTATAAGAACTGGATTTCTTAGAACTTTCCTGCTTTTGCGCTCTCTTCAATCCCTACCGCAACGGCTACTGTCATTCCGACCATAGGATTGTTGCCTGCCCCGATAAGCCCCATCATCTCTACGTGGGCCGGTACGGAAGAAGATCCTGCAAACTGTGCGTCAGAATGCATTCTGCCAAGCGTATCTGTCATACCGTAAGAAGCCGGGCCGGCAGCCATGTTATCCGGATGAAGCGTACGTCCTGTACCGCCGCCGGATGCGACTGAGAAGTATTTCTTGCCCTGCTCGATACATTCTTTCTTATATGTACCTGCAACCGGGTGCTGGAAGCGTGTCGGGTTTGTAGAGTTGCCTGTGATAGATACGTCAACACCCTCTTTGTGCATGATTGCGACACCTTCCCGCACGTCATTGGCTCCGTAGCAGTTCACTTTGGAACGAAGTCCGTCAGAATATGCAATCCTCTGTACTTCTTTCAGCTCACCTGTGCTGTAGTCATAATCGGTCTGCACATATGTAAATCCGTTGATTCTGGAGATAATCTTAGCCGCGTCTTTTCCAAGTCCGTTCAAGATGACACGAAGCGGTTTCTGGCGGACCTTGTTCGCCTTCTCAGCGATACCGATGGCTCCTTCTGCAGCTGCAAATGATTCATGGCCTGCAAGGAATGCGAAGCAGTCCGTGTCTTCTTCCAGGAGCATCTTTCCTAAGTTGCCGTGCCCGAGTCCAACCTTACGCTGGTCAGCAACCGAACCTGGGATACAGAATGCCTGAAGCCCCTCTCCGATTGCCGCAGCCGCCTCTGCAGCTGTCTTGCAGCCTTTCTTGATTGCGATTGCTGCACCTGTGATATACGCCCAGCACGCATTTTCAAAACAGATCGGCTGGATTCCCTTCACCTGGTTATATACATCAAGCCCGGCATCTTTTGTAATCTTTTCCGCTTCTTCAATTGAAGCAATGCCATAGCTGTTTAATACTTCATTGATTTTATCAATTCTTCTTTCATATGATTCAAATAAAGCCATTTACTTGTCCTCCTGATTTCATCTCTGTTACCTATATGTACTAGTGATAAGCGGTTATCACTCCTTACGTGGGTCTATAATCTTGGCTGCTTCTGCTACTCGTCCATACTGGCCTTTTGCTTTTTCCCATGCATCGTTCGGGGTGTCGCCAGCTTTGATAAAGTCTGTAAGCTTGCCAAGGCTTACGAACTGGTAGCCGATAATCTCATCGTTGTCATCCAACGCGATTCCAGTTACATATCCTTCTGCCATTTCAAGGTAACGAGGACCTTTTGCCAATGTACCGTACATTGTGCCGACCTGGGAACGGAGTCCTTTTCCAAGGTCTTCAAGGCCTGCGCCGACTGGAAGTCCGTCCTCCGAGAAGGCGCTCTGTGTTCTTCCGTATACGATCTGCAGGAACAGTTCTCTCATAGCTGTATTGATTGCATCACAGACAAGGTCCGTGTTCAACGCTTCTAAAATAGTCTTGCCCGGAAGGATTTCAGACGCCATAGCAGCGGAATGTGTCATTCCTGAACATCCGATAGTCTCTACGAGCGCTTCCTGGATAATGCCTTCCTTTACATTCAATGTCAGCTTGCATGTACCCTGCTGAGGAGCACACCAGCCTACACCGTGTGTCAGACCAGAGATATCTTTCACTTCTTTTGCCTGTACCCATTTTGCTTCTTCCGGAATCGGAGCTGGTCCGTGATTTGCACCTTGAGCCACTGGACACATCATTTCTACTTCATGTGAATAAATCATTTTAAAACTCCTTTCAAATATGCATCGTTATATCTTTAACACCACACTGGGTCTATTTTCTCATAATTTTCGACATTCGTCAATTCACAAATTGCCTAATCAATCTCGCCCCAGAAGGCGCTATTTGTCTTATATTCCCTAATGTCACTGAAATCAAACGGCGCCGTGACCCAGGCGTAGCCGAGGTCGTCCGGGTCGTCTGCCTTATAGTTGAAATCGAACCCTATCTCGATTCCATCCGCATCAGCAAAAAAGTTGGCCACATACACGCCGCCTTGGCTGTCGCCTTTGAGCGCGCTCTCCATCTGCTTCCGGCTCAGTTCAGATAGAAACGTATCGTCGTCCGCCTCATCCTTCATCCCTTCCAGCCATTCGTTCATAAAAGCCGCATCCGTATTCACGATATCTTTCACTTCATAGACCGTGCCGTCCCGGAGGCTTATGTTCCTGGCCCTCAGATCCACATAATATGTACTGCTGTCCCCCTGGTAGCTGTAATCCTGGAATATGACGCTGACGAACTCATTGTTGATATAGCTGATCTTGTACTCTACATAACTGACGAGCGCCGGATATTCGGAGGCCAGAACGCCTTCTTTCACACTCTCCGACGGATTCGTATATATCTTATCCACTGTCTCCATGGCACAGTCTTTCAGCGCACCGTTGACCTTTGTACCGAGTTCTTCGTCAAGACCGTTGATCTGGGGATATTTGACCTGGAAATCTACTACCATGGATGTCTTCTCATCGTCTGTATAAGCATACACCTGTTCCTCTGTCTCGTATTTCAAATCGCCGGCCTCATATGCCGGGACGGACTCCAGACCGGACAGCGCTTCTCCATCTCCATAGCTGCCATCATAGTCATCCCAGTTATGCTCTCCCCTGCCATAGCCGTCATAATCATGATTGCCATAATCATCCCCATAATCATGTCTGTCCCTGTCGTCATAGGGCTCTTCATACACGTCGGAATGGCGTTCCCGTATATAGCTGCCGATTCCTCTTACAGCGATAGAAATGCCGAATATGAGAACAGCCAGGAGCAGTACGCTCCCAATGGCTATCCCCACAATCAGAGGCGTCCGGCTCTTTCCCGCGGACGGATATGCAGATCTGTCAATCGCAAGTTCCATAGGGAGGAACCGTATGCCGTTGACAACCTGTTCTTCTCCTGCCGCCTGAAAGCCCAGGCTTTCGTAATGCGCGACTGCACCCGGGGCCGCATTCACGGTAGCCTTATCCACTTTAAGCACGGTTGCACAGTACGCTGCAGCCGCCTCACAGAGGCTTCTTCCGATACCTCTTCCCTGGCTGTTCCGGCATACGAAGAACAGGCTGATATGACCGTCCTTCCGGAAAGCCATGGTTCCTTTCAGCTCATTATCCTCGAACGCGCCGAAGAAGAGAAGCTCTCCTCTGCGGAACATCGGACATATATTATCGTACTTAATAAAACTCCGGAACTCTTCCACGCCTTCCGGGGTATATGACGGCGCTACTTCTTCTGCGAACACTTCCCATACGAGATGAAGTGCCGTCAGAAGCTCCTGCTCCTTCAGAATCCTGATATCCATGAGCCGTACCTCCTTATGAATGGTATTTAAGCAGTTCCTCCCGCAGCAGTGTCAGCGCCCGGACGACAGAATAATCCCGGTTCTTATCACGGCTGCCGGTAAAATAGAATTCCTCCACACGTACATTCCCTTTTACACAGCATCCTACATAGACAAGGCCTACCGGCTTGTCTTTCGTCCCGCCACCGGGTCCCGCGATACCGGTTACGCTGAGCGCCGCATCCGCGCCTGCTGCCTTTGCCGCTCCCGCCGCCATCTCATATGCTGTCTGCGGGCTCACGGCACCGAACTCCATGAGCGTCTCCCGCTTTACATCAAGAATCCGTTCTTTGGCGTCATTGGAATAGGTGATATATCCCTCTTTGTAGACGGCTGACGCCCCTGCCACATTCAGAAGCCGGCCCGCCAGCAGACCTCCGGTACATGACTCTGCCGTCGTCACGAGAAGGTTCTTCTCTTTCAGAAGCTCGACAATGGCTTCTTCCAGCGTCACCTCCTCTTCTGTCGTATATATCTTATCTCCAAACCGTTTGAACAGTTCGTCGACCATCGGCTTCATCAGCTCTTCAGCCTCTTCCCCGCTCTTCGCCCGCGCCGTCACACGGAAGTGGACTTCCCCTGTCTTGGCGTATGGGGCCAGCGTAGGATTCGTCTGCGTGTCCATGAGGTCAGAGACCATCGTCTCCGCCTTGCTCTCTCCGATGGAACAGATTTTAACCATCTTGGAATAGATGCCCTCCGGCTGAAGCTTATTGAGATAGGAAGCAATGTCCCGTTCGAACATGGGCTTGATTTCATTTGGAGGTCCCGGCAGCAGTATGGCGGCCTTTCCATCCTCCTCGATAATCAGCCCGGGCGCCGTGCCGTTATGATTGTCCACTACGATGGCGCCTTCCGGAACCATTGCCTGTTTCCAGTTGTTCGACGTAATCTGGCCGCTGTGTACCTGACGGAAATATTCTTGTATACGCTCTTTCGTATGGGCATCTTCTTTTATCTCCCGTCCAAATACCTTTGCGGCTACTTCTTTTGTAATATCATCCTTCGTCGGTCCGAGGCCGCCGCTTAGGATGACGATATCCGAGCGGGAAAGTGCAAGCCTGATTGCCTCTTCAAGCCTTTCCTCATTATCACCGACCGCACTCTGATGGTAGCAGGACAGCCCGAGCAGCGCACATTTTTCCGCAAGATACGCCGCGTTTGTATTTACGATATTGCCAAGCAGGATTTCCGTCCCTACCGATATCAGTTCTACTGTCATGTTTACATGCCTCCCTGTGTTAATACTTCCTTGTTCTTTGCAACATAATCGACCAGTGACACTACGGTCAATACTAAGGATACCCATATAAGCACAGTTCCAATCATGTCAAACACCCCTCCGAGATCCGCGATGAGCAGGATGATCATGAACATCTGGGACACGGTCTTGAACTTCCCCCAGTAGCTTGCGGCAATGACGATGCCGCTGTCGGACGCGACAAGCCGGAAGCCGCTGATGATGAACTCACGGGCGATGATTACGATTACAATCCACGCGTCCAGCTTGCCGAGCGGGATGAGACATATCATCGCTGAGCAGACAAGCAGCTTGTCCGCCAGAGGGTCCATAAACTTTCCGAAGTTCGTCACAAGGTTCCTCGCCCTCGCAATCTTTCCGTCCAGCAAATCAGTGAGGCTTGCGACGCAGAAAAGTACAAGCGCAATCCACTTGTTGGCGGCCCCTCCTATATCTGTCAGCAAAAACAGGACAAAAAACGGAACCATAATTATTCTGAGTACAGTCAGCTTATTTGGTAAATTCATGATATCAGCTCTCCTATCAAATCATATTCTGAGGCCCCGGTCACTTCCGCCATGGCAAAGTCTCCGGACATCAGTTCTTCTTCCGTATTGATAAATATAAGCCCGTCAACACCCGGGGCATCCTTATACGTCCTTCCGACGTATGCATTCTCATCGGCAACCTTGCCCTCTATCATGACGAGCACCTTCCTGCCAACCATCGCGTCCGCCTGTTCAAAGACGATATCCTGCTGAAGCTCCATCAGTTCGGCCTGGCGGTCCGCCTTCCTCTCTTCCGGAATCTGATCCGGCATTACAGCGGCAGGCGTATCTTCTTCCGGCGAATAGGTAAATACCCCGAGCCGTTCAAATTCCATCTCATCTACAAATTCCATCAATTCCTCATGCTGTGCATCCGTCTCTCCGGGAAATCCTGTGATGAGCGTCGTCCTGAGCGTGATATCAGGGATTTCCTCCCTCAGCTTTTCGATGATCTCCACTAGCTGCTTCTTGCTCGTACGCCTTCCCATCCGTCTTAATATCTCATCGTTGGCATGCTGGATAGGAAGATCCAGATAATGGCAGATTTTCTTTTCTTCCTTTATAACCTGTATGAGCTCATCATAGATTTCTTCCGGATAGCAGTACAGTATCCGGATCCACCGCAGCCCCTCAATCGTGCACAGTTCCCTGATCAGGCGGTGGAGTGACTTTTCGCCGTATATGTCCTTTCCGTAAAGCGTCGTCTCCTGGGCTACGAGAATAAGCTCTTTCACCCCCTGTCCGGCCAGCTCTTCCGCCTCTCTCACCAGACGTTCCATCGGGACGCTGCGGAAATTGCCCCTTATCTTCGGGATGATGCAGTAGGTGCAGTGCTTGTCGCACCCTTCGGCTATCTTAAGGTATGCGTAATGCCCGCCGGTCGAAACGAGACGCTTCGCGTCTACAAGCGGAAGGGCGTCTATGTCTTCCATCTCCATACACGGATGTCCGGCCAGCGCTTCCTTCACGGCTTCTGCTATCTTATCGTAAGAAGCTGTACCTAGTACCGCGTCCACTTCCGGTATCTCCTCTACGATCTCCTTCTGGTAACGCTGTGCTAGACAGCCGGTGACGATAAGCGCCTTCAGCCTTCCCGTCTCCTTATACTCCGCCGCTTCAAGTATCGCCTGGATGCTCTCCTCTTTTGCGTCATGGATGAAGCAGCACGTATTTACGACGATGACATCCGCCTCCGTCTCATCGTCCACGATCTGATAGCCCTCTCTGTCAAGAAGCCCCAGCATCACTTCTGAATCTACGAGGTTCTTATCACAGCCGAGGGAAATAAACAATATGTTCATAGGTAAGGTCTCCTCATTTATAGTCAGAAAGGCAGATACCGCCCGGGCACCTGCCTCATCTATCTCTTTCCTTAGTTGTCTTCCTCTTCACCGACTACGGTGATCTTGCCGCAATTCAGCTCGTCAATCGCGACAGAGAGAGGTTTCTCTCCATTCTTCATATTTACAAGCGGTATGGAGCCGTCGATGATCTCTCTTGCCCGCTTAGCTGTGGCCATGACGATAGAATATCGGCTGTTGACAATCTTTGTCTCGCCTTCTTCTACATCTTTGTTGACCACTTTCATTAAATCTGTGTAAGATGGATGTAACATACACTATTCTCCTTTCAACTCTTCCTTCATATGCTCTATAAATGCTGCATTACGGGAACTTCTCATATGTTCCCCTCTGATAATCTCATGTACATCTTCCACGCATATGTCCAGCTTGTCGTTCACGATAAGATAATCATACTTATCCATGCCTTCCGCCTCTTCACCGGCACGTCTCAGACGGGACTCGATGACCTCCATCGTCTCTGTGCCTCTTCCGACGAGGCGTCTCTTAAGCTCCTCCACAG
The DNA here is from genome assembly GCF_017566055.1 of Extibacter sp. GGCC_0201. Classification (NCBI taxonomy): domain Bacteria; kingdom Bacillati; phylum Bacillota; class Clostridia; order Lachnospirales; family Lachnospiraceae; genus Extibacter; species Extibacter sp. GGCC_0201. The sequence goes on along the minus strand of NZ_JABFCH010000001.1, from coordinate 28,597 downwards.
ACGGCGGCGTGACGAACAGAAGCAAGGTGTCCGGCATCTTCTCCTTCACCTTGAGCGCTCCTTGTATCTCAATCTCGAGTATCACGTCTTTCCCGGCCTTAAGCTGTTCTTCTACATATGCCTTCGGTGTTCCGTAATAGTTATTTACGTAACTAGCATACTCTATCAACTCGTCTTGTGCAATCATTTTTTCAAATTCTTCTTTTGTTTTGAAGAAATATTCCCGCCCGTCGGCTTCGCCCGGACGCGGGGCTCTCGTAGTCGCTGAAACAGACAGGGCATAGCAGCTATACTTCTTCAGCAGCTCTTTCATAATCGTCCCCTTGCCGGCCCCGGAAAAACCGGACACCACGGTGAGGATTCCTTTCTTATTCATAGATTACTACCTCTCTATTCGATATTCTGAATCTGCTCACGGACTTTTTCTATCTCTGTCTTAAGATCGATGGCACGGTTGGAGACCTCCAGGTCATTCGCTTTCGAGAGGATTGTATTCGCCTCACGGTTCATCTCCTGGGCTATGAAGTCCAGCTTGCGCCCGATACCTGCCTCTTCTGACTTAAGCGTCTCCTTCATGTGTTCGATATGGCTTTTCAATCTGACTATTTCTTCGTCCGTACATATCTTATCCGCAAAGATAACGACCTCAGCAGCGATACGGCCTTCGTCCATCTGGGCATCCTCCAGCAGCTCCTTAACCTTCTCCTCCAGCTTCTGCCGGTATGCAGCTACGATCTCAGGAGAGCGTTCCTCTATGTATGCGACAAGCCCAAGCATACCGTCCAGCTTGCTTACGATATCTTGCTTCAGATTCTCCCCTTCCAGCGTGCGGGTCTCTACGAACTGCCTTATGGCACCGTCAAGCGCCTGACAAAGTCCATTCCACAATTCCTCTTCATCGACAGCCTGCTCCTCCATGGAAAGCACTTCCGGATAACGTGATAATGTAGATACGCGTATGTCATTCTCCAGCGAGAAAGCCTCCTCCATCTGCTTGAAATATGTGAGGTATTCGCCTGCCAGCGTCTCATTATACTTCAGGGCAACCTGGCTCTCCGAAGAATCTTCATATGTGATAAACAGGTCTACCTTGCCCCTCAGTATCGATTTCTTGAGGAGGCTGCGTATGGAAGTCTCAAAAAAATTCAGTTTCTTCGGCATCCGGATATTCATGTCCAGATAGCGGTGGTTCACACCTTTCATCTCGACGGCGAATCTGCGCTCCCCTTCCATAATCTCACAGCGCCCGAAACCTGTCATACTCTTAATCATGATATAAACCTCTTTTTATATATTCGTCGTATTGTCCTCTGCTAGAACCTCGTAACAATCACCGTTTATTATAATCTATTTGCAAAATTACGTCAATTGTTTCCTTGCCTGTATTTGCCAAGTCCTGTATAATCATCTTAGTGTCTGCCTGCGGGGCAGCGAATCCCCGTACCGCAGAAGCATAACCGATGAAGGAAAGGAAGGATTGACATGGCTTTTGACGGAATAACGATTGCCGCTTTAGTGAAGGAACTGGATGAGAACCTGACAGACGGGCGCATAGCCAAGATAGCCCAGCCGGAAAGCGACGAACTGCTGCTCACGGTTAAGACGCCGGCAGGACAGCGAAGGCTTTACATCTCTGCCAGCGCTTCTCTTCCACTCATATATCTTACTGCCGAAAATAAACCGAGCCCCATGACCGCCCCCGGCTTCTGCATGCTGCTCAGGAAGCATATCGGAGGGGGGAGGATAACCGCCATATGGCAGCCAAAGCTGGAGCGCATCATCCATATTGATATCGAGCATCTGGACGAACTCGGCGACCTGTGCAAAAAGACGCTCATAGTAGAAATCATGGGAAAGCACAGCAACATCATCTTCTGCGACGACAAAGGCATGATAATAGACAGCATCAAGCATGTGTCCGCCCAGATGAGTTCCGTGCGTGAAGTATTGCCGGGACGCCCGTATTTTATACCGGACACGATGGAAAAGCAGGATCCTCTGGATACGGATAAGAGCTCCTTTGCCACCTTATTAAAGAGCAGGCCGGCGCCAATCGGAAAGGCGCTCTATCTATGCTTTACCGGTATCAGCCCCGTTGCGGCGGAAGAAGTGTGCCATCTGGCCGGACTGGACTCGTCCATGACCGCCAGAGACTTGTCGGATGATATGATGACACACCTGTACAGGCAGTTCAGCTATTATTTCGAGCAAGTGCAGAATAAGACCTTTGCACCGGCCATCTATTACAGCGGCAGTGACCCGAAGGACTTCTCCGCCCTTTTGCTCAGCCATTACGGAGCATACCGGCGGCAGGAATACTCCTCTGTCTCTGAACTGCTCGGTACCTATTATGCAGCCAAAAATGCGATGACCCGTATCCGGCAGAAGTCTGCGGATCTGCGACACGTCGTCCAGACCGCGCTGGAGCGCAGCCGCAAAAAGTATGACCTGCAGCAGCGGCAGTTAAGAGATACGGAAAGCCGGGATAAGTTCAAAGTATACGGCGAGCTGATCAACACGTACGGTTATCATCTGCCGGAGGACGCTTCTGAGCTTACCGCCCTCAATTACTACACGAACGAAGATGTGACCATTCCGCTGGATAAGAATCTCACCCCTCAGGAAAATGCCCAGAGGTATTTTAACAAGTACAATAAGCAGAAGCGTACGTTTGAAGCTTTGAGCGGCCTCATAAAGGAGACCGCCGATGACATAAGATACCTGGAATCTATCAGCAATTCCCTCGATATCGCGCAAAATGAGGACGACCTGCTGCAGATCAAGGAAGAGCTGACCCAGTCCGGTTATATACGAAGAAAATATACGAAAAAGAAAATCAGGCTGACAAGCAAGCCCCTGCACTACCTCTCAAGCGACGGCTTCCACATGTATGTAGGGAAAAACAATCTTCAGAACGATGAGCTGACCTTCCACTTTGCGGACGGAAACGACTGGTGGTTCCATGCCAAAGGCGCCCCAGGCTCCCATGTCATCGTGAAAAGCGGGGGAAATGAGCTTCCCGACACTACGTTTGAAGAGGCCGGCAGGCTGGCTGCGTATTACTCCAAAAACCGCGGAAGCGACAAGGTGGAGATTGATTATATAGAAAAGAAACATGTCAAAAAGCCAAATGGAGCAAAGCCGGGCTTCGTAATATATTACACGAACTATTCCCTTGTGATAGATTCCGATATCTCTGCGATTGAGGAAGTGGATTAAATAAGGTCAGAACGTTCATGCATTTTTTCTCTGATGTACGGAGAGGCCGACATAAAACAGGAACCATCCGATACAATGAGCCAAAAGAATGAAAATATCTTTTACCACCGCCGCCCCGCTGCCGGTCGATACGTCCATTATTCCCTCGAATGTCGCCTGCGAGGGGACAAGGTAGCAGACTGCTGAAAGAAGCGGCTGACGGATTCCCACAAGAAAACGTAAGATTGGTACAGCCATAAAGAAAATCATAACAATCTTGATATAAACCACGCCAACCATCAGCCCGCTGGATGTTCTTCCGATGAATAAGCCTATCAGTGCGGCCACAAATGCGGAAAGGACAATGAGCACCAGCATAAGAGCCGCATTTTTTAAAGTTAGCCGGAAGCAGATACAAACCGTAATAACGGAGGACAGGCACCCGCAGATAAAGCCGACAGAGAGCTTCTGCAAGATATATTGGCTGTGGGATATTGGCAATATCTCGTTGATATATGCAACGCCGTCCTCCTTTTCAGAAATCATGTTCATAGCGTTAAAGGTGCATCCCATAAACATTGCGACAATCAATGTAACAGCAATAAACATATCTTGAAATCCAGCCATCACATCGGGCCGTTCTAATATGTGGACCTCTGTCTGCCCGGTGCCATGTCGCTGTTCGTATAGGTCCGGGAGCGTATCCGCCGTTTGGCGGAATATATCCAGCTCGTCGCCGGATAGCATCGTTTTGATGCCGCTTCCATCCGCCTCCACACCGATTAGATTTGTAGACGGCTCTATGACTGCCTCAGTCAGTTCTTCCATCGTTTGATATACCGTCACCGGGCCATACCGTTCCAGCCATGAAACTGTTTGCGTCGGCAAACCGCCTTGCAGAACTCCAAAATGTAACTCCCCCAGCGTAGTGAAGTCAATTGCGCCGACAAAGTTTAAAGCGGCCGCAACGACAATGGGCAATAAAAAGGTCATCAGGCAAAACTTGTCACGCAGCACGCTTTTCAACTGATAGCGTAATCCTTTCATATTCAGCTCTCCTTTCCCATTTCCCTGCGGAACGCGCACTGTACGCCCGCGAATAATACCGCAATTGCAGCCAGACACCCCAGATAGTAGACATAGCTATCCGTGGGAGTTCCAAAGTAAGCATTTTTCAGGCCCATATACATATGATAGAACGGATGATATTGTATCCAATCCAGCTTTACCGCTGTATTAGCAGACAAAAACACCGGGGTAGCCACAAAAATCGCAATCAGAAGATAGCCCAATGTAAACTGTCGGAAATCTTTCAAAAGCAGGGCGCAGGCCAGCCCGGTCAAGGCCATGACCAAGGACAGGAGCGCCGTTTGCAACAGCACCGCTGGCAATATGGCTGCGGTCTCCAATAGTCCAACATTCAGCACGGTGAGAAGTACCGCAAAGACAAGATCCGACAGCAGAAAGATTGCCAGCTTAGACAGGACAAACAGATTCTTACGCAAGGGCACAATAGCATGGACACGGATAACACCCATGTCTTTTTCCTTGAACAGCACAGCCGCAATCCCTAAAAATCCAACAGCCGCAATTTCAAAAAACAGCAGTTCACAGGTAATCTCTTTCCTCGCCTTTTGTTCCGGCGTATTAGAGCCAATCACCTCGGCGCTGTAATTCCCTGACGGCTGCAGGAGAGAAAGCGCGTAGTCAATACGGTGACGGTCTGCATGTTCCGATGCCTCATAGAGTATAAGCTGTGGCTCCCCGGTGCTGGCATCTATGCCCACGCCATCGGTATCTTTGAGCAAGATCGTGTCAAGCGCTTCTTTTGATGAGACTCTCTGAACCAGCGTAGATACTGTTGTCTGCGTTCCGACAGGGTCATATAGGTACACATTGTAAGCTTTCGCTTCCATGAATTTGATATATCCAAAGTTCACGTACAGGGTGTAAAGGGCTAAAAAGCCCAATGACATGAGGAAAAATTTCCCGTAAACCATCATCCGGCAATCTTTTTTGAACAGGGAACAAAGGCTTTTCCACATCAAGACAGCCCCCTTCCCGTATATTTGATAAACATATCCTCCAGCGTCGGCTCCTGTGAATGGACGCTGATAATCTCGTCATGTGCAAAGGGAATGCCCGCCTCTAATTCCGAGGCCTCAATCATCTGTTCTTCTCTCCTCCCCCGGTACAGATAGTCAATCCTCACGCGGTGATTGCTGTTCTGCTCTTTCAGGCTTTTGGGCGTATCCAGTGCCATGATATTGCCATTGGACAGAAAGGCCACCCTGTCACACAGCAGATCGGCATCCAGCATATTGTGGGTAGTCAAAAATACCGTTGTTCCTTTCCTGCGTTCTTCCTCAATGATTCTGCGGAATAAAACAGCACCGGACGGGTCAAGCCCACTGGTCGGTTCGTCCAGGAACAGCAGCCTGGGATTGCTGATCAGCGCCCGCGCCATGCTTGCCCGCTGCCGCATACCCTTTGAGTAGGACGAAACAGGCTTTTTCAAGAAATCCGGCTTAAATTCCAATTCATCCAATACATCCTCGATGCTGCGCACCTGCTCTTTCGGATAGAAAGAAGAAAAATATCTGAGATTGTCAACTGCGCTCAAATTGGCATACAGATATGGAAACTCAAACAATACTCCAATTTTCTGAAAAAACTCCTGCGTATGTGCCGCAGAAATGTCCTGCCCGAACAGGGATACCTTGCCAGCCTGCCCTTTCAAGATTCCGGTCAGGATTTTTTGGGTCGTTGACTTCCCGGAGCCGTTCGGTCCCAGAAAGCCAAAGATTTCTCCATCTTCCACGGAAAAGTTCAGACCTTGCAGCACTTGTTTGTCTTTGCCGTAGGAATACGTCAAATCTTTTACTTCAATCATTCATCCTCACCCCATTTCCCGTGCTGTTCCTTTTTCTTCTCCTGTTCCCGCTTGTTCCACCACTTCACGAACTTGATCTTCAACGGGACAGAGATTGCCAGCACCGCTACAATCACCAGGCACCAGTACCACTCCAAACCTAAAAATGTCATAGGATTCCCTCCTTTATCTGCGAGAGCCGACTGCCCTCTTCTTGAGATGAATTTACGAAAATTAGGTGAAGTCGGTGTGAGCCCGGTGTGAAGCTGGCGTGAAATCCAATAAACAGAAATGGCCCTGCCTTTTAAGTAAAAGCAGAGCCGTTTATAAATACATTTTTAATTGACGGATGGAATAGAAAAATAGAATTGGACCCCATCCGAACAATTTTTCACGCCGAAATCAAATTTCTGCATGGACAGAATTTGCGCGACGATGGCAAGACCCAGACCGGAGCCACTGTATTTGGAATTGCTGTCCCGGTAAAATTTTGTCCACAGTTTTGGCAGGTTCTCCTCGGGAATGGGAGGACTCTGATTATAGATGGAAAAATATAGTGTCCCCGCCTGCTCCATCAAGGTCAGCTTCAAAATACCGTCTGAAATGACATTCTTTTTTGCGTTGACAATCAGATTATCTAGCACCTGCTCCATACGGGACTTATCCGTATAGACATAGACCTTGTGCTCTGGCAGTTCGTAATGCAATTCATAGCAGGCATCCGGCACATCAATCAGCAGCCGCCCGGCGACGGTCTCCAGAAATTCCACGAAGTCAAACCGTTCCGGGTTAAGCCGCGAAGTTCCGGTTTCCAATGCGGATAAATCTAAAAGTGTTGTGATCAGTCCGCTCATTCGTTCTGTTTCCGTTATGATTATCTCCGAATACTTCTGCTTCTTGCCCTCGTCAGGTTCGTCCTGTAATCCCTCGGCGTAGGCGCGGATAACGCCAAGCGGTGTTTTCATCTCATGGGAAAGCTGGTCTGCCAGTTCTTTGCGCTCGGCCAGCAGCTGCCGCTCCTGCTTCACATCTTGTTCAAGCCGCATATTAGCTGCTTCTAGTCGTGCAAGGGCCTCTTGCAGATTATCAGCCATCGTATTGATGCTGAAAGCCAGTTCCCCAAATTCGTCATTGGTGGCAATAGCGCAAGGGACGGAAAAATCCAGCTCCGCCATCTTCCGGGCCGCTTGATTGAGCTTTGAAATGGGCTTTGAAATAAATCGCCCCATTAGGAAATCGACAGCAAGAACAGTGGCAAGTACAAAAAGGAACCAGACGGCAAATGAAACATCAGGATCCATTTCCAGCCTTGTTGCAAGGATGTATGAAAGGATAAGCAGCATACCGGCCAGCTTAGATACCATCAGTATCTTTTTACGGACTGTCCGCAGTGAAAAATTATCATTTAATTTCATACTGTTACCTCGAATTTATAGCCGGAGCGGATGAGGGTAACGATATGTTTCCCTTCGTTGCCTAGTTTCTGCCGCAAGGTTTTGATATGGGTGTCTACTGTCCGGGTGGTTCCCCCGAAGTCATATCCCCATATTCTGTTCAGCAGCTGGTCGCGGGTGAATATCTGTCCCGGGTTTGCCATGAAGAGATACAGCAGTTCATATTCCTTGTGGGTTAGAGCAATCTCCTTTCCGTCTATGAATACTTTGTGGGAGGACGGCACTACCGTTATCTTTCCGAAGTTCAATGCGTCAAGAGGGGCAGAGGAAGAACGGCGGAGCAGGGCGTTTGCCTTAGCAAGCAATACTTTGGGGCTGAAAGGTTTTGTCATGTAGTCGTCGGCCCCATATTCATAGCCTTTCAGCTTATCGTTTTCACCACTTTTGGCCGTCAGCATGATAATAGGCATATTGCTCATTTCCCGTGCCATTTTGCAGACGGAAAAGCCGTCCAGATGGGGCATCATTACGTCCAGTATCATAAAATCCATCGGATTGTTTTTCAATACCATCAAGGCGTCCACACCATCGTCCGCGGTGAAGCAGGTATGTCCGCCCCGCTGCATATACGTGGCAATGATGTCCTGCATATTCTTTTCATCTTCAACAATCAATATATTCGCCATTGAAAATCACTCCTTTCCGCCTTACCGTTACTTATAGCGTCAATCTTACGGCTTTTTTGCTGCTATAGGGATTAGCCGAATTGTAATATCTCGCCCGGAGATACTGGTTTCCGGTCAGGGCGTCTGTGTACCCTTTGTGAAATGTATATGGGTTGTCCATTTCTGCACTTGCCGATGCCTCCCCATATACATCATAGTTATAAGATAACACATTCGTTCCCTGTCTGCCAGTCAGGTTTGCAACCGAACCTCTGCCGTCGTACATGTCCTTGATGTTTCCTGATGTTCCACGTTCTATCAACGACCCTGCGTATAAGAATCTACATCATTGCTATTTCTTGCTCTGTATCTTTTTGCACGAAATCTGTGCCATCCTTTATATTACACCAAACAATCCATTGCTTGAAAGAAAAATACCTTAAACAAGCGTCTAATGCCACTTTTGAGAAACTAATCTAGACCATGCCTGATAACAAATAATCCTCTTTTACAAAACTACACTAAAAAGGCGTACCCGTTAAGAACAAGCCACTTCCGTGGTGTATACATTCTTGACGGGTACGCCCCTTTTATTGTTTAGAGAAGACAAAAGGATATAAGTATAAGTCTACTAATAGAGATCTTGCAAGAAAGAATCACTCAATCCAAGTGTCCTTTTCGCTATCTCAAGTTACGAATCCATCCGTCCAGTTATCCTGATTCACTTCATATGCATCAATATAAAAACAATCATCTGAAAATCGACAGAATCCTTTTTTCATCTTAAATTTCTCTTTAACTTCCTCTGCTTTTTCTCGAGAGCTATATATACCAATAATTTTTGTCTCCTCTGCTTTTATATCTTCGTAAATCTCATATTCATAACTATGTTGAAGTAAGTATACTTTCATCTTGCCACACTCCTCTGTTAAAACTATATTTATATAAAAAATTTACTAACTTGATGACATATTATATATAAATATAATTATTTAATATATACCAGAATCATTTAATTTCTTCCATCTGATCCTCTCTGCTGCTATCCATGTTCCTCTACTCGAATTAATATCCTCTGTTTTTAAGTTTTCCCATTCACTCCAATAAAAGGTCATATTGACTTTAATTAACGAGGCTCCATAAATTATAGCGTCATACTCTTCATCACGTGGCTCTAAATTTAGTTTTTTAATTTTATCAAATTGTACTTGTATTGTACGACAATCTGACATTTGGCTTTGAAAAATAATTTCAACTGTTCGATTCACGTTAATCGGTTGCATCGCTCTATTAACGTCAACATAGCACCCACTAACATAATTCATTTCTTTTATACAACTATCATGAAAATAACAAAATTCTTCCATCAACTCTTTTATATCTTCTTCAGTTTCTATCTCTTTGTAATTCATATCTTGCCTCCTTATTTTCTAACAGCATTATCACCACTCCAGTCCCAGTCATGTCTATGAGGGACTTTATCGGAACCATTATCTGTATGGTTATAATCTATACCTTGCTTACCGTATAGGACTTCCTGCTGCTCTTTACCTTTGGCTTCGGCTTGATTCCATAGTATGCCTTGACCTTGTCGGCTGTTCTGGCAAGCTTTACTATTCAACACCCATGTTATCATCAATTGGAATTACATTTATCTCTGGCTCTCCTTGTGAAATTACTTCAATTACATAATTCAAAGTAATAATTAAGTAATGTTCAAGATTCAGGACATCATACATTTCACCACTTATTTTTTTTACTTCATTTCCAAACTCTCCATCTACTATCTTGTAAATTGTATTTGAAAAATTGTCCTTTTTATACTTAACGATTTGTTCTTCATCAAATATACCTTCTTGCAATAATATTCCCTCATCAAACATTCTTACCGCTGATGCTAAACCAAAATCCATCTTAACAGAATATTCATTACTTTCCAGCAGAATGATTAATCCCTCTTCTTCTCCGTTTTTTAATTCTGCCAAATACTTTCCTTTTGGTATGTATCCTTTATTAATTACTTTCCAATTTTCCATCGTACCTCCACTATTAATATCTAATTTTTATTTTATTATTTCCGGGCAACTGTATTTCAACTGTTGGGCCTCCCGTTTCACTACCGGGTCGATAAATAACAGAATTGCCATCACTATCTATCCCTTGTTTACCTGGACCGTATTTTGTATTTATATCTTTTACATCTTTTAAATCCAAGTTATTAAAATCTTCTTGGGCTTTTTGGTCACCCCCACCTTTTTCATAATTCTTACTTTTGCCTTTTTTCTCTGTTGTATCCTTTGCTCCCTCTAAAAGTTTATCACGTTCTTTCTGGGCTTTTGTTTTCTCTTTAGCTCCACTATCTCCCTTACTCTTCTCCGCCTCTTCCCATTTCTTCTGTGCCTTTTCTACGTCCTCTTCAGACTCGCCTGCCTCTATCGGATTCATCCACCAGACGGTTACGGCTACCACTCCTCCAACTATCACATGTGCGGACCCTGACGCCCGTACGGCCCCGCTCACGACTGCTGCCTTCCCGGAGTTCCACAGCAGATTCCCGACTGCTGATCCGACCAGTACGCCCGCACTTGCCCCGCCTTTCTGCTTCTTGGCTTTCTCCGCTGTCGTGCAGCTCTTTGCCTCATACCTGGCCACCAGCTTGCTGCCTATCCGTACCACGTTGCGCACCGCTTCGCCAAGCCCCATCTGGCTGCTGCGCCCACGGTTCTTCAGATATGCCGAATAGCCTCCGTATTCCGGTCCGGCATAGATGCTTCCGTATCCGCTCTTCCTGTTCTGTGCCTTGCCCACCGTATAGGACTTCCTGCTGCTCTTTACCTTTGGCTTCGGCTTGATTCCATAGTATGCCTTGACCTTGTCGGCTGTTTTGGCAATCTTTTTTGCCACGTTGCTCAGGAAGCCGTGGCCGCTTGGGTCTTTCATGTTCACCGGGTCGTTTCCAGCATAGGTGTACCGGTTCTGCGTCACAGGCTCCAGCAGCTTTCCAAGCTCGCTGTCTTCTGTCAGGAAGCTGCCTGTCTGGGGATTGTAATATCTCGCCCGGAGATACTGGTTTCCGGTCAGGGCATCTGTGTACTCTCCGTTAAATGTATATGGGTTGTCCGTCTCTGCGCTTGCCGATGCCTCCCCATATACATCATAGCTATAAGATAACATATTCGTGCCCTGTCTGCCAGTCAGGTTTGCGACCGATCCTCTGCCATCGTACATGTAATACTCCGTCTTATTTTCTTTCTCCCTGCTCAGACGCTGGCTCCCATACTCGTATACTGCTTTGATGTTTCCTGATGTTCCATACTCTATCAACGACTCCGCGTATTCACGATTCACGTCATTGATATACATGGTCGCCTCATATGTATCCCAGTCTCTTTCCTCTATGCCATAGGGTATCAGTACTGTATCGTACAATTCCTCCTTCCTTTCTTCCCCTGTCTCTGGCAATGTGTCTGTCTTTTCAGGCTCCGGCAGCACTTTTACCGGGTTCTTTACAATTCCTTCTTCATCCGGTTCATCGCCGAGAATATGGACATGCACCCAGCCTGAAATTTTATCCCAATAGCGATGGAGAGCGTCACTGACAGAGAAATCTGTGACAGAGAATCCCTGGGACAGGTTCTGGAAGAAGCCGTAGCAGAATCCAACCTTCTCTTCGCTTTCGGATTCACCGTCCGCCAGATTCAACCTCTTGCCAGAGCGCCCTGATTCAGCGTCCTTGCCCTCCTCCGGGACGTCATTATCCATTTCCTTTTCACTTCCTATGCTGCCCTTTTTAAAGACCGGCTCATTTTCTGACACTATTTTGCGGTTCACGACAAAGATCCGGTTACCGTCTCCGTCATAAAGAGCTGATTGGAGCAGGCTTCTGTTATCTTTTACAGCGCGCAGGCGGTTCTCTGTGTCGTAGCTGTAAGTCAGAATCTCTTCATCCGGTCCAAGTTCCCGTATCAGGTTCCCGTCCATATCATACTCATATGTCGTTATTCCTGCCTTACTGTCACGACTATCCAGAAGCTGGTTCACCGGGCTGAAACGGTTCTCTTTTACAGACTGTTCCAGATGCTTGCCGGCATTCTCTGCACTACGGGTGATACGCACTTTATTTCCTGCCTTATCATATCCATACGTTATCGTTTCGCTCACCGCACCAGAAGCGACTGCACTTTGAAGTTCTCCCCTTTCATTATATCCGTACTCCCACTTTGTCGTGTTGCCGTCCTGCCGGATAATTTCTATCAATATGTTACCACTCAAATCATACATATAGCTATATGCAGATATGACTTTTCCATTGACGTCAAGATTTTCTATACCCGTCAACTGATTCAGCTCATCATAAGTCACGACAGATTCCGTACCGTTTGGACGTTTTATATGAGTCATACAGCCTGACGCGTCATACTTGTATGATGTCTTCTCCCCACTGCGGTCTGTGACAGCAGTAAGGCAATCCAGCTTATCATACGTGTAAGCCACGCTGCTGCCATCGGGATATATGATTTCATTGATATTCCCATAATCGTCATAATGGTATAGGATGATACTTTCGTCTCCACCTTTCACACCGGTAATCCTGCCTGCATCATCATATGTATACACAGAGCTTCCTGCCAGATTCTTCATACTTACCCTTCTGCCATCCTGGTCATAGGCAAAAAGAACTTCTCCTTCATCTTCCTCAGAATATTCTTTCATTGTCAGTTCATCCAGCTTGTTATACTCATACTGTATCGTCCGGCCGGATGCTCTCTTCACCTGTGATAATCTGCCGTTATCATCGTACTTATATGATTCTTTCTGTCCAAGCGCATTCGTCTGAGACGTCATCTGGTCGAGAAGATTATAAGCATATCTGGTGGTATACCCATTGCCGTCCGTGCGGGATACAAGATTATCCCGTCCGTCATACACATACCGAACAGATGCTGCTTCTTCTGTTCCCACACCGACTGCTGCCTCTATGAGACGGTCAGATCGGTCGTAAGCATAAGCGGCTTTCCTCCCGCTTCCGTCCGTCAGCCCGGTCAGATTCCCATTGCCGTCATAAGCAAGCCTTACTTCTCCCCCTTTTGCATCGATGATTTCCGTCAGATTACTGTTTTTATCGTATTCATAACCTGTCTTATGGCCTGCAGCATCCGTCTCTTCCTCGATACGGTTCATGGCATCATATAGATAGTCCGTCGTCTCGCCAAGAGGGTTCGTCTCTGAAGTTTTGTTCCCCGCCTTGTCATACGTATAAGTCGTAATGCGTCTGTCTTTTTTTCCAGCACTTGGATTCTTTCCTCCATATTCCTCCATGTGCTTCAGATTTCCCGCCGCATCATACGCAAGTTCCGTAACCTTTCCGGCTGGTTCTGTTACTTTCCGGATTCTGTCCAAGGCGTCATATTCATATCCGGTCGTATTTCCGAGCGGCGTCACGATGCTGTTCAGGTTACCATGCTCGTCATACGTGTAGGATGTCTTCTGATTCAGAGGATTGCTTGTCTGGGTCAGACGGTGCATCTTATCATAAGCATACTTTACGGTTCTGCCGGATTGGTCGGCCTCACGAACCAGATTGCCGGACCGGTCGTATGTATAAGTCTTCTCCCCGTTCTCCGGCGCCTTCATCTGCGTTATCCGTCCGAGCGCATCGTATGCATAGCCATAGACTGCCTTCCCTGGAAGTGTCCGCTTCACGAGCTGGTCATAGCGGTCATATTCAAAAGTAGTCACATCTCCTTCCGGCGTCCTTTCTTCCAGCACATTTCCATGTGTATCATACTTATAAGTATAGCTCCCTCCCTCCGGCATCGTCTTTTCCGTAACACGGCCCATACAGTCATAGGCATAGGATGTGACGGCCCCCTCCATATCCGTATAGGACGAAAGGCTGCCCGTGCTGTCGTATAAATAGGACGTTCTGCCTCCCTCGGCTGACACAGAGGCCAGAATCCGTCCAATCTCATCATATTCCATCGTAGTAAGATTACCGTTGGCATCTGTCTGCCCGATGACATGCCCGGCCGCGTCATAATCGTATATCTCCGTGCCTCCCTTTGCATCTGTAACGGTCAGCAGATTTCCCGTTTTATCATACGTATAGCTTGTCTCCCCGCCTGACGGATCCTTCTCTGTTAAGAGCCTCCCCGCCTCGTCATACGCATACTCTTCAACGCGCCCTCCTTCTTCTTTCCTGATAAGCTGGCTTTTTTTATCATATGTGTATAAGATGGACTTTCCTTCGGCATCTGTTATGGAGCTTACGTTGCCCATGACATCATAGGTATAGGATGTCTCATTGCCATCGGATTCCGTCAGCCTGACAAGGTTGCCGTATTTATCATAGGTATAAGCCGTCGTCTGTCCAAGCGCATCCGTCTCTGTGAGGATATGGCCGGCCACATCGTATGTATATTCGCTTTTGCCTCCGTTGTTGTCCCATTGCTTCGTCACATTGCCGTTTACATCATAGGCGTACTCTACGGTTAGTCCTTCACTGTCCTCTTCCTTTACAATTTGGTTCAACCTGTTATATGTATATAACGTCCTGCCTCCGTCTGGCGCTACTATGGACGTATAATTGCCATTGGCATCATATGTTATCTCATAACTGCTGCCGGCAGCATTCGTCACTTTAACCGGCAGGCCCTGCACGTTGTATTCATATGCAGTTTTTCTCCCTGAGGCGTCTGTGACGGCCGTCAGTTCTTCGTTCTCGTTATAATCGTAGACCGTTCGGTACCCGAGACTGTCTGTGACAGCAGATAGACGGTTGTAAACGTTATATTCTGTCTTTATCGTATTTCCTTTGCCGTCCGTCTCAGAGGTGAGATTCCCGTTGCCGTCATAACTCCAGATTGTCTCCGCCCCCGTGGCATCTGTCTTCTTAACGGGACGGCCTGCTCCGTCATACTCGTAGTGCGTCTCATTGCCAAGCAGATCTGTCTCACACACGATGTTGCCTGCTCCGTCATAGTCATATCTTTCCGTACCACCATTCGGATAATGGATCCTTGTCAGGCGGCCTGTAGCATCATAATCGAAGGAAGCTGTCACACCTTCCTTGTCTATCTCTGTAAGATTGCCTGCCGCGTCATAAGAGCTCTTGATTACGAGACCATTCACTTCCGTACGCTTTATCTCCTGGCCGAACGCATCGTATTCATATGTCTCTTTCGTACCGTCCGGATATTGCTGTACGAGAAGCCTGCCATCCGACGAATATTCATATGTAATAGATGCGCCGCTTTCATCCGTGTCGGATGCTTTTTTACCGGATACGTAATCATATGTGTAATACATGCTGCTGCCCTTAGCATCTGTCTCTTTTATGACATTGCCAATTGCATCATACTCATACGTAATCGTATTTCCCGCCCCATCACTTTCGCTTGTCAGCCGGTTCCTGCTGTCATATGTCTTGTCCGCCACCTTACCTTTTGCATCCGTTTCCCTGATACAGTTGCCGTTTCCATCATATGCATACGAAAACGAACTTCCTTCTCCATCACTTCCGGATACGAGATTGCCGAGACCGTCATATACGAAAGTTGTCATATTCCCATTGGCATCTTCCGAGGCGATTGCCTGTCCATTTGCATCCAGCATATAAGTTACGGTATTTCCCGCGCCGTCTGTCTCCCGGATTATCCGCCCCTCAACGTCATAACCTGTCAGCACAGTATGCCCGTTCCCGTCAGTCTTTCCAGTCACTTGCCCCATAGCATTATAGGTAAATGACGTCCTGCTGCCAAGCGGATCTGTTATGCTTTTAAGCCACGCCCCTTCATAAGCATAACGGGTCGTATTCCCAATTGCATCTGTCCGGGAAGTGATACGGCCTCTGCTGTCATAGGTACAAGATTCCACTTCTGTGCCTGCCTTCTTGACCGTTGTCAGATTGCCAGCTTTGTCATAACTGTATTCCGTCTTTGTTCCGCCGTAATCCGTCTCACTGAGCAGATGTTGCTTCCCATCATACATATACGTTCTGACAGTTCCGTCATAGAGCGTCTCTTTCGTTATATTCCCGTCGGCATCGTATGCGTAGCTAACCGCATGCCCCATTTCGTCAGTCTCCTGCACGAGCCGGTTCTCGTCATATACTTTTTTCTCTTTTGTCCCATCTGCATGGAGAACAGACGTAGTGCGGAACTGGTCGTCATACGTATAGACTGTTCTATTTCCGTTGCCATCTACAGCGACCGTCTTCCCTTCATCATAGGTGAGAACCACTTCATATCCGTTGGCATCCTTCTGTCGGATGACCCGGCCCTCGCTGTCATAAACATTAGTGGTAATGCAATTATCTTTTCCGTCATACCATGCAGTCATGCAGTGCATATCATCGTACTCATAACGTGTAACCGACCCGCATGCGTCCGTGTAACGAATGAGGTTGTCATCATCGTCATAAGCGTAGGACAGTTTTCCCCCGTTTGGAAGCGCAATTTGAGCCACCTTGCCGTCCTCTGTCATTGCGAATCCGTATACGCTCCCGGCCGGAGACGTCACAGCGGTAAGATTATAGTTCTTATCGTAGGACAGTACAGTAGCATTGCCCTTTTCATCCGTTAACTTTGTCATGCTGCCAAAGCAGTCGAACCGCCGCACTACGTTATCTGTATCTGTTATCTCATATTCGTATACCGGATACTTGACTTTACCTGTACCAAAGTCATACTCTTTCTCTCTTGTCTTAATTCGCTTTAAATCGTAATCATAGCCTTCCGGACAACTATAGACTCCTTCCTCTGTCTCCGCAAAATACAGGGAGCTGCCGTCTCCCCGTGTATATATAAGCGTACCGTCCTCCATTTTGGACAGATATTCGCCGTAAGAGAACTGCCATCCCCGTCCGAACGGGCTTATATATGAGGCACCTTTGGAGTTATAATTCCTTTCTACGGAAAACTCTCCTGCAAAGTCCGGAACAGATGCATCCGTATGTGTCAGATAAAAATTACCTGTATTCAGATTCACAGGTTCAAATCCGAATTCACAATGAAGCCCTCTTCCCATAAGCTGAGCATCTATCTGTGCCTTTGCTTTGTCATCCAGAGGCGGAGGATTGTAAGGCTTCTCGGCGTTCTTCTTTGGATTGCGGATGAACAGCGTATTGTTAGCCGTAAGCAGCATATCCTGTACCCGATTGTCAAAACTAATCTGGCTGAGGGGTATCCCATAATAGCTTGCGATTTTCGGCAACGTGTCATACTGCTTCACCTTATATACTGTGAATCTGTCAGATGATGATTTTTGTCCTGTCTTTCCGTTCTTTGCAGCAGAAGCCTCTATCTGGTACAAGACATTATAGTCCGGATCCACAAATGGATATACCGTCTGCCAGTTCCCCTGCTTGTCCCGGTATCTTGTGGTAGTCTTTGAAAAAGCTCCTTCGAACGCTTCACTGTTCGGATATCGCTTTGTATGTCCCGCCGATACATTGGCACCATACTTTTTAGAAGTATCATTCAATTGGTACGTAACTACGGATTCCGGTGTCGCAAGCCCGTCTGCAAACACACCCTGGAAGGCCAGTCTGCCACTCATGTCACAATCAATCATGGAGCGCAGGTTCACCGTCGTCTTATCAAGGGAGTACGCTGGGTCTACGGGATTCGGATATACCCAGTTAATCTCGATATAAGGCTTCTTGTCAGGCGTAAATGTAGGCTGGACGGAACTGTTGGAGTCCGGGGTGAAAAATGCCGCTCCCCACTGTGTCTCGTCCTGCGCCATCACCATCAGGCCGTACGAAGGCGCGATACCTGTCGACCAGTCGTTCACACTTTGGCGGATATCAAAGCTCTTCCAACCATTTCCTGCTCTTACCGTGGCATTTTCTCCGGCAATTTCCCTGCCGATACCGACAGAATTCTCCCATGAGATTGACGCAGGGGTCCAGTTCTGTTTCAGCCGGTAACAGGCATAAGTTGCAGAACTTGCATAGGCAGAATACTCATACATGTGAAGATACGCACTCTGTACAACCGCCTCCTCCGGTATGAGCTTCTTCATATTATAGTTGAGCTGGAAGAACATCCGTGTCTTGCCCAGATCACCACCCTTTACTCCCGTCACCGCTTCACTGGCATATCCTACGTATCCAAACGCAGAAGCTGCATATTTACCTGTCTTGCTCGTAGTTGTCACGACGGACAGCTTTTCAGCAGGAATTGTGATGGTAGGGTCTATCTTGACCGGATATACTCTTTCTTCAGATGCCAGCCATTCTTCATCTCCTGTCACTGTAAGGACATACCGTCCGCCGGTCTCCTCAAGCTCCATTACGATTCCTGCACTTCCAGACCCTGACGCATCAGTCATTAACGGCGCCGTAAGGTAAAAAAGCACTTCCCTGTCCGGCGCTTTAACTCCTCGTTTCCAGACAGCTATTACGTTGTTTTCCAGAGCAGCTTCATATTCTTCTGTGGAGAAAGCATAGGAAAAACTATGACATGCTTCTTTTTCTCTCAGAATAATATCTTCCTTTACACTGTCACCTCTTACGGTATACTGTATATCTACGTTCTCCGACACATCATTGTATAAGACTGCATTCCCCAGTACAGACGGCCTGCTATAGTCTCCATCCTGCGGAAGAAGCTCTAACTGTTCTCCATTCCCCGCCGTAAGTACAATCCCATTGTTCTCTGTCATTTTAGCCGGAAGCATGATATTCATACTGTTTGCTTTGTTCGTATAGTATGTGGTATCTGTTCGTTCTGTACCCCGGCTGCGGCGGCTCTGCTGTTTTTCTATGAGGGTATTGTCAATCTCCTTAAGCTCTCCCTTTTCATTCCGGTACAAATTCGGTTCCGTCGTGCTGATAAACTTGTAGCTGCCTGTATCCGTCTGAAAGACTTTTCCATATTCAAACATTTCTACCGGGGCGCCGTAACGGGCTTCCAGTTCATCCATCCGTTCATCTTCCAGTTCAGGCTGACGGATGACATCCTGTCCCATCTTTTCATTGCCAGGAAGTGTTTCCTCTGCTTTTCCTGCTTCGGTGTCCGCTTCCGCTTTTCTTTCGGCATACACGTCCGGATTGTCCGGATTTTTATCGTTATCCCTTGCATCACCGGCCCTGTTCTCTTCGATATATTCCTGCTGCTGCCTCTTAATCTCTTCCTTCTGCTGTTCCTCTTTCCACTCAGCCATCTCCTCCTCTGCTTTATCCCGAATCTCTCCGGCAAGTACGAGCACATCCCCGGACAGGACAAGTGATAGAATCATTGCTATAGCCAGGAGGCGCCTCATACATCTTCGGACACTACAATTGCTCAGCTGCTTCATCACCCGCGCCTCCTTTCCTAAATTCACGGTAGACATACCGCCACAGGGCATATGTCACAGCTGCGGAAAGTACAATCCTGAAAGCCAGTGCTGCCAGACTCGTCCCCATCCATTTCAACGCCACCTGTACTATCGTATATACTGCACAGGCCGCAGACGCTTTCGGCATGACAGCTCTAAGTCCCCTCTCGATGCCGGTAATGATATAGAGAAGCAGAATCAATGCACCTGCACGGATTGGCACCTGTATAATCATGCACATGACATCTGACACCGCCTTAATCTGTGCGTTTTCCAGACTGGTCAACCGTCCCATCGCCCATGTGAGCCCGCCAGCCGGCAGGCTCAGCAGAAGCTGGAGAACAAGATAACCTCCTCCCAGGAAACAAAGTCCTCTGGCAGAATCTTTGACAGCTCTCTTCGGCAATACTATAAATACCGCTGCTCCCATGAGTCCGGCTCCTGCCAGATACAGGCTGACGACGATTAAGCCGGAAGACAGAGCAGACTCGCTGTCTGCTATCCGGCTCAGCAGACCATAGGCCATGCAGTGGTTTCCCACACTCCAGAGCAGTAGCCCTGCTGTCATACATAGTTTTTTCTTATTCATGATGCATTTCCTCCTCATACCGTCATGTTATGGATGCAGGCGTTTGTATTCCTGTAATGCATAGCTGTCCGTCATCCCGGCTATAAAGTCCGTTATATTGCGTACGAGTATCTTTCTCTTCTCAAACCGTACGAATTCGTCTTCAGGCAGGTCTATCTCATCCTCCAGCCCTATCTCACCTTCAACGATAGATTGTATCTCTTCCTTCACGATACCAATATTGCCAGTCCCAAGATGGATGGCACTCTCTCTGACCGAGGCATCCTCATGCTGCAGCATATGGCTGTATATCCTCTGCAGCGTCCCCTTGTGGAGCAGCCGCGGATTCCGATAGTAATCCTGAAATAGCGCATAGATGATCTTGTTCCCGGTGTGGTCGAATCTTGCAACTTCCGCACTGGATATCACCCTCCTGTTGATGATCTGTTCCAGATATCTGCACACGTCCCAGTCGGCTTTTGACAGCGTGACGATCTCTTTGTCGATGCTGCCGTCTGCCGGCCTTTCATACTCCTCCATCCTATCCCTGCTGTAGCAGATCGCACCATTGATAAAGTAGTGGACTATCGCCGATACCATCCTGCCTGCCATCAATTCTCTGTCCGATATGTATGTACGTTCGTATGTATCGAACATGGCCTTCTCTTCCCGCAGCTCTTCCCGTATCGCATGATACTTATCCAGATCCAGATGTGCAATCAGCTCTTCCACCGTAATCAGCCCTGAGGAGATTGCATCGTCAACGTCATGCCCTCTCTGGGCAATCTCGTCCGCCAGTGCTACCGCCTGTCCTTCGAGGGTGGAACAGATATAATATCCTTTCTTCCTGCTTGTGAAGCGCTCTTCCAGTTTCAGGTGCGCAACGGTCTCTTTATCGGCAAAGTCGCTGATGCTTATCTCTTCTTTCAGCTTCGTATGCTTCAATACCCCTTCCATCACCTGGCAGCTGATGTTCAATCCTTCATGGGCCACATATTTCTCTTCCAGTTTGTTTAAGACACGCAGCCCCTGGTAATTATGCTTGAATCCGCCGAAACAGCCTGTCCTGCAAGCTATTCCATCATCCGGGAACTCGATGCACGGAAGCGTTCCGGATAAGATCGCCTGCAGCGTCCTCTCTCCCTGATGTCCGAACGGCGTATGCCCGAGGTCGTGCCCGAGCGCTATCGCCTCCGTCAGGTCCAGATTCAGACCAAGCGCATACGCAATGGCTTTGGCAATCTGGTTTACTTCCAACGTGTGTGTCATCCGTGTGCGGTAGTGGTCACCTTTTTGGGCACCGAATATCTGCGCTTTGTCCACCAGCCTGCGGAACGCCTTGCTGTTGACGATCCGTTCCCTGTCCCTCTGGAATGCCGCCCGGTCTCTGTCCGCCTTAATGCGATACCTCCTGACACATTCGTTCTGATGGCAGGCCAGCTCGTGCAGCTCATAAGGCATCTCCTCTTCAGTACCGTCCTGCACGAATTCTTCCTCTTCCTTCTCTCCCTTTGCCTTTCCACTGTTAATCAGCAGATCTTCAAAAGCCCGGATCAATTCTGTAAAATGGTTGATCATGACATAACTGCAGCTTTCATAGTCAGCTTTCAGGTCCAGGTCTAACTTGTCCAAAAGGTTATGAATCATGTTCGAATCTTCAAGATGCAGGAGCATCTTATATGTTATCGTCATGCTTTCCTCTTTGGAATCCACCTCGCAGTAGCCCGCATACAGCTCCTGATTACAGAATCTCCCGTTCTCTTCCTCGTAGCAGATCATGGCCACGATCCCTTCCGTACCATCACGTTCCCCATCGTACTTATCTTTAAAATTCTCGTAGTTCAGCCCATACAGCGTATATTCATTTTCCCTTTCTCTTTCATAGCTTTCCTCTGCCTTATTCAGAATCGCAGCAGCCCCTTTCTTGTTATCCGCATTCTTCTTCAGCTTGATTACATACAACGTGTTCTTCATCTTTCTCCTCCTTTTTCGTCCGCAGAATGTCGAGCTTCGTCCTCTAATATAAAAAAAGCCACAGAACTCGAAGTCCTGTGACATTTTTTACCCTCTTATATTGTCGAAATCTGTACCATTTCATACTAATACCGCCTGCGTGCTTTTACCTATTATAGCATTTAACACATGATACATCCACCATAATATTATAATCAGCTACGCATCCATCTTATTTTGCTTCTTCTTACAGACGCTCGATAACATGCGGTGCCGTCTCTGCCTGAATCCTCTTCCACAGGCTTTTGACAAAAGAGAAGCTTGCCCATACCGCAAATGCATATCCGATGACCAGATCCTTTATGACCCCGCCGCGGACTTCTTCCACGCCGAGGAAGTCCGGAATCATCTGGAATGCTTCTGTCGGCGTGATCCAATAGTCAGCCTTGAGCTCCCGGTAAATGGTTATGCCTAAGGACGCACATTCGGCCGCCGCTATTGCCAGCAATGAGAATATGACACAGAGGATGATTCCCTTCTTCGATACGGTGCCCCCTGCCTTTTCATATCCCTTTACGCTTCCATATACGATCGCATATCCTGCAAGGCCGGCGATAAAGCCGAACTGGCCGATCACAATCCAAAGGGCAGAGCCGAGGACTGCTCCTAAGAGAGCTCCGAGTACGCCAAGCGGAAGATGCTCTCTTCTTCTCCTGCTGCCATCGGTCTGAATCATACCTTCTGCAATCCCGGCATAGCAGCTGCTGCACAGTGGTTCGCTGTGGCTGTCGACCGCGGATATGTCAAGCTGTTCCGTGGACCCACAGACGGCACAGCAGCTATATATCTGCAAGTCCGCACATTTTGCCGTTATATCTTCTAGCAGATGCGTCAGGTTATCCCTGTCCCACTCCTCTTGCGACGCTATATTTACAGTGATGGCATTCTTCATGTTGTATCCTGCATAGTTCACGAAAGGATAGGTCTCTTCCAGGGATTTCACATATGCCAGAAACTGATCCTTATATGTACTCCTCTCCACATCAAGGTATAGCGTTATCTTGTACTGCGCACTCTGCTCCAGCGGAATCACGATTACGGCCGCTCCATTGACAAAGCCGTGTATCACATTATGGGGCCGGCTGACCGCAAGACCGTCCGGCACTACCTTGTCCAGATTCATGTTCTCATCCTCCTGTATTATATGCTGCCTTTATCCAGCTCCTACCGCCTCATCCCGAGCAGATAATCCACGAACTGCTGGGCGGTCCTTCCTGACAGACCGCCGTGGCTCAGCTCCCACCTGTTTGCTTCAAGCAGCAGCTCATCCTCCGGCATATCGATTCCATTACGAAGTGCTATCTGCCTTACGATCTCCTGGAATTCCTTCTTCTCCGGACGGCCGAAGTAGATTGTCACTCCGAATCTGGCCACAAGAGACAGCTTCTCCTGCACCGTATCGTTCGTGTGCAGCTCTTCATCCCGGTCCGCCTTATCCTTGAATGTCTCACGGATCAGATGCCTCCGGTTTGAGGTGGCGTATATGAGCACGTTATCCGGCTTGCGCTCCAGACCTCCTTCGATGACGGCTTTCAGATACTTATACTCTATCTCAAATTCTTCAAAGGAGAGGTCGTCCATATAGATGATGAACTTATAATTGCGGTTCTTTATCTGTGCGATGACGTCATTCAGGTCCTGGAACTGATGCTTGTATATCTCTATCATCCTCAGGCCCTGGTCATAATACTGGTTGAGGATGGCCTTGATGGATGAGGACTTGCCGGTGCCCGCGTCTCCATATAGGAGGCAGTTGTTGGCACGCCGTCCTTCCACGAATGCCTGCGTATTATCTGTCAGCTTCTTTTTAGCGATATCATACCCGACAAGGTCATCCAGATAGACATGGGCAATCTTTGTAATCGGCACAATCTCGGCGCCTTCCGCCGTATGTTCGACGCGGAATGCTTTGTGAAGGCCAAGCTTGCCTACGCCGAACTCCTTGTAGAACTGGGTTACCGTATGTTTGAATTCCCTGCTGCCGGAGACATCGGCCAGCGCTTTTCCCAGACCGCATATGCGGCTGCTGATTCTCGTGTTGAACACATTCCCATGTTCTTCGCCAAGTCCTCTGTAATCCCTTACGAATGCCAGGCAGCCTGCTCCCAGCTCCTTTTCCAGCAATGTGAAGTCATAGTCGAACAGCTCTTTGAATATCGCAAAGTCATGCAGGGCCGCATCGTTGATGCTGCCTTCTACTTCGCCGACAATCTCACAGGACGTGCTGTACGCGTTTTCATCGCTGGCAAGCAGATACGTGAGGTAATCATGCCACAGGTTGCCCTCGAAGCCATGGCTGGCAGCCAGCTCCAGGAGCGCATTCACCACATCGAACAGAAGGCTTCTCATATCTTCTTTGTTGTAATATTCATTGTCATAATTCTCCATAAGGAACGTCATATCATCAAGAATCTGCTGCTGTTCCATATGTTTGTAGAGGATCAATTCATTTGTTCTCATCTCTTTCCTGCTCCTTGCCTAATAATTGCCGAGGATCTTGAGGCTCCGGCTTTCTTCCCTCAGTCCACGGATTGCATTCTTAACCGCTCCGTCGCTTAAGCTGCCCTCAAAATCTACGAAAAAGCGGTATTCCCACGAACGCCCCTCTACCGGTCTTGACTCGATCTTCGTCATATTCAGGTCATTATAGATAAAATGAGACAGCAGATGATACAAGGAACCGCTCTCATGCGCAACCTCAAAGCAGATGCTGATCTTATCCGCATCTTTGCGGAATATCTTCTGGTTCGTTACGACGATGAATCTTGTAAAATTATTTTTCTCATCATTGATTCCGTCCACCAGGACAGAAAGGCCGTGTACCTTAGCCGCATACGCGCTGCAAACCGCAGCCTGCGTCCGGTCCGCGTCCTCCAGGATCTTTTTGGCCGCGATTGCCGTATTCACGACACTGATCTGCTGCCAGTCGGCATGGTCATCCAGGAAACGGGACGTCTGCATGAGCGCCTCTGCCTTGGAATAGACACGCTGTATATCCGCAAGCTCCGTCCCTGGCAGTCCCGCCAACGTGTGTGTTACCGGAAGGATCGTCTCCCCTACGATATAATTCTCGAATTCCACGAGCAGATCATACATCTCGTTCACCGCTCCCGCCGAAGAGTTCTCAATCGGAAGCACGGCGTAGTCGGCAGAGCCTTCTTCTATCGCCTCCATGGCATCCCGGAACGTCCTCACATGAAAGCAGTTGCAGCCTTCTCCAAAATATTGCTGCATGGCTGCCTGCCCGTACGCACCCTCCACGCCCTGGAATACGACACGCGCCGTGCTCTTGTCAAGAGACGCAACCTCTATGAACGGCAGGCGGCCAAGTGCGCCCGCCTTCACAAGCTGCTGGTACTGCAGCTTCCTGCTCATGGACATGAGCTGCTGATAGAGCTCCTGTATCCCTTTCTTATTGAAGTCGCTGCTGACCTTGGCGGCCACGTCTGCCAGCTTGTTCTTTTCCCTCTGACGGTCGAATACCTTCTTTCCTTTCTCGATCTTATACTCGCCGACCTGTTCGCATATGTTCATGCGTCTTTCATACAGTTCCACAATCTGTGCGTCTATCTCATCCAGCTGTTCCCTCAGTTCTGTCAACTCTGCCATATCCATCTATCTCCTTCTTGCAAACTAATCTGTATTATAATACATTTTGTGCATAAAATCTACTGCCCTTTGGCATACTTACAACGTATGAAACATAATTTTCTCTCCTGTGGAACGGCGGGCTGGTGTATGGAGATCCTATTCACCGGCCTCCATTCCTATAAAGAAAAGAATCCCACGCTGATGGGCAGCACGTCGATCTGGATGTTCCCGATATACGGGATGGCCAGTTTCCTCTCGCCCGTCTGCAAAGTCCTGAAAGGCAAAAGCCCGGTCCTTAGAGGAGGTGTATACACATGCTGTATCTTTATCGGAGAATATATCACCGGGTCTGTTTTGCGCAGGATCGATGCCTGTCCGTGGGATTACAGCAAGGCTCCTATGAACATCAACGGCCTCGTCCGCCTCGATTATGCGCCTTTCTGGTTCGGCGCCGGACTGCTGTTTGAAAAAATCCTGTCCAGAAGTTGAAAATCTTTCGTATTTATTATATGATATATGAAAGATTTTCAATATGGGAGGATTATGATATGAATACCAAGGAATGCATCATGACACGAAGAAGCATCCGCAGGTTCAAGCCGGAACGTGTGGAACATTCTCTGTTAGAATCTCTTATATCTACCGCATCCTATTCGCCGTCCTGGAAGAATAGCCAGATTACCCGTTATATCGCAGTCGAAGATCCTTCAATTCTTGATACTATCGCCACTCATTTTACCCCGGAATTTAATTCCAAGATTGTAAAGCAGGCACCAATGCTTATTGCAGTTACTTTTGTAAAAGGTATCTGTGGTTTTGAGCGCGACGGTTCTTATACGACAGATAAGGAAGACCGCTGGCAGATGTTCGATACAGGTATCGCATGCCAGTCCTTCTGTCTAGCCGCTCATGAGGCGGGGCTTGGAACGGTGATTATGGGAATCTGGGACGGTCACGGTATCAGCGGACTGCTGCATATACCTCAGGAGGAGGAGCTTGCCGCCTTGATTGCCGTCGGCTGGCCTGATATCGAACCGGCTGTACCCAGAAGAAAATCTGTGGAAGAATTATTGACATATGTATAAGGAGGTTTTTATGAGACATTTGATGAGTCCACTGGATTTCTCAGTGGAAGAGTTGGATAAACTGATGGATGTGGCTAATGATATAGAGGCCAATCCGGAAAAATATGCGCATGCATGTGAGGGGAAGAAGCTTGCCACTTTGTTCTATGAGCCAAGCACAAGGACAAGGCTGAGCCATGAGGCTGCCATGCTGAATCTGGGCGGCAGCATCCTGGGGTTCTCTACCGCCGATTCCAGCTCTGCCGCTAAGGGGGAAAGCGTGTCAGATACGATCCGTACCATATCATGTTATGCTGACATATGCGCCATGCGCCATCCGAAGGAAGGCGCGCCTATGGTAGCGTGCCGCCACTCTTCCATCCCTGTAATCAACGCAGGAGACGGGGGACACCAGCACCCGACCCAGACGTTGACAGACCTGCTTACCATCCGCTCTTTAAAGGGGCATCTCTCCGGCATGACCATCGGGCTCTGCGGGGATCTGAAGTTCGGACGCACCGTCCACTCGCTTATCCATGCACTTGTCCGATATACGGGAATCAGATTCATCCTGATATCCCCGGAAGAGCTGAGGCTGCCTGGCTACATACGCAATGATGTTCTGGATGCCAAAGATGTACCGTATGAAGAAGTGGTCCGTCTTGAAGATGCTCTTCCCAAACTGGATATCTTGTACATGACACGTGTACAGAAGGAGCGCTTCTTCAATGAGGAAGACTATGTCCGTATGAAGGATTTCTACATCCTGGATGCGAAGAAGATGGAGCTGGCTCCGGACAATATGTTCGTCCTCCATCCGCTTCCGAGAGTGAACGAAATCTCTGTAGAAGTAGACAGCGACCCAAGGGCCGCTTATTTCAGACAGATGCAGTATGGCGTCTACGTGCGGATGGCTCTCATACTTACATTACTGGAAATTGAAGTTTAGGAGGAATTGTAATGGTTGAAAATACATTAAATGTAGGCAGCATATCGGAAGGTTTCGTACTGGACCATATCCAGGCGGGAAGAAGCATGGATATCTATAAGCACCTGAAGCTGGATAAGCTGGACTGCTGTGTCGCTATCATCAAGAATGCGCGCAGCAGCAAGATGGGGAGGAAAGATATCATCAAGATCGAATGTCCGATAGATTTCATAGATCTGGATATCCTCGGCTTTATAGATCACAATATCACGATCAATATCATCAAGGATCAGAAGATCGTGGACAAGAAAGCATTAAAGCTTCCGAAAGAGATTACAAACGTCATCCGATGCAAGAATCCGCGCTGTATCACTTCCATCGAGCAGGAGCTGGACCACATCTTTGTCCTGACAGACCCGGAAAAGGAAATCTACCGATGCAAATACTGCGAAGAGAAATACGACGAGCGTTAGAAATGTGGGTTTAAGTAAACTAGACGCCGATGGGGAGGTATGGGCATCTGCTCCGATGCGTCCGGGAACTGCGACTATCACACAGATTCCTAACCCTGTGGACTGTTCGCCGATAGCGGCTCTCATCCCACAAGCCAAGGAATCTGGTGAGGATTCTCCGTCCCTCCCGCTTATACCTTCGCATCTGTCCCATACCTCCCCATCGGCTATCTACTTTACTGGCATGGGCGGGGGCGACTGTGTAACACGATTGGCTGATGGAAGTGCTTTGTTTGTGTAAGTATAGTGATAGAGGGCTAAGCAAGCTAAGCCCTTTGTCGAAAAGAAATCCTAATACAAGAAGAGCCGGAACCAGGCAGGGGATGTTATCTCAACATCCCCGTACCTGATTCCGGCTCTTCTTGCAGCAACGGCGTGTACGCCTCGCCGCAAATGTTAACAACGAACAAACTCGCCAGCCTGATTCATCTGGACTAGCAAAACTCTTATCATTCATCTGCTCTTTG
>NZ_JABFCH010000019.1:0-78382 GCF_017566055.1 Extibacter sp. GGCC_0201 | reverse complement strand
ACAGGCTTAGGAATCTGTGTGATAGTCGCAGTTCCCGGACGCATCGGAGCATCTGTCCCATACCTCCCCATCGGCGTCTTAGTTTACTAAACCCACACTTAATATCTGCCAGTAAGCTTTCCGTCCTCTAGGTAGAGGATGCGGTCGCTCTGCAGCGCTATGCTTTCATCGTGGGTGATTACAATGAGGGTCTGGCGGTATTTCCGGTTGGATTTTTTTAGCAGCGAGATGATATCTTCACTGTTTTTCCTGTCCAGGTTTCCTGTCGGTTCATCTGCAAGGACAAGTGCGGGATGCATGATCAGTGCCCGCCCTATGGATACCCGCTGCTGCTGCCCTCCAGACAGCTGGCTCGGCAGATGGTGCAGCCGCTCTTTAAGGCCAAGCGTTCCTATCAATTCATCCAAGTATGCGGAATCTGGCTTCTGTCCATCAAGAAGCAAGGGAAGCGTAATATTTTCCTGCACGTCCAGGATTGGAATCAGATTATAAAACTGATATATCAGTCCTACCTGCCTCCTTCTAAAGATTGATAATTTTGATTCATCCATACAGCCAAGGTCCACGCCTTCCACAAAGATCTTGCCAGATGTAGGTGCGTCCACACCTCCGAGCATGTGCAGGAGCGTAGATTTGCCGGAGCCGGACGGACCAATGATAGCGACAAATTCCCCCTTTTCCACTGTAAAGGAAACATTGTCCAGCGCCTTCACTTCATTATCACCTGTTCCGTATATCTTGCTTACATTTTCTACTTTCAGAAGTTCCATCTATACCCCTCCTATACCGTTTCTTCTTTGATGATGTCAATAAGCTGAATTCTCTTAACATTTCTGACTGACAGATACACCGATATCAGGATAAGTACAAGGAATACAATTGTTTCCATCAAGACAATCTGATATGGGAATATCGGTTCCACCGCCTGTTCCTTTCCCCATGACAGGAAAAGTACGAGAGCCAGCAGAACACTGGCAGCAAGACCAGACGCATACGCACATGTCGTACATATGAGATTCTCCATAAAGAGCATCTTTGCTATCTGGCGTCTGTTCATGCCGACGGATAGCAGCACGGCAAATTCCCGCCGGCGCGTCTGCACCGAAGATGTAATAGTCTTAATCATCTGGAAAGTACTTATCACCGTCATAAAGATAAGGACTCCGTAGGTAAAAAGGTGCCTGAGAAGGGGGAAGGGTTCTGTGAGCGCCCCGAGTATGTGAGAGGGATAGCTGCTGTAGGTATAGTCGACGGCAGACCAGTCAAAATTGTCGATATCCATTTCACTCCCGTCAGACAGCCCATACTTCACTCCGATTTTACCAATCTCTTTCTGCAATCTGCCGATTTCTTCATTCCGGGTCTGAAGGGTGTTCTGCATCGCAGCATCTGAGAGGAAAGAGAAGGATGACGCTGCAAGCTTCAGGCTTCGAGTAGTAGTGTTCCCATATTGTACCACGGCAGGGAACAATACATTGTCAGGAATCTCCGGGACTTTGCTTCTTACTTTTAACGCCAGCCTGCGGTAAGTTCCGGATGGTTCCTTCGGAAAGTTTTTATTATTGACAAGACGTTCCAGAGCCTGCCGCGTCGTGTAAAAATATATCGTATTCGGTTCCTCAAGAGCACTGACGATATAGCACGGCGCTGTCTTTGTGGTTACGCCCAGCACCTGGAACTCCCATTCTTCAAACGCATCCACCTGCTCTCCCTGAGAATCCGCTACCGGGTACAGCCACTGACCGGCATCCGAGCATACAGACAGAGGACCTGCCACATGTTCTGAAAGTACGCTCCTGTACTTCGTAGTACGGCCCGTCTTGGCGACCGGATAATCTTCAATCAGTACCGGAATCGCTCCGCCTTCCTCGTCCCAGCTGCCGGAGATTCCTGCTTTATCCAGATAATTGCGGAATCCATCATCCTCCAGGCCGATGAGGACAAGATTCATCGCATATCCGCATTTCTCATCTCCCTTTACGCTCCCTATTGTGATAGGGTTCTTGTAAGAGGTTCCCAGTATATAGCTCTCATACTTTTTCAGCTTCGGATTGATGTCTTTTGCTTCGAAAAGCACAGTGCCCATATCTGCCCGTTCCTGGATGGAATATTCTTCTATGCCGGGAAGTGTGACGACCTCTGCGATAAAGTCCTCCCACGCATCGTTTCTTTTATTATATTCTTCTTCCAGAACCAAATCCGCATTATCTTTCGGACGCCTGTCCCGGGCTTCGTAGCGGCCGTCCAGGTAATTCATATAGATATATCCATCCAGGAATAAGAGCATGGATATTATAAATGAAATCCCGGTGATGAGATAACGTCGCTTAAAGAATAGGATATTCTTCAGCGCAAGCTTCCCTTCTGCCTTAGAATGGCGTTCAATCCAGCCGGGAAGCATGACCGGCTTCTTGAAGCTTCTTTTATCCGTCACGTTGCGTATAAGACTGATGACGGGACCCTTGCCGGTACTTCCGGTACTTACGATTCCTGTCAGCAGTACGGCGGTACATTCGCACAGAAATATGAGCAGCAATACGCGCCAGGACACGACGGTGCGGAACGGGAATATGAGGACTGACAGCAGCACGCCCGTTCCGATACCGGCAGGGATACCGACGCCTCCCAATATGACCGTCTCCAGCAATGCAATCTTCCTTCTCTGGTACGGCGTAGCCCCGACGCTGGCCAGAATGCCAAGATAGCGTCCTCTGTCCCTGGATGACATGATGAGCATATTATACAGAAATATGACAAGGACCGCCAGCACGACAGCCATCATGCCGGATGCGGCGCTTAGCAGCGGCTTTACATCTTCCCGTGCCACATCCGCCGCTTGCAGCCTCTGCACGAAGGATGCCATGAAGACGGATAGCATTGTGAGCAGCACGGTAGCGGTCCATATGCCTGCCGCTGCTGCCAATGTCCGTTTTTTATAATGTTTCAGATGCCGGATAGTCAATGTCTGGATGATATCCATATGATGCCTCCTTCCTTACAGCGTTCTTTCGCTATAATTCCAGTATAGACAGGGAAGGTGACAGCGAAGTGACAGATAAGGTGACAATATTGTCACATATTGCAATGGTAGAATTTGATTATAAATACCGTATATCTTCCGTAGACAGATTCAATCTCTATCGTCCCGTCCTGCGCGGCAATCAGCTGCTTTGCCATGGCAAGCCCGATGCCCACGCTGTCAG
Source organism: Extibacter sp. GGCC_0201 (assembly GCF_017566055.1). Taxonomy (NCBI): domain Bacteria; kingdom Bacillati; phylum Bacillota; class Clostridia; order Lachnospirales; family Lachnospiraceae; genus Extibacter; species Extibacter sp. GGCC_0201. Next base: position 75,179 of record NZ_JABFCH010000019.1, on the reverse strand, counting down.
GGGAAGCATTGGAACCTTTGTAGAAGCGTTCGAATACATGCGGCCTGTCCTCTTCGCTGATGCCGCCCCCTTCATCTTGAATCGTGATACCAGTATAGACGGGATTCTCCCTGACACTGACCGTAATCGTTCCGCCGCGCGGAGTGTGTTCCATACAGTTCTTCAATATATTGGATACTGCCTCGCTGCTCCAGTGCAAGTCCCCCTTGAATGCGGCGGACAGTTCATCGGGAACCACCAGATGCTGCCCCCGCAGTTCCATCGGTACGAGAAGATGCTCCGATGCCAGACGAATCAGGTCCGACACCTTTACCGTCTCCTTCTTCAGCGTGATAGCTCCCGCGTCAATCCGTGACATCGTAAGCATCGCAGACAGCAGCCATTCCATGCGGGACAGCTGAGTGTGGAGCGCCCGCGTAAATTCCAGACGCTTCTGCGGCGGGAGCGCCTCATCTTTCAGCAGATCGACCATCACGTTCATGGATGTCATCGGCGTCTTAAGCTGGTGGGAGATGTCCGATATCGTGTCGGCGAGGAACTGCCTGTCCTGCTTAAGAAGTTCTGACTGGGAATGGCACGTGGCGAGCAGTTTATAGAGCTCGCTCTTCAGTACGCTCAGTTCTCCCTCCAACTGGTCAGGCACCTCAAGCGGCAGCATATGCATCTGTGCCTTTCGAAGAAATTCCGACAGCGTTCTGAGCTTCCTATAACGGTAGCGTGCAAAAGCAGAGAAACAGGCAATATACAGAATTCCGTCTGCAAGCACGACATACCCGCCCAAAGCCGGTACGCGTATGCACGCGGCCGCAGAGAGGGTGGAAAGGATGAGGATAAATATAATGGCATATAAGATCTCTCTATTCTTAAACATGTGATTCTCCTATCTTGTAACCAAGCCCGCGCACGGTCTGTATGATGCAAGGATGGCCCGGATGTGTCTCCAGCTTGTCCCTCAGCCGCTTGATATACACGGTCAGCGTATTGTCGTTTACATACTCTCCTGCGATGTCATAGATATGGGAAAGCAGCTGCTCTCTCGTCACGATCTGCCCTTCATGGCGGATAAGATAAAGAAGAAGCTTGTATTCCAGCGCGCTGAGACAGATCTCTTCTCCCCGGCAGTATACCTTGCCTTCTGCCGTAAGAACCTTGATATCCCCTGCATGGTAGACAGACGAAGGCCCGCTGTCCTGCCGGCCGTCATAACGCCGCAGCACGCTGCGTATGCGCGATATGAGCTCCCGGACCCGGAAGGGCTTCACGACATAATCATCCGCTCCGATATCCAGCCCCATGACGATATTGGCCTCCTCGTCACAGGCCGTCAGAAAGATAACCGGTACGTCATGGTATCTCTTGACTTTTCTGCACAGATCATAACCGGTCCCATCCGGCAGCATGACATCAAGCAGATACAGGCCGATGTCCTTCTTCCCGAGATATGGCTGCGCTGCCGACATGCTGCCGGCATGTATGAGCCGGAATTCTTCCTGTTCCAGCGTATAGGCAACTGCATCAGCAATCGCCCTGTCATCTTCTACGATTAATATATTCGTCTTTTCCATCTTATCAACCTCTCGTTCCATTTTACATGATAGCACATCCTGAGTCAAATACCCCGCCCGGCTCGCTGCCTTCGCTAGAATCAAGCTTGTAATATCTGTGGAAATATTATAAGATTAGCAGGTACGGAACTAATACCGGCAAAGAGATAAGCAGAAAGGAATTATTGACATATGAAACTGCAGCAATTGTTAAGCTATACGAGAAAGGCGGTCGAGGAGTACGGCATGATTGAGGAAGGAGACCATATCGCAGTCGGCATATCCGGCGGAAAGGACAGTCTGACGCTGCTGTATGCGCTGCACGGCCTCAGACGGTTTTATCCGAAGAAGTTTAAGCTGAGCGCGGTAACGGTGGACCTCGGGTACAGCGAATGTGATTTCACTCCCGTCATCCGGCTGTGTGAAGATCTCGGCGTGCCTTACCATATAGTCAAGACAGATATTGCCCATATTCTTTTTGAGGAACGAAAGGAAAGCAACCCTTGTTCCCTCTGCGCGAAGATGAGGAAAGGTGCCCTGAACCAGGCCGTCAAAGAGATGGGCTGCAACAAGGTGGCCTACGCCCACCATAAAGATGACATCATTGAGACGATGCTGCTCTCCCTATTATTTGAAGGAAGATTCTATTCCTTTTCGCCGCGTACATATCTGGACCGTATGGATCTGACTGTCATCCGCCCAGTCATGTATGTGGACGAGTCGGACATCATAGGCTTTAAGAACAAATATGACCTGCCGGTCGTGGCGAGCAGATGTCCGATTGACGGATATACGAAACGGCAGTATGCGAAAGAGCTCGTCAGGCAGCTGAATGCTGAACATCCGGGGGCGAAGCAGCGGATGTTTACCGCAATCTTAAACGGCAGCATAAAAGGATGGCCTGAACGTATCCCGCACATAAGATGACGGCCTGCGTCTGTTTGGCTGTTATTGAAATACAGGTGACATTGAAGGGAGGGAAGCAGGCCTGCTTCCCTCCCTTCAATGTTCTATGCTTAACCTTTTCGGTTAAAGTTTCCTGTCGAGTCCTCTTTCTTTCAGTTCTACCAGCCTCTTGATGGCCTCTGCGGTACCTTCGATGCCGAGCACGGAACTGTCAAGACATATGTTGTAGCTTTCCGCATCCGCCCATTTTTTGTTCGTGTAGTAGTTATAGTAGCTCGCGCGCTTCTTATCCGTCTTCTGGCACATATCTTTTGCCTTTGCATCCGTCAGTTCATAGATACGGGCGATACGCCTTATACGTGCATCCAGGCTGGCATGGATAAATACGGTCAGTACGTTCTCATATTCCTGGAGCGCATAGTCTGCACATCTGCCCACGAGAATACAGGGACCTTCATCTGCAATCTTCTTGATTGCGTCGAACTGTGCCAGAAATACCTTGTGGTTGATAGGCATATCCGTATAGCTGCCGCTGGAATATCCAAGCGAATACGTATCCATGACGAGGGAATACAAAAAACTGTTAGTGGGTTTCTCATCATGTGTCTCAAAGAGCTCCTGGCATATGCCGCTCTCTTTCGCCGCTCTGTCAAGCATCTCCTTATCATAGAGTTTAATTCCCAGGTCTTTCGCAACCTTATAGCCGATTTCGCGCCCTGCGCTTCCGAACTGCCTTCCTATCGTAATAATTGTATTAGTCTTTTCAGCCATGCAATCACACTCCTTTGTAAGTATGCCTATATTATATAACAATATATCTCAAAAGTACACGATTTTCCGAAAATATTACACTAAATAACCCTTAGCCGGTCTAACAATTCCACAAAATATTGTGGAAGAGGCGCTTCTACTTCCAGATATTCACCGGTGCGTGGATGCATGATTCCAAGCGTCTTTGCATGCAGCGTCTGTCCCTGCAGGCCCGGAAATGCACATCTTCGGGGACCGTATACCATATCACCGGCCAGGGGGTGCCCGATGCTCGACATATGGACACGAATCTGATGTGTCCGGCCTGTTTCCAGTTCACACTGAATATAACTATATTCTCCAAAGCGCTCCAGCACCTTATAGTGTGTCACGGCCCTTCTGCCGTTTTTCGCATGGGTGCTCATCTTCTTGCGGTCTGTGGGGTGCCTTCCGATTGGAGCGTCGATGGTACCACTGTCTTCCTTGAAGCCGCCGTGCACGATTGCTTCATAGATACGGCGTATGCTGTGTTCCTTGAGCTGCTCTGAAAGCGACTGGTGCGCCGCGTCATTCTTGCACACGATCAGCGACCCCGTCGTATCCATATCTATCCGATGCACGATGCCTGGGCGCATCATGCCGTTGATGCCGGAAAGCTCCTGCCCGCAGTGGAACATGAGCGCATTGACGAGCGTACCGCGGTAATGTCCCGGAGCAGGGTGCACGACCATCTGCTTTGGCTTGTTTATGACGATGATATCCGCATCCTCGTACAGGATATCAAGTGGGATGTCCTCCGGAAGAATGTCAAAATTCTTGGCAGAGGGCACGCTGACTTCTATCATATCACCGCAGGAAAGCCTGTAATTGGCTTTTACAGGCTTGTTGTTCACTAATATATGATTGTCCTTGATCAGCTTCTGTATATAGGAACGGGATCTGTCTGCAAGCTCTTCTGCCAGGTAACGGTCTAGCCGGTCCCCTTCCTCATTTTCGACGGTGAAAAATTCGCTCAAAATCTTCCTCCTTATAGTAAAAGAACAGAAGTACGACTAACGCAAATGTCGATACGGTCACATAGATGTCCGCCACATTAAATATCGGGAAATCTATCAGCTTGATATAAAAGAAATCAACTACATAGTTGAGCCGCACCCTGTCGATGCAATTGCCGAACGCGCCTGCAACAATCAGGACCGCGCAGATGCGAAGCGGCAGGAACCGCCGCTCCATAGGAACTTTTAAGTAGAACCATATGACGACTGTACATATGACCGCCACGCTGATAAAAAAGAACATACGCTGGTCCTGAAACAAACCGAAGGCAGCGCCCCTGTTCTCCAGATATTCAAACTGGAACACGCCCTTCAGGAGTATGAACGGTTCCTCACCTTTCAGCCTTGTTATTGCCAGATATTTTGTGAACTGGTCAAGCAGCACCCCTGCAGCAGCCGCGATGACAGCCACAGCGTAATGCTTTGTTCTGTTTGCCTCTTTCATATTGTTAATGTCCATTCTTCCTTATGCCATCTCTCTAAATATATTTGCGAACAGCTATCATATACCGGCCTTTTTTCGTCCGGGAAAGAATTCCTTCGTAAGTAAGTCTCCCCATCCCCCGTATAGATATACGGTCAGCCTCCTTGAGCTGACAGCCGTTGCTCGTAATCAGCTTCCCGTTTACATATACCTTTCCTCCTTCGATATAGGCAGTCAGCTTGCTCCTCGACAGAGGATATGCGACAGACAGAACCATGTCCAGCCTTATGGAAGGTACCGTTCCTTTCAATTCTTCGTATCTGGGTACATATTCGAACGCCCCGGCGGTACATTGCTCCGCCTGTACGGTCGTATGACGGATCCTTGTCAGCTCACCTGTAATGTAGGCAGCCAGCTCTTCCTTTGCGAATAGTAAGGTACGGCCGCCGTCTATGATAATGTCCCCCAGCTTACAGCGTTCAATCCCAAGATTCATGAGCGCCCCGAGATAATCCCTATGGGTCAGCTCTTCGGCGAACTTCCTGTTGACCGGACTGATTTCAATGACTGCGACCGGATAAGCATATTCATAATAAAGAGCATCAGGTAGAAATGCAACCATCTGACGCTCTGATAAATCATAACCACCATATGTCTCGTAACGGGCAGGAAACATATCCTTCGGTGTTGTATGCAGTATATTCAACTCATTCAAATTAAGAAAATCAGAAAATGTAACAATACCGCGTGTAAAGGCCATGTACGACAGCTCAGCCAGCCTTTTCTGTAATAACTGTTCTTCCTTGTTCATAACCTGTCCTAAAATCTCGACCTCATGGATGACGCGTCAAAAGACGTATTCAGCAGATCCTGCAAATCCCCTGAGATATCTACATTGGTAGGTGTCACGAGGAATATGTAGTTGGAAATCTTCTGGAGATTGCCGTTGATGGCAAACGTAGCGCCTGACGTGAAATCGATAATCCTCTGAGCCACTTCCAAATCCAACCCCTCGAGATTCAGAATGACTGTCCTGCCTGACAGCAGGGTCTCCGTAATCTCCCTGGCATCATCGACAGAAGTAGGCTTGATGACACATACCTCCATGCTTACCCCGCTTCTCCTTGCGGGCTGGCGCATCGGTGTTACTTTATTATTAGAACGGGATGACTTGGAAGATGTTCTGGCCGTAAGTTCGTAGTCGTCTTCTTCCTCGTCGTCATAATCCTTTTCTTTCCGGAAGAAACTTCTCTTTGGCTTCTCTTCATAATCGTCATCCTCATAGTCATCGTCGAAGAAATCATCGTCATCGTAATCATCATCATCACTCAGCTTCATGATATCCAGAAACTTATCTAATACTCCCATTATAAAAAATCTCCTATCTTACGTTATACTTGAGCGTAATTGCGCTCACCGAATATACCGGTTCCCACTCGCACCATGGTGGCCCCTTCTTCAATTGCTATTTCATAGTCATTGGTCATACCCATGGAAAGTATACTCATATTCATATTATCAACGTTTTTGCTGGCAATGTCAACAGATAATTTGCGCAAACGGGCGAAAACAGCCCGGTTTTCCTCAGGATTTTCGACGTTCGGAGCAATCGTCATAAGACCCTTAACGTTAAGGTGGGGGAATCCTGCAATTTTCTCTACAATTTCATCTAATTCTTCAGGCATCACACCAAATTTGCTTTCTTCTCTTGCAACATTCACTTCAATAAGTATATTTGCGGTAATATTATGTTTTTCCGCTTCTTTTTCAATTGTTTCAGCAAGTCTAAGAGAATCGACAGAATGGATAAGCTCTGCTTTATCAATCATGTATTTCACTTTGTTCCGCTGCAGGTGTCCGATCATATGCCAGCTGATATCATCCGGCAGCACCTCGTATTTATCCACCAGTTCCTGCACCTTGTTCTCTCCAAACACACGGACACCTAGGTCATAGGCCTCTCTCAACGTATCAGCGGGCTTTGTCTTACTCACCGCTATAAGCGTCACCTCGCCGCGGTCCCTCCCTGCCCTGTCGCAGGCCTTCTGGATTCTGTCCTCTACCTGTTCCAGATTCTCTTTCAGCATAATCATCACTCCTCTGTTTTAAAATATGACATTGTTCTCTCTCACCGCCTTGCCGTCCAGGGCGATATGGTCATAATTGGCCAGTCCAAAGTTGTTACCTGATTCTACGATATAGTATTCATCACTTTCGCACAGTATCTTTACCTGTTTGAATACCGCATATCCTTTATTGATATTATATACGCCTTTCAGGCTTTTTGTAGCCTTGAGCCTGTACGTATCGTTGGAATCGGCTTTGATCAGCACGGTATTCTCTTCAAAAGCATCCGGGTTCAGATACACCATCCCCATCTCATTATCCCGGTAGTAGACGTCCACCTTCTGGAATTCGGCGTTCTCTTCGCCTGTGTCGATGAGCACGCCTGTCTCCCTGCTGTTTCCTCCCTGTGTCAGATAATCCTCCGGTACGGTGTAGAACTTTTTGCTGACTACAGACGATTTCGGTATCTTCAAGCCGGATTCGTCTTCCAGAATAAGCTCGATATCGAGATACCGTTCCTCCGCATACCGTATCATAGAACTCGTGAATGTAAGAAATCCGATATTATAATCCTTCGTATTATATATGGCAAAGCCCGCAGTAGCCATCTCGTTATCTTTTGTGAAACGCACTTTTACCCGCTTCGTCTCTGCCAGTTCCTGGGCCGTGTCGTCATCGAGCACGATGGCAAGTGTCCACACGTCGTCAGTGATGAGCTTATAAACCGGCTCTCCTGCCTTGATTTTCGTATTATTCTTTATACTCTTTCGCTCATAATCCTTCTTCTCTACCATATCCTTCGTCACGTCTTTTAGATCCAGGCCTTCATAACCGTCTGTAGAGTAGATGACGATACCATCATCGGACGCCGGATATACCTGAAAGTCATCTCTTCCTTCATTGATCATACTGTTAAGCTGCGACTGCCTGCTCTGGCTTGATTTGCTCTCCAGCACCGCTTGGATATTGTTCTTTAATGTGTAGACATCACCGTACTGGCTTTCATTGAAATTCTCACTGAAAGACTGCGTCTTTACAAGCAGAGATGCCTGTTCTTCCGCAGTGAGGCTGTCCGCTTCCTTGCCGTCCGGCTCATGAAAGTCAAGCTTATCAGAGGAAAGGGTATATATCTGTGTCTTGGCGCCTACTTTCGTGCCTTCCGGGGCAAAATAATTGATATAGCCGTCTGCATCCGCATTGACGACCTCTTCCTGCCTGATGATAAATCCTGTATAAGCCGTATCTTTTAATATGGAACCCTCCCGCACTTCATAAGCAGACACTTTCTTGTCTGTCAGATAGAGAAGTACGGTCACTATAAGATAGATGAATATGACGCCAAATATGATGACTCCTATGTTGAAATTCCATTTTTTCCTGTAAACCTGTATGTTGGTCAAATCGTTTCCTGCCACAATATAACCCCCTGCATTATCGCATGTCTCTTCGCATATGTAAGGCGGCGCCGTGAAGATAGCAGAATGCCCTGCCCTGATAAGTTCCGCGCCGTTCCATCTCCCCCAACACCTCATCCTTCAGTTTCCACCAGCTCGTACCCCAGTTACAGAACACGGCGTCTTTTTCTGGTATACGGCTGAACAGGCGCTCAACCGCCACGTCCGGACTTAGAAGCTCGAGAAAAAGGATGAGTCGTTCCATATACTCTTCTTTTGAACACAACGTTATTGTACCATTTTCATAAGCTTCACACAATGGTGTGTTTTTCGCCACATACAACGAATGGATCTTCACCGCATCGATCTTAAGCGCAGAGAGTATTCTCGCCGTTTCCATGCTGTCTTCCCTGTCGTCTCCCGGAAGGTTGAGGATAACGTGCGTGCATATGTCAAATCCATAAGGGCGGATCATGAGCGCCGCGTCTATGAACGCTGCAAGCGTATGTCCCCGGTTCATCTTCTCAAGCGTATGATAGTTCGCAGTCTGAAGCCCCAGTTCCACTGTTATCTCGACGTGATGTTCCCTGCTGATCTCCTGCAGTATATCCAGATATTCTTCCGTGATGCAGTCCGGTCTCGTCGATACGGCGACTTCAACGATATCTTCTATCTTCGCCGCTTCGTCCATAAAGGAGCGGAATTCTTCCGGCGGCAGGAAGGTGTTCGTATAGTTCTGGAAATATGCAATGTACAGGCCGGCATGATATTTTTTTGAAATATATTCCTTTGTCCTGTCTATCTGTACAGACACGGGCACTTCTGCTCCCATCGATTCAAACCCTGTACCGGACTCGGCGCAGAAGATGCAGCCATTGCCCGTAATCCGGTTCGGACATGTGACAGGAAGATTTATCGGAAGCTTGTATACCTTTTCTCCATACTTATGTTTCAAAAATTGTGAATATGGATAATAATACTGCTTTACATCCATCTGACAAATTTTCCTTTCTTATGTATATTTTTGAATTGGTGCAGACATACTATGGTTAGCATCGAAATAAAGGAGGAAATCACATGAAATGGTTTGACAATACCGCTCTGACACTTGTCATCATAGGTGCAATTAACTGGCTTCTGGTCGGAATCTTCAGATTCGACCTCGTAGCTTTTCTGTTTGGTAATCTCTCCTGGCTGTCACGAATCATCTATACTCTCGTAGGTTTATGCGGCTTATACCTCATCAGCCTTTACGGCAGAATTTCCAACACACCAGGCAGCCGTTCATAAGTAAGAGGGGTATCCCTGTAATGAGATGCCCCTCTATAATTATCCATCTTCCGGAATCGCTTCGATAATCCCGGTCATATCTTCATATAATATCGATTTTGTGTCCGCACCCATGACAACGGATATGTACGGCTTGTTCTGCACGTCTTCAGACAGCAGAATCAGGCAGTTGCCTGCCTCTTTCGTCGTTCCGGTCTTGCCGCCGATTATGTCGGCATTCTGTGGCAGAGCCGCCTCTCCAAGGGCGTAGAAGCTCGTCGGTTCCCATGTGATCTGACGCTTGACACCGTCGCTTCCCGTTATATCAGCAGTATATGTCTTTGATTCTATAATATCCAGGAACTTATCATATTTGATACATTCGTTGAAAATCAGATATAAGTCATAGGCCGTCGTATAATGGTTTTCATCATGTAGTCCGTTGGAATTCAGAAAATGACTTTCCGTCGCCATGAGACCGGCGGCTTCTTCGTTCATCATCTCCGCAAAGCCCTCCATGCTGCCGCCTACATAGTCTGCAATTGCCACCGCGTTGTCATTGCCCGAATATAGGAGAAGGCCGTACAGCAGATCATTAAGCGTCAGCTTGTCGCCTTCTTTCAGTCCGCACGTCTGTTCATCCGGTGCAAAGCTGCCCGCGTCCGCGTCCGCGCCGACCGTAACGACATCGGACAAATCGGCATTCTTGATGGCGACCAGCGCGGTCATGATCTTCGTAGTGCTCGCGGGATACAGCCTCTTGTGCACATGATAGGCAAAGTCTGTCTCGCTCCTGTCTACATCGAACAATGCAGCCGCAGTATACGTACCGGTATCCGGTGCGTTTTCAAGAGGGACATCCTCTGCTGCAACGCACAGGTCTTCCGCAAAAAGCTCCGCTTCATATATGCTTTTATTATAATGTTCCGCCTCGTATCCGGCAACAGCATCACTGCCTCCAAACAGGGCGCATCCTGTCAGAAGCACGCCGGCAGCGGCGGTACACATGATGATAGTGATAATCTTACCGGTACATTTCACGCCAATCCAAGTCCCCTCTGTCAATTGCTAATATAATTACTTCCGCTGTGGCCAGATTCGTCGCCATCGGTATGTTGTGCATATCACAGAGACGCACGACGTCATTGACGTTGGGCTCGTGCGGCTTCGCGCTCAACGGATCTCTCAGGAAAATAAGTGCATCAATATCATTCTGCCCAATCTGAGCTCCAAGCTGCTGCATCCCTCCAAGCGGTCCTGCAAGATATTTGTGGATATTCAGATTTGTCACCTCTTCGATGAGACGTCCGGTCGTTCCGGTGGCAAACAGATTATGCTTGCTTAAAATTCCGCGGTATGCGATACAGAAGTTCTGCATCAGCGTCTTCTTGGAATCATGTGCAATCAGGCCTATATTCATAGTATTCACTCCTTATTGATATTTTTTCGGCTGTAGACCTACATTTAAAACAAATCCAATACCGATATATAAACTGACGAGCGATGTCAGTCCGTAACTTACAAAGGGCAGCGGAACTCCTGTATTCGGAAGCACCTTTGTGGCGACCCCGATATTAATGAAGCTCTGGAACCCGATAAGCCCTCCGATGCCGCAGCATATGATTTTACCCGCCATATCCTGCGATCGGACCCCTATCAGAATACATTGTATCACAATTATTAATATGAGTGCAATAACAACACAAGAACCTATGAAACCTAATTCCTCTCCCACGATGGCAAAGATGAAGTCTGTCTGGGGTTCCAGAATGAAGTTGCCGTTTTTAACGGATGTCGTCGTATTGTTGTTGAGCCCCTTTCCTGTCAGCTGTCCGGAACCGATAGCCATCTCCGAGTTGTTCTGCTGGTATGCCCCGTCACTGGCATACTTCTCCGGTTCCAGAAAGGCGAGGATACGTTCCTGCTGGTAATCCTTCAGTATCTTCTGGTCGGGCTGGACGACAATGCTCAGGAATATGATTGCCGTCGGAATCAGTATGAGCAGAGCGGTTCCGATGAACTTGTAGCTCAGACCGCCGATATATATGAGCAGGCAGAGAACAAGCGCCGTACAGATCGTGGTGGAAAGGTTTGGTTCCACGATGATCAGCGCCAGCGGAACGCCGGCAAGCGCCGCATACTTTATGATAGTCCACCGGTAATTGATATCCTCTTCATGCTTCATGAGGAACTTGGCAAAAAATAAGATCAACAGAATCTTGGCCAGCTCCGAAGGCTGGAATGTCGTAAAGCCCAGATCGATCCAGCGGGTTGCCCCATTGACCTCGTCTCCGATAAACAGCACGAGCAAAAGGCTCAATATGGAAAATCCATAGATGAGCCAGTACATATTAAGCACCCATACGTAATCAATGAGGGATACGACCGCCATCACGGCCAGCCCCAGCACGAGGCCCACTATCTGCTTGTTCTGGTATGATTCATTGGCGCTGCCGACTACGAGCACGCCCAGTATCGACAGGGCCAGTACGGATATGACTAATGTGAACTTGTAATCTTTTAACCGGTACGGTTTTGTAAATCGAGGTAATTTCACGTCTCTTCTCCTGCTATTTTAATCAATATGTGAGTTCTCGTTATCTCTACATCAAATTCATCTTCTGTAAGTTCCATATATTTGGACAAGGCTTTGAATAATTCCCGGCAGATATTATCGTATGCCGCCGGCGCACACTGTACACGATCTGATGTGACAAGCACTTTCAGACGGTTCTTGGCTATTGAAACAGAAGATTTTTTTAACATCCGGGTCCCTCCTAATCTTTCTTGAATAACTGTGAAAGCTTAGTGAAGAATCCTGATTCTGTATTCAAATCCATAAAAGGTACTTCTATTCCCATAATCCTCTTGCATATATTGAGATATGCCTTGCCTGCCTTAGAGTCGATGCCGATAACCGGTTCGCCCTGGTTCGTGCCGATGACGACATGTTCATCATCCGGAAGAGCGCCAATGAGAGGGACAGATAATATCTCTGTCACATCATCCACGGACATCATATCCCCTCTTTTGACCATATCCATACGGATACGGTTGATGATGAGCTCTACCTGCTTCAGGCCATTGTTCTCCAGCAGCCCGATTATCCTGTCGGCATCCCTGATAGCAGATACTTCCGGCGTCGTGACGACGATTGCACGGTCTGCCCCTGTGATGGCATTTTGGAACCCTTGTTCGATTCCTGCCGGACAGTCCAGAAGTATGTAATCAAATTCTTCTTTCAGCTCAGACGTCAGCTTCTTCATCTGGCCCGGCGATATCGCCGACTTGTCCTTCGTCTGCGCTGACGGGAGCAGCCATAGGTTCTCATACCTCTTGTCCCTTATAAGGGCCTGCTTCAGCCTGCATGTCCCTTCAATCACGTCCACCAGATTATACACGATCTGATTTTCCAGCCCCATGACGACATCCAGGTTCCTGAGCCCCAGGTCCGTATCAATCACTATGACCTTTTTGTCGAACTGGGATAAGCCGGCTCCTATATTAGCCGTCGTCGTCGTCTTGCCGACTCCTCCTTTTCCTGATGTAATTACGATAACTTCGCCCATGATAAACTTCCTCCTACATTCGGTTTTACTTCAATATCTCCAATGCGAAGCCTTTTGGGGCTCATATGGAGTGCTGCTATGACTGCGCTGCCATCACCTGCGGCACCTGCTATCACGGTGCCGTATATCGTGCCGATGACCACCACATTACCCTTAGCGGCGACCTTGGCATCTTCTTCTATATCTCCGATGATGACGATGCTCGTCTCAGATTCTAAAATCTGTCTTCCTCTCAGTGTACCTCTATAGAACTGGCCGTCTCTTTCATGGATCTGCGAAAGGCTCTCATCCAGCATTCTTTTGTGCATCTGCTCCGTGTACGTGTTCTTCTCGATAATGCATAAAATGTGTATCCCCGCCGCCTCCTCGATCGTCTCAACGAGCAGGCGTTCCTCCTCTTCTGTAAATGTCCTTCCCTCGAATTCCACAGCCATCTTCGCATTGTTGAAAAAATGTGCCGCAGACTCGAATCTGGTCTTGACTTCCGGTAACAAATCTCTGTAAGGCATCTCACCGTCCAGGTGGATAGTGATGCCGTATTTATTACTCTTAATGAGAACCGGGTCTTTCACATTCACTCATCCTTTCTGTTAATCCCCTCCTGTTGCGCTGCTGCCGATTGTTGCTGCTTCACCGGTGATGATTTCATCTTCCGGAGCTATCTCATAGTAGTATTTCATGACATCTCTGCCCACCTCAGAGGCGAAGGTTGAACTATATCCGTTTGCAATTCTGATTGCAAACGCCACCTCCGGGCTGTCGCTCGGCGCAAAGCCTACGAATAATCCGTGATCAGGATGAGTTGTGCTCTGCTGTGCTGTTCCTGTCTTTCCTGACAGTTTTAAGCTGCTTGTATTCAAATCTGAGAATGTTGCGCTATGGTTGACAATCACTGCCCGCATACCGTTGTGTACGGCATTCCAGGTGGAAGCGGACACATCTGAAAGCTGGTTTTTGACCTTAGGTTCATATTCCTTAATCGTCTTCCCGTCTACAGACGCCACTTTGTCAAGCAGGGTCAGGTCATAGACGGTTCCCTTGTTAGCTACTGCTGTTATATATTTAGCCAGCTGGCTTGTCGTATAGTTGTTCCTGCCCTGTCCGATAGCAGATCGCACGGAGTCTTCATCGGATATCTGGGGGCTGGATTCATCAATCTCTAGCCCCGAAGTCTCATTCAGTCCAAAGGCCTGCGCGTACTTCTTCAGCTTGTCTAGTCCCAGGTCGCTGGAATAATACGAATTTGATGCGCTTCCCTCATTGTTGTCAGAGGCGACCTGATTAAGCCCGCCCTCTTTCAGTCCGAGGCGGTATCCAACTTCATAAAAGAAGCTGTTGCAGGAGTTTTCGATTCCTCCCTCCACATTCAGTGTACCGTGGGCCTGAGGATAGATCCAGCACTTCGGGCTTGGCTTTATCTTCTCATACACCCCGTGGCACGTTATATAGGAATCCTGATTGATAACGCCTTCTGTAAGCCCTGCCACTGCCACGAGAGGCTTGTACGTAGATCCGGGGGCTGTCTTTTCCTGTGTCGCATTGTTGTAGAACGGCCTTGACTGGTCGGTCAGCAGTTTGTTGTAATATTCGGAATCCATAGCATTGGCCAGCCGGTTATTGTCATAGCCCGGATAGGATACGCATGCAAGCACCTTGCCGCTGTTCGCATCCGTCATCACGATGGAGCCTGTACAAGGTTCCAGCGCCAGCTGTCCCGGCGTTATCGTAAGATCCTGTATCTTGCCCCGCAGGAAATCATAAGCTCCTATGCTCCCGCTATTCAGGCCATTATACTGTGCCTCGTCATATTCCAGCACTTTCTGTTCATAGAGCATGAGGCATATCTGCCTGCCGGTCACTGCTCCTGATTTTATCATATATTTATATATAAGTTTGTCAAATCCGCTGTTAGAGCCCAGATAGTCGATAATATATTTTACCATGCCCTGATACAGCTCCCCTGCATCGGAGTATTTGCCGTCCTCGACGGACTCTTTCAGCTTGGACGTATCGACCCAGTTCTTGGATATCGCATAGTTTAAGTACGTATATATATTGATGGACTCGTCATCTTTCCAGGCCTTATATGTCGAATCGTTGGTATCTATGGCGCCTGACTTGATGACGCCTGTCGTATTCGTCAGAATTTCCGACACGATATACGTCATATAAGCCTGCATCTCCTTGGACATGTCCTTATATGCCTTTTCATCCGGGTTCGTCAGTATGGAGACTAGGTTGTTCAGGACTTCTTCCTTCCTCGTGCCGAAGGACGCCGCTACCTCTTTCTCTGTAGTTCCCGCATCTTTCTCCGCAAAATGGCTCATGTCCAGTATATCATTGGATATGAACGTGTTGTATACATCGCCGATTGGAATGATGACATCGCTGCCGTCCTCTACTTTCGTCCTGTCAAAATCCAGCGTGTTCTGTATCTTGGACAGCAGGATGCCCGCCAGTTCCTGCTCTATGATATTGTAAGCCGCCTTCTGAAGATTGGCGTCAAGCGTAAGGTAGACATCATTCCCTGCTTCCGGGTTCTTGCCTTTGATCGTCTCGATCACCTTCCCGACACTGTTGACGTAGAGCTTCACCTGCCCTTTCTTCCCCTGCAGCTGCTTGTCCAGCGTCTTCTCAAGGCCGGCTTTTCCCACCGTGTCCTGCTTGGAATACTCTTTCTGCTCTTTCTTGCTGAGAGCGTCATAATCTTCCTGGGATATCTGTCCGGTATAGCCGATGACAGACGCAAAGCACTTGCTGTCCGTATAGCGGCGCAGGGACTCCTCCTCTATATCGACTCCCTGCAGGGAGTCCAGATTCTCCATGATAACAGCCACCGTTTCATCGCTTACATCCTCCGCAATCGTAGTCGCGATGAATTTTTGGAAACTATTGAGGGAAATCGCATATCTTATATTGACGAGCTTCAGCACATCTTCTTTGTCCATCTCCTTTTCATCGATACCATAGCCGTACAGCTTGTCCGTACAGAGATAATCGATGATGTCCTGTGCCGTGCTGCTCTTCTGCTCGTCGCTGAGCTCGTCAATTGTCTTTTTGCCGAATACGTCCGCGATGAATCGGAGGCGCTGCGTGTCATTTTCTGCTACATACATATAATTGCCGTCGCCGTTCAGTATGATTCCAAAATTATTGATTACCGTATCACCGTTGGACTCTACGATATCTATCACCGTTTGGATGACCTTATTAAGCTCCTTGTTCTTTTCAGAAGAGTCTTCCCAGTTATCCTCTATCGTGACAGAATAGGCAAGTTCATTATAGGCGAGCAGATTGCCGTTGCGGTCATATATCTTCCCCCGCGTGCCCTGAATCTCTTTTGTCTTCTGAATCTGGAGCTTGTACTCATCCGCATAGCTCTGCCCTTTCACGATCTGCAGATAAAATACCCTCTGCAGAAGAATTGCCGACAGAACACAGAACACGATGACCGCTACAAATACTCTTGATTTTACTACTTCATATATCCCGGATTTGATCCGGTCCCATAAGCTATACAAATTTACTTGCACTCCTTTGTTCTTCCGCTTCTAACCTTCGGTTAATGTGTAATATGGCCTGATATAGTACAAGGGTTGCCAGTATGGTGTACACCAGCTCCGGCAGAATCAGTTTTATAAGATAGCTGCCGAATGAAAAATCGCCGTACAGCATATAAAAGCAAATATACAAGACGAGCCCGTACAGCAGTTCGCTCGCGGCTATGAGCGCAATCGGAAGTTTGATATCCTCATCGTAGAAAAGGCGCCGGAAACATCCGTTAACATATCCGATTACGGCAAAAAGCAGCGTGTAAAAGCCAAGTGTGCTGCCCCAGAAGATATCCATAAGCAGGCCGGATACTATCCCTACCGCCATGCCGGTCTTCTTGCCACGCATGAAGCCGAAAGAAGCCGTGACGATGATGAGCAGATTCGGCTTGATTCCGGCAAAGGAAAGCACGTGGAATACGGTGCTTCCGAGCAGGAAGCAGACGAGGATTATAAGAAAGGTGATAACCTTGCGCTTCAAAATCATTCACCCCCGTCTTCTGTCTTGTCATCCTTATTGACCATATCTTGTTTTGTCGTCGTGATGACGAGAACTTCCTGCAGCTTGCTGAAATCGACTGCCGGCGTAATATATCCGGAACGGGTCAGGTTGTTGGAATCCACTTTTATCTCGCTGATATAGCCGATGAACAGCCCCTGTAAAAACCGGTCTCCGATATGGGACGTCACGATCTGCTCACCGACTTCAATCTTATTGTCGTTGTTTGCAAGCTTTTCAAAACGGATCCGTCCGTCTGACATAAGCTTCAAATCTCCACGCACGATACATGTATCTGAGGTAGACAGCACCATACCGCTCACATTGCTGGAATCGTCAATGATAGAACGCACCTGCGCATAGTTCGGTCCCACTTCCGTGACGATTCCGACAAGTCCGCTGCCGGCCAGTACATTGCAGTTCTTCTTGATTCCATCCTTGCTTCCTTTGTCAATCGTAAAATCACTGAACCAGTTCGTCCCGTTGTTGGCGATGACATGAGCACCAATCTTATTATAATCCGAATAGTTCTCATCCAGCTTGTACAGCTCTCTGAGGCGTTCCAGCTCGTACTGGTCCTGCCGGAGCCGCGTATTGTCGATTGTCAGCTCATCCACCTTTGTCTGGAGCTCGCTGTTCTCTTTCTTCATGTCCTTCAAAGTCTCGAAATTCTTGGAAAAATCGCTCATCCACATCCCTACATAGCTGATTCCCTTCTGCATGGGTATCACGGTATAGTTCGCCACGATGCGCAGCGGCCCTTTCACGCCGGGCAGACTGCCGACGCCCATAAGTATGACACAGACGGCAGCCGCGATGAGCAGCCAGTATTTACTTGAAAGTGAAGATTGATTTTTGATTTTCATATTATCTCATCCACCTATAATTTTCATCTAACATTGAATATGCAAGTTTCCTCAAATCTTTTGACATAATAATCTTCTTTAAACCTGTAACTGCGCAGATGTCCGGTTCAACTGCAGTCCTGACCGGTATCCCCACAGCTTTCTCAATATAATTCTCGAGGCCTGGCGTATTGGCAATCCCCCCTGTCAGAAAGATGCCGTTCTTATATATCGCCCTCCTCACTTCGGGGGGCGTACGGTCCAGCAGTGAGTAGACCGCCCGTATGCATTCCTGCAGCGGTTCCTTCAAAGCAGCGCGCACGAGGCTGACAGAGATGTCTTTCTGAATCGGCACGCCCATGATCATATCTCTTCCCGCGACCCTCATGGTCGAAGAAGTGTCTTCTGTAAAGACGCCGAACTTTTTCCTCAGCATCTCCGCCGTCAGCCTGCCGATAAGAAAGTCATGGCTATGGCGTACCAGATTGGCGACAGACTGGTCGAAGGTGACTCCGCCGACCTTCACAAGCCGGTTCAGCACCATACCGCCGCCGGCCAGAACAGACAGTTCTGTCGTCTCCCCGCCGAAATTGGCGATAAACAGGCCTTTCGTATTCTTCACATCCAGATTGAGCCCTACGGCATCGGCTATGGACCGTTCTACGATATTGACCTCCCTCGCTTTGGCGGTGGAATGTATGACAAGGTCGAAGAAAGCCTTCTTCTCCACCTCCGTCACATCGGTAGGTACCGCGATAACATATTCAGAGCCCCTGGCAAACTGCCGCTCTTTCTTCAGCAGGTTCTGGAGCAGGAACTGCATATTGTTGAAATGGGATATGACGCCTTCCTGCATCGGAAAGATGACCTCGATATTATCCGGCGCTTTCTCATACATCTCATACGCATCATCTCCGACTGCAAAGATTTCCTTTTTGTTTGCAATCGCAATCACGTTTTTCTCTTTCCATATCTCATCTTTCTTTTTATCGTAGACCTTGATCTCATAAGACCCGAGGTCTAATCCGTATATATTCCTAGCCATTTGACACTGCCCTTTCTTATAGTATGCCCTCCTCCCGGAAACTCATATAACAATTATTGCCAATGATGACGTGATCTAACAGATCAATTCCGATCAAGGCTCCTGCCTCCCGGATTCTCTGTGTCAGCAGTCTGTCTTCCCTGCTGGGCGAGGGGTCACCGCTCGGGTGGTTGTGCAGAACAACGATTGCGACCGCATTCTTCTGCAGCGCTTCTATGAACAGCTCTCTCGGCGTTATGAGGGACGCGTTGACCGTCCCTTTGGATATGTCTGTCTCACCGATGAGCTTTGATTTTGAATTCAACATCAGAAGCTTCATCTGTTCCTGCTTCTCATGCCTTAAGTCTTCCATATAATAACCGGCTATGGACTCGGGGCGTGTGAAACACAGCGACTCCCCCGCGCAGGCTTTCGCCAGCCTTTTGGCCAGCTCCGAGATGCACGATATCTGAATTGCCTTCACCTTCCCTATCCCCTTGATCTGCTTCAGCCTCTCGATGCTGAACTGGTGGATGCTCAGTATCCCCGGCTCGCCGGTATGATACAGAATCTTTTGTGCCAGCGTCAATGCATTTTCACCTCTTGTGCCGGTACGTAACAATACAGCCAGCAGTTCCACATCGCTCAAACTGCCAGCCCCCCTTTGCTCACACTTTTCGTATGGGCGTTCCATCTCTGGAATTTCTCGAATGGTATTTGCCTGATTCATATTATCAGCAGATTCGTACGACACTTCATAGAGAAACTTACAAGAAGCGGTAAATGATGATTGATATGATTACGCCTATGATGCTTGCAATCGTAATCTTTATCGTCAGCCCGAACGTAATTACCAGCAGTCCCAGATTCAGGACGACCGGTTCATCCAGTCCAAAAGACTGCCCGTACCCGAGCCAGGAAAGAGCCGGTACTTTGTCCGCCAGCATTCCGATAAAGCCACCGAGCACGATTCCTGTAAGAATGAGCAGAAAAAGCGCCCAGGCATTCTTGCTTCCAGTTCCCTTCATATGTACTCCTCCTCATTTATCTCAATAGAAAACTCAGTATATTTTATCATATTTAAGAATCAGTGTATATACTTATCCCATTAAAAATTTCTTAAGGCTTCGTCATGTTTGTCGAATGGCCGGTATAATTTGGCGATTGCCTCTGCCGCCTTCATGCCGTCCATTGCCGCGGACGTAATGCCGCCCGCATACCCTGCTCCTTCGCCGCAAGGATAGAGGCCCCGGATGCTGCCCTGCATGTCCGCGCCGCGCATAAGCCGTATCGGGGACGACGTACGGCTCTCCACCGCGGACACCACAGAGTCGTCCCCGGAATAGCCTGGAAGCTTCCGCTCAAAAGCGAGGATTCCTTCTTCAATATCACGCGCAAGGAATGCCGGAAATATGCTTCGGACATTCGTCCAGCAGCAGGCGCCTTTTATCTGCGGGGCAACGGTTCCCGTTCCCGCAGACGGCCTGTCCTCCCGGTAGTCTTTCAACAGCTGGACCGGTACTTTCCCTCCTCCTGCGCGGAACGCGGCCTCTTCAAGCCTCCGTTGGAATTCCACGCCGGCAAGCGGTCCGACGGCACCGTAATCTTCAGGCGACACGGTCACGATCACTGCACTGTTGGCATTCCGGCCGCCGCGGTCATGGTAGCTCATGCCGTTAACCGCAAGACGTCCCTCTTCGGAAGAAGCGTTAACCACATAACCGCCCGGACACATGCAGAACGTATACACTCCTCTGCCGTCAGATGCTTTAGCGGTGAGCTTATAAGATGCCGGCGGCAGCACGTCCGGATGACCGTTTCCGTACTGATTCATATCTACCATGGACTGGGGATGTTCGATGCGCACTCCTACCGCAAATGACTTCGCCTCCATGGATAGCCCGTGTCTGTAGAGCATCTCGAACGTGTCACGTGCGCTGTGCCCGATGGCGAATACTGCAATCCCTGTCTCAAGCCGGTACTGCTCTCCTGTCCGCGTATCTTCAACGGTCAGGTCTGCTATCCGTTTCTCCAGACCCGTTCCGGCTGTCCGGATATCTTTTACGAGGGAATGGAATCGGAATTCCCCTCCCATCTTCTCTATTGTCCTGCGCATATTTTTTATGATGCCTGTCAGCATATCGGTACCAAGATGAGGCTTGTTCTTGTACAGAATCTCTCCCGGCGCCCCGTGCTCTGCAAATACCTTGAGCACCCTGGCGTTGCGAAGCTGCGGGTCTCTGACAAGGGTATTCAGCTTGCCGTCTGAAAATGTTCCCGCACCGCCTTCTCCGAACTGGACATTGGACTGCAGATCCAGTCTCCCGCCTTCCCAGAACCGCTTCACATCTTCCATCCGCTTCTCTACATCCGCTCCTCTTTCGAGCAGAATAGGGCGATATCCATGCAGTGCAAGTTCATAGCCGCAGAACAGCCCCGCGGGGCCGGTACCGATGATTACAGGACGGTGTCTAATCGGGCGCTCCCCTTCTATCTTCAGCACATATTCCGGATCCGGTCCGCAAAACGATATGTTTTTATTTTTTACGCGCTTTTTGACAGACCGCTCGTCTGATACATGTACGTCAACCGTATAGACGTAATAGAGGTCCGGTTTCTTTCTCGCATCCAGCGACTGTTTTCTGATTGTATAAGAAAGCAGCGCATGTCTGTCGATACGCAGCAGTTTCAGTATCTTTTCTTTCAATTCCTCTTTTGTATGGGCTGTGGAAAGCTTAAGCTGTGTAATACGTATCATTATAATATCCCTTTCTTAATTAACGAGTAGAATGTACACAGAAGACCCAGAACAAAAGCAATTGATCGCTTCTGCTTCGGGTCTTCTGTTTTCTTGCTTTCATACTGAACCAACGGCATGGCCCCCGGCAATATGACCGCTGGCAACCGCCCAAGTGATGTTATATCCTCCGCAGATTCCATCCACATCCACCATCTCACCTGTCAGATACAGGCCGGGCACGCATAATGATTCCATCGTGTCCGGACTTATCTCGGAAGTCTTCACCCCGCCTGCACAGATCTGCGCCTGTTCAAAACCGTTCGTGTCCTCGATGTCAAGCAGTGTATGCTTGCATGCTTCGGCGAGCGACTTGATCTGTGCCGGCGTAAGGTTTCCTGCCGGCACCTTTATCCTGATATGCGCAAGTTCTAACAGTCTTGGAATAAGTTTCCGGTTGAAGATTCCTCTGAGGTATCCCTCTGCGCTGCGCTCCTTGAATTGTTCCGCCCTTCGGGTTAACAGGCTTACTGCGTCCTCATACGACATGTCCGGCAGAAAATCTGCCTCTACCTGTACGTTGCGTCCGTCATAGAGCCCTCTTGAGATAAAACGGCTGATTTGAAACACCGGGATGCCTGATATCCCGTAACTCGTAATCTGCAGTTCACCTGTATCCGCGGCCATCTCTCTGCCGTCAATCCTGGCTGCAATCCTTGCCTCCGTCCTTACTCCCGACGCTTTGGCAAAAGGATTGGCACGTACCTTCAGCTGGACAAGAGCCGGAACGACCGGTTCCAGCGTATGCCCCAATCCCTGTGCCAGGGCATATCCGCTTCCGTCCGCGCCTGCGATCTGGGAAGCTCGGCTCCCGCAGGAAAGGATTACCTTGTCTGCCCGGTACTGCCTGTCTCGGCAATCTATAGCAAATCCCCGTCCGTCCCTGCATATGTTCCTCACATGTTCATTCAGATGGCAGCTTACCCTCAGCCGTTCGAGTTCCATCTGCAGACTTTCCCTGACATCCGCTGCCTGCTCGGAACGGGGATATACATAGTCTCCCCGTGACCGGGTCAGAAGTCCGAGGCTGTGGAAGAACTTAAGCGTCTGCTTGAGGCCGAACTGGCGCAGTACGGCCTCTGCCAGCTGCGCTCCGCCGCCTTTGTAGTAATCTGCCGTCATCTGCATGTTCGTGAGGTTGCAGCGCCCGTTACCGGTAGAAAGTATTTTCTTACCGAGCATATCATTATGTTCAAGTATAAAGACTTCCGCCCTGGTGTCCGTGCGTGCGGCCGCAATCGCGGCAGCCATGCCGGAGACGCCGCCGCCGATGATACCTATCTTTCCCATTGCTTCTGACTCCTTTCCCGCCGTCAGATTTTGACCAGCCCTTCCCTTACGATATATTCAAGAGACATGAGAATCCCAAGTCTTGCGTGAGGCCAGGTCAGCCCTCCCTGGAAGTAGACCGCATACGGAGGCTTGACAGGGCCGTCCGCACTGAGCTCAATGGATGATCCCTGCACGAATGCCCCTGCCGCCATAATTACGTCGCTGTCATACCCGGGCATCGCCCAAGGTTCTGGAGATACATAGGAATCTACCGGCGCGGCTGCCTGTATTCCTCTGCAGAAAGCAATGACCCCCTCTGGGGTTCCAAGCTGTACCGCCTGAATAATATCATGTCTGCTCTCTTTACTGTCTGGTATGACGCCAAAGCCGAGCTTCTCATATATGCAGGCTGCGAATATCGCTCCCTTCAGCGCACTGGCAGCCACCGTCGGAGCGAGGAAGAGCCCCTGGTAGAAAGACTGCATCACGCCGAGCGATGCCCCTACCTCTTTGCCGAGTCCAGGTGACGTAAGCCGGTATCCGCAGGCATCGATCAGATCTTCTCTTCCTGCGATGTAGCCGCCTATCGGCGCCAGGCCGCCGCCCGGATTCTTGATGAGCGATCCGACGACCATATCCGCGCCCACATCGCTTGGCTCTACTGTCTCCACAAACTCGCCGTAGCAGTTGTCCACCATACAGATGACGCCAGGCCTTCTCTTCTTGACAAAGGCAATCAGCTCCCCAATCTGCCCGACGGAAAAGCTCGGCCGTGTCTGATAGCCCTTGGAGCGCTGGATTGTCACGATTTTCGTACGTTCATTCAATGCTTCTTCTATCCTGTCATAATCAAAAGTGCCGTCTTCTTTTAGATCCACCTGCCTGTAACTTATGCCATATTCGGCAAGAGAGCCGGTGGACGGCCGGATGCCGATGACTTCCTCCAGCGTGTCATAAGGCTTCCCTACCGGTGACAGCAGCTCGTCCCCCGGGCGCAGATTGGCCCCAAGCGCCAGTGAGAGCGCGTGGGTTCCGCACGTTATCTGAGGCCGCACGAGGGCGCTGTCTGTATGGAATACGGATGCGT
Organism: Extibacter sp. GGCC_0201; assembly: GCF_017566055.1. Taxonomy (NCBI): domain Bacteria; kingdom Bacillati; phylum Bacillota; class Clostridia; order Lachnospirales; family Lachnospiraceae; genus Extibacter; species Extibacter sp. GGCC_0201. The sequence continues at coordinate 51,126 of NZ_JABFCH010000019.1, read as the reverse complement.
ATACTTCCTCAAGAGTATCCCTTCCCTGGTCGCTGTAGCCGTATCCGCTCGCATAGTTGAAGCAGGCCTCGCACACGCGGTTCTCCTGCATGGCATGAATCACCTTCAGCTGGTTGTATTCCGCTGTCCTGTCTATCTCGTCAAAACGCTCCTTGAGTCCGGCCTCTGTCTCACGGCCGAAAGCGAGAACCGCCCTTCTTATTCCCATATCTTCATAAAGCTTTGTTATGTCCGGCATCTTAGTTATTGTCTCCTCCCTGCCACGCATTCATGATTTTAGTCTTCAGGGACGCGCATCTGGCGTCAAATTCTGGATTCAACGGTTTTATCTCCAGCACGATATCTGCGGATTCCCGATAGTGTTTCATATCGTACAGAAGTGCCGCCCGGTTCAGATCATACAGCGCTTCTTCCCCCTTCGTACGGATGAGCGGTGCAAGCTCCATCAGCTGCTTGTATGTAGCAGCCGCGTTATGGCTGCGTGAATAAAGCTCCATCAATGTGTTCATCTTCTTCAGGAACTGGTTCCCCCCGAATAATCTTCTAAACATAGTACTCCCTCCAAATGTTTTATCATAGCGTGCACAATTTCTTCGTCGTCATATCCATACGCCTTTTTGTCAATCCAGATTACATTTCTCTCCCTCTTAAACCATGTAATCTGCCTCTTTGCAAAATGCCTCGTGTCCCGTTTGATCGTATAGACCGCTTCTTCCAGTGTACATCTTCCGTCAAGATAGTCAAGTATTTCTTTGTAGCCCAGACCCTGCATGGATACCAGCTCTTTCGTATACCCCATCTTCTTCAGGCTTCGCACTTCATCCACAAGGCCGTCCTCTATCATCTTGTCCACCCGGCTGTTGATCCGGGCGTAAAGATGCTCCCTGTCATCCGTCAGCACAAAGTATGCCGCGTTGTATGGTGACTCTTTTGCCCGCTCTCTTTCATTGTGGTCTGATATCTTCTGACCTGTCTGTTCATAGAATTCAAGCGCGCGGATGACCCGTTTGACGTTATTGGGGTGTATCAGCGCGGCGGACTTGCCGTCCACCTCTGCCAGGCGTTCGTGGAGCTTGTCCGCGCCGTATCTCTGCGCATATCCGGCAAGGCGGCTGCGTATGCCGCTGCCGCCTTCGTTCTCGGTAAAGTCGATGCCATAGAGCAGCGCCTGGATATAAAAACCGGTCCCGCCGACGACGACAGGAATCCGGCCTCTTTCGTATATGTGTTCTGCCGCCTCTTGGGCCATCTTCTGAAAACGGACAACATTAAATTCTTCCGACGGCATAAGCACATCCACAAGATGATGTGGTATGCCGTCCATATCCTCAGGGCGTATCTTAGCAGAACCAATATCCATGTATTTGTACACCTGCATAGAATCTGCAGATATGATCTCACCGCCGATTGCTTTTGCAAGTGAGATGGATGCTTTTGTCTTGCCGACGGCAGTAGGCCCTGTCAGTACCACTAACGGTCTCTTCATAATCTATACAATCCTCTTAAACTTTTTCTCAAGCTCCCGCCTGGTCATAGCGATGATAGTAGGGCGCCCATGCGGACAATGGTACGGATTCTCCAGCAAGAGCAGCTCCCCTATCAGCGCGTCCACTTCTGCCGCCGAGAGCTTCATATTGCCTTTTACCGCGGCTTTGCATGACATGGATGCCACCTTTTCATCAATCAGGTCCGGCGACAGGTTTCTGCTTATCTCATCGGACAGGCTGTCTATCATCTCCATGAGCAGTTCTTTCTTCGCGATTCCGAACAGGTTATCGGGCACTGCTCTCACGGCATATGACTCCTGCCCAAACTCTTCCATCTCAAATCCCAGTTTCGTGAACCGTCCCATGTACGTATTCAGAACTTCCGCCTCCTGCATCGTAAGATTCAGGATAATCGGCGGACTGATATACTGGGAGGTAAATTCCCGTGTCTTCATATTCTTCAGCGTACGCTCATACAATACCCTTTCATGGGCCGCATGCTGGTCGATGATATAGAGGCTGTCATGGAATTCAATGATCCAATATGTGTCAAACGCCTGCCCGATAAGCTTATACTCAGCTTTCCTCTCACGCTCCAGAAGCTTTTCTTCAAACATATCTATCTGCGTTCCTGCCTCTTCGTTCTTCAGCGGTACTTTATCGTACGCATTCCGGGTCTGATCGTTTTTCTCCTGCGGGACGTCCGTCTTTGCGTATTCTACCGCTTCGCATATCCGGTCCGCCTGAACATCCGGCCTGAATATAGCGTTTTTATCCTGCACTTCTGCAGATGATTGCCGGTCGTGGTAGGAGCGTACTCTCTTTTTCATCTCCTCCATAAAGTAATCCACGTCTTTCTTCTCCGGATTCTTCCCGGCAGGGGCCTCTTCCCGTACAGGAGCTTCCTGCCGTGCCTGATCCGATTCCTGACGCAGCTGCGCCGTATCGTTCTTTTTCGGATACACCGGCGCCTCTGCCGCTACAGGACTCTTCGAAGCCTCCGCCGCAGGCGGATTTGGGATTTCTACATGGGGAATGAGCTCCTCTGCGTGGAGTCCCCTGTCAACCGCCTCATATACAGAATTATAGACATCCTGCTGATTATTAAACCGTAATTCCATCTTAGTCGGATGTACGTTGACATCTATGTGTTCCCCGTCAATCTCCATGTGCAGCACGACGAAGGGATATTTATGCTGCATCGTAAAGTCTTTGTATGCGTCTTCAATGGCCTTGGCTATCATATTGCTTTTTACATACCTGCCATTGATAAAATAATTCTCAAAATTGCGGTTTCCCCTTGATATAAGAGGCTTTCCCAGATATCCCGTAATCTTCATCCCGGTACGCTCATAGTCCACAGCAAGCAGATTTGCCGCGATTTCCCTTCCGTACACGTGATAAATGACGTCTTTTAAATTCCCGTTTCCTGATGTGTGGATCTTCGACTGTCCATTATTGATGAACTGGAACGAAATCTCAGGGTGGGACAGTGCCATCCTCGTCACCAGCTCTCCTACATGGCTTGCCTCTGTCATCGGCGTCTTTAAGAACTTTCTCCTTGCGGGGGTATTATAGAACAGCTGGCGGATGAGGAAGGTCGTTCCGTCCGGTGCGCCTGCATCGTCCAGCGCTTCTTCTTTTCCGCCCGCGATGCGGTAGCTCGTGCCATAAGTATCTTCTTTCGTCTTCGTGACCAGCTCTACCTGAGACACTGCCGCAATACTGGAAAGCGCTTCTCCGCGGAATCCGAGGGAACCGATATGTACCAGATCGTCCACAGTACGGATCTTGCTCGTGGAATGTCTCAGAAAGGCCGAGGGCACTTCCTCTCTTGCAATGCCGCAGCCATTGTCCGCAATACGTATGTAGGAGATGCCTCCTTCTTTGATTTCTACGGTGACGGACGTAGCGCCCGCGTCTATGGCATTCTCCACCAGCTCCTTCACGACAGAGGCCGGACGCTCAATCACCTCTCCCGCGGCTATCTTATCTATTGTCACCTGGTCCAATACTTGTATCTTATTCATATTACCACCTGTTTTTCAGTTTGTTCTGCAGCTGATACAGCGTGTTCAGCGCATCTATAGGGGTCAGGTTGCTCACATCCAGATTCTTGATCTCATCTATCACATCATCGTCTTTTACCGTGTCAAACAGTGACATCTGAGCCAGATCGACTTCATCATACTTCTTTGTCTTAATCTTTGCTTCATGGCCGTTTACCGCGATATCCTTAACACGGGCGGTAATGTCTGCATGGCTCAGTTCTTCCACTATCTCTTTCGCCCGCTCGATGACCGTGTCCGGTACGCCGGCCAGCTTGGCTACCTGGATACCGTAGCTCTTGTCTGCGCCGCCTTTTACGATCTTGCGCAGAAATACGATATCATCGCCCTTTTCCTTGACTGCGATACAGTAGTTATTCACATTGTCAATCTTGCCCTCCAGTTCGGTCAGCTCGTGATAGTGGGTTGCGAACAGCGTCTTGGCTCCGAGCAGCCTGCTGTTGCTGATATGTTCAATCACGGCCCATGCGATGCTGAGCCCGTCAAAGGTACTCGTACCCCGCCCGATCTCATCCAATATAAGAAGGCTTCTGCCTGTGGCGTTCCTGAGTATATTGGCGACCTCCGTCATCTCGACCATAAAGGTACTCTGCCCGGACGCCAGGTCATCTGAGGCTCCCACTCTGGTAAATATTCTGTCTACAAGCCCCACATCCGCAGAGGACGCCGGTACGAAGGAGCCAATCTGCGACAGGAGCACGATGAGTGCCGTCTGCCTCATATATGTGGATTTTCCGGCCATATTCGGACCGGTGATGACAGATATGCGGTTTTTCCTGTCGTTCAGGTATGTGTCATTGGCGATAAACATGTCATTCGGTATCATCTTCTCTACGACGGGATGCCTTCCATCCTTGATGTCGATCACTCCCTTTTCGTTTATCCTGGGGCGTACATAATTATTACGTTCCGCCACGAGCGCGAGGGAGGTAAAGACGTCAATCTGCGCCACTGCCTTGGCTGTCGTCTGGATACGCTCGATCTCTCCGGCAATCGTGTCACGCACCTCGCAGTACAGCTCATACTCCAGCGCGTACAGCTTGTCTTCCGCACCCAGAATCGTATCTTCCAGCTCTTTCAGCTCCGGGATGATATAACGCTCTGCATTGGCTAGCGTCTGTTTCCTCATATAATAATCCGGAACGAGATTCTTGAACGAATTCGTCACTTCCAGATAATAGCCGAATACTTTATTGAAACGAATCCGCAGATTCTTGATTCCCGTCTTCTGACGCTCCTGTTCTTCCAGCTTAGCAAGCCATTCCTTTCCATCCGACTTCGCAGCACGGAGCCGGTCCACTTCCTCGTTGTAGCCTTCCCGTATGATATTGCCTTCCTTCATGGCAATAGGAGGCTCATCATCAATGGCATCCGTAATGAGCCGGCACAGGTCTTCGAGCGTGTCCAGACTGTCGAAGAGCTCCTTCAGAAGGGGACTGCTCATATCGCCCATTATGCACCGGATGTGGGGCAGCATGGACAGAGAGCTTCTGAACGCCGTCAGATCCCTCGGATTGGCAGACTTGTATGTAATCTTGCAGACGAGCCGTTCCAGATCGTAGACAGGGCTCAGGTATTCCCTGATCTCTTCCCTCGCTATCGCACCCGCCTTGAATTCTTCTACCGCATCAAGGCGCCGTTCTACCGCTTCTTTATCTATGAGGGGCTGCTCGATATATTTGCGCAGTGTCCTCGCACCCATCGCTGTCTTCGTCTTGTCGAGCACCCAGAGAAGCGAACCTCTCTTCTGCTTTTCACGAAGCGTCTCACAGAGCTCCAGGTTCCTCCTCGTGGAACTGTCCAGCATCATATACTTGCCGGCTGCATATCCGGTGAGCTTCGTCAGATGGGCCAGGTCCGTCTTCTGCGTCTCTTTCAGGTATGTAAGCAGGGCTCCTGCCCCGATGACACCGCAGTCATAGTCCCCCAGCCCGAGGCCGTCCAGAGAATTCACACCGAAGTGCTCCTTCAGCGTCCGCTGGCAGAGAGCATCGTCAAAATACCAGGTATCCAGCGCATATATGGTGATGCCTAGCCGTTCTTTCAGCAAGTCCATATCCATGCCGCTCATATAAAAAGCCTCATTGCATATAAGCTCTGAGGGCATGAATTTATATATCTCGTCAAACAGTTTCCCGCTTGTTTCAAGTTCTGTCACAAAGTAATCGCCTGTCGTGACATCCGCCACCGACAGACCGTATCGGTCCGCAATATATACGACGCACATAATGTAATTATTCTTCGTCTCATCGAGCGCCTGCGTATCCAGGTTCGTACCAGGCGTAACGATACGGACCACTTCCCGCTTTACGAGACCTTTTGCCGTCGCCGGATCTTCCATCTGTTCGCAGATAGCTACCTTGTAGCCCTTGGATACGAGCCGGTTCAGATAGCCATCCACGGCATGGTAAGGGATGCCGCACATCGGTGCCCGCTCCTTAAGCCCGCAGTTCTTTCCTGTCAGGGTAATTTCCAGTTCTTTCGATGCGGTAAGCGCATCTTCAAAAAACATCTCATAAAAATCGCCTAATCTATAAAATAAGATACAGTCCGGATACTCTTTTTTCGTATCTACATACTGCTGCATCATCGGGGTTAGTTCAGCCACAGTCTTCTCCTCTTTTGTCTAAATTTTTACATTTTATTATATCATTAATCTCTAAAATATGAAAGACTTAAAATCCTCATCACAATACATGAAAATGTGGTTTCGGCTCATCGTACAGCCAGTATGACAAGTAACCGCTCAATAGGATGCCTATGACGCAAAGACCTGAAAACAAGACTACAAAAGGCAGGCAGATCTGCCCAAACAGATGGAACGGCTGATTCGTATAGTCCCATACGCCAAGGCCCAGCCACTTGTTGACGATGATACCGGTAATGAATTCCATCGATGTAACAAACACAATACATCTTATAAGCTGCCTCCAGAGCGCATCCTCCCAGTTGACCGCTCTGCCCTGTATCTCAAAAAAGAGAAGACAGATGCCGCCGAGCAGGAACATGCTCCAATGTGAAAAACCGCGGAATACGACCTCTAATGTATAATAGATACAGCCCCCCAGGCTGATAAAAAACAGATACTCACTTAATTTCTTCATGTAAAAACGCCCTCACTATATGTTCTTACTTATAGTTTGAGCGTTTTCGCTTTATAATATGGGTGGTATATATTTCTTAATAGGCATGAATTACCGTCCGGCATTCAGACTGCCGATATAGTAGAATCCCCGGCATTCCGAAAGTCTTACATCCGCATAGGTACCTATCATATCTTCCGTACCCGGAAAATGCACGAGCAGATTATTGCTGAGCCTCCCTGTTACGAGGGTGCTGTCGTGCTCGCTTACAGATTCTACCAGAGCCCGCTGTACGCTTCCTTCATGCACCGCGCATACTTCCCGGGCAATCTTCTGGACCTCGCTGAGCAGCCGGTCAAACCGGTCTTTGGCAACATCCTCCGGCACCTGATCCTCCATCGCTGCTGCAGGCGTGCCCGAACGTTTTGAATAGAGGAAGGTAAACGCGCTGTCATAACGTACCTTGCGCACGACATCCAGCGTCTCCTGGAAATCTTCCTCGGTCTCGCCGGGAAAGCCGACGATAATATCTGTCGTAAGAGAGATATCCGGCACGGCCAGCCTTATCTTTCTGACCAGTTCCAGATACTGTTCCTTCGTATAATGCCGGTTCATCTTTTTAAGGATGTCTGTGCTTCCGGACTGTACGGGCAGGTGCAGATGCCTGCATATCTTACGTGACCTGCCCATCACTTCGATCAGCTCGTCAGACAGGTCCTTTGGATGTGACGTCATGAACCTTATGCGTTCCAGCCCCTCTATCTTTTCGATTTCCTCAAGCAGCGCGGCAAAAGTGATTGGCGCATCAAGCGTCTTTCCGTATGAATTGACATTCTGCCCAAGAAGCATGACCTCTGTCACTCCATCTGCCACGAGCTGCCTGATTTCCCGTGTGATGGCTTTTGGCGCACGGCTTCGCTCTCTCCCGCGCACATATGGCACGATACAGTAGCTGCAGAAATTATTGCAGCCGAACATGATATTGACCCCTGATTTAAAGGCGTATTTCCTTTCGTTCGGCAGGTCTTCCACAATCTTATCCGTGTCGTTCCATATATCTATCACCATGCCGCCCGACTCAAAACATGAGACAATCAGCTCAGCAAACTTATAGATATTGTGTGTGCCGAAGATGAGGTCTACGAAACGATAGCTCTTTTTCAGCTTCTCTACTACTTCCGTCTCCTGCATCATACATCCGCACAGCCCTATCATCATATGAGGATTCTTCTGCTTTATCGGCTTCAGCTGTCCAAGCCTTCCGTATACTCTCGTATTTGCATTTTCACGGACCGTACATGTGTTAAAGATGACAAAGTCCGCCTTGTCCTCTTCCGCCTCTTCATAGCCGATACGCCCCAGTATCCCCTTAAGCTTTTCAGAGTCCCGGGCATTCATCTGGCAGCCGAAGGTCGTCACGCAAAAAGTAAGGGGCCTTCCCAACTCCTTTGCTTTATCCGCTACATGCCGTCTGGCCTTTTCTATGTAATAATATTGCCTCTCAGGTTCGCTGTCCGGTATCTCACTAGACAAACTGATGTCTGGATTCATCGTACTCATAATCGATTCCTTTCAATGTATCTACAATCGTATTTTTATCTACCTGCATATCCTCACACAGCTCGTCAAGCGTGTGGTAATAGTCTCTTATCTTCGTGTTCACCACGCTCAAAAGCAGCATGGGGTCTTTCGGCAATCCAAACTGCATCCGTATCCATCCTTTCCGCCGCTATATGCTCCTTGTCTCTGTTATGATAAGCTGCGGCCTGACATCCTCTTCTTCCTGCGGCACTTCCGCTACAATCTGGAGGTCGAATGCTGCCGCAATCGTATGAAGCCCCGGGTGCTTTCCCAGATATCTGTCATAGTATCCCTTTCCATATCCAATCCGGCAGCGTCTGACATCGAAGGCCACGCCCGGCATGATTACCAGACCGTCCTTTCCGTCAGCTGCCTTCCCCTCGACCGGTTCCAGGATGCCAAAGCATCCTCTCGTCAGTTCTTCAAAAGAATGGATTTCAAAGAAGTCCATCTCTGTCCCGTCGACCTTAGGTGCCCATACTGCCTTGCCAAGCCTCCAAGCCTCTTCCATCAGCTGTCTAGTCCCGACCTCTTTTCGGCAGTCTACATAGCAGTAGATATCCGTGGCCTCTCTGAACCATGCATGGGAGATGATCTCCCTTGTGATGGCTTCTGTGCTGTTCTGCCATTCTACCGGACTGATATCCAGCCTGTTTTTAAGAATTGACTGTCTAATTTCCTCTTTTTCTGCCAAATTTCTCACCTAAATCCGTTATCGTCCCATCTGTCTCTTCTATCGATATCTGATTCAGCTGGCTGCGCAGGTTCTGCTTGAAAGCATCCACATACTCTCTTCTCAAAACCTGCTGCTCTTTTTGCTCAGCCGCTGTAAGCCCTTCTGCCTTGGACTTGTGATATAGTTCATTGATCCTGGCTATCTTTTTATCGTCCATTTGTCTTATGCCCTTCCTAAATCATAGAAATTATGGTGCGAGGCGTGTGTGCCCTTGTAAACTGATGCTATCCATAATACACTATAAAAGGGGGAAAGTCTACTTCTTATTTTTAACTCGAATAATTTTCCAGGAAGCCGTAAAGCGTCGCCGTATCTTCTATATATTTGCCGTTGCGTATCTCTTCACGCACGGCTGCCGGGAGTTCATCATACCGGATATCCGTGTACTCGTAAGGTGTCTTCTTATCACTCAGATAGACGACGATATAGCCATTGACCTCCATAAGGTAATAGCAGTCTTCTTTCAAAGCAGAACCTTCCGTCCTCACCGATGGTTCGGTCTTGGCCTTGGCAGTCTCCTGCTCCTTCTCTATCTTCGTCTCGGCCTCCGCCCGTTCTTTTGCCTTCTGGTAGCTCAACTGGTATGCGCTGGATACCGCGAGTACCGTTATAATAGCAGCCGCAAAAAAGCCAATACCATACTTATTTTTCATAAGGACAACTCCTTTTTTAGTACAGTATTGGCTGCTTTTCATTTATTTATACAAAATTGCTGAATTTCTGCTATCTGTATTCCCCGCGAATCAGATGCAGCTTTCTGCATATAGACACGATAGTAGCTCCTTTCGGCATGCCAAGCATCTCCTCCTCTGTCAGTCCTCCAAGCAGGATAAGCGTAATCCCATACGTGATAAGGGCAGCCAGAAGTGCAAGTAACGTCGCCGCCTTGCTGCCGATGAAGAGTTCCACCACCAGATGCACGACAACGGTAACCACGCCCATGACGGCCGCAGATATCGCAGGAATGATAAAGGTCTTCTTCTGCTCCTGCACATAGCCGATGCGGCTGCGAAGCGCATGTGAATTCAATATGCATATCGCGCCGGAAAATACGATCTTGCTCAAAATGACTGCGTAGATGTTCCATTTGAAGATAACCATGAACAAGAACAGGGATACCACATGGATGACAAGCGATATCGCCGCATTCTTGACCGGCGTCATCATATCATCCAGCCCCTGAAGTACGGAATTCGTCACAGTGGACAGGCAGAAGAACACGACGGAGACAGCTCCAAGCTGTAGCATATACGCGGACGTCGTATTGTCCGAGCCATAAAACAGCAAGTCCAGTATCGGCTTCGCGAGCACGAGAAAGCCGACCGCGCACGGGATGGCAATCATCATGTTGAACCGGGTTACCATATTGATCTTGCTATGTATCTGCTTGCGGCTGCCTGTCTGTGCGGTAGCGACAAGGCTCGGTATCAGAGAAGACGCAAACGCGCTTGAGATAGATAATGGCACGTTGATCAGCGTCGTGTAATCACCGGTAAGTATGCCGAGCAGCTTCGTATATACGATCTTCTTCTCTCCCTGGGCAGCCATAATATTGCTGAACATGGCACTGTCTACAAAATCACAGATATTGTAGACGGTCGCACTCAGTATGACTGGAGCGATAGTGACCAGCAGCACTTTATATATCCTGTTATATGACTCCTTGTGGCGGCTGCGGTCTCTGCGCATCTTCCGCCGGTAGACTTTCTTGTAGGCCATGAAGATGAACAAGATAAAGAGCAGGGCCGTCAGCGCACCCGCCACGGTTCCGAGCGTGCCTCCCGCCGCGCTGTAGGCAGGGCCGTAAGAGTCATTGCCTCTCGTCTTAGCTATCCCTTTGCCTACGCTGAACAGTACATAAGCTCCTGTCACGGAGATGACCGCATTGACTATCTGCTCGATGATCTGCGAGATAGCCGTAGGCACCATGGAGCCGATACCCTGGAAGAATCCCCGCATGACTCCGAGCACTGCCGCAATCAGTATGCACGGGGCCAGCACGCGCAGCGCATATACGCTCATATCGATGGACATGATATTGTCTGCGATGAACCCTGCCCCGAAGAAGATGAGGAGGGCGACGAATCCGCCTGCCATGACGGCAAACATCAATGCTCCCCGGAACACCTTATATGCATTTTTATATTCCCCCACCGCGATACGGGCCGACACAAGCTTCGACACGGCCAGCGGCAGGCTGTAGGAGGTCAGGGTAAGTGCCACGATATAGATGGAAAAAGCCACGCCATAGTAGCCCATCCCTTCCTGCCCTGCGATATTCCGCAGCGGAATACGATATATAACGCCAATTATCTTCGTAACCACCCCTGCAATGGCAAGAATGGAACCCTGTATGAGGAAATTGGCCTCTCTTTTTCTGCGTTTTTCAGCCATGATTCATGCTCCGTTTATCGTAATATGTTTAGTCTGTCCAAGATTTCTCTCTGTCTTGATTCCATATCAAGGCGTTCTTCCTCCTCCATATGGTCATACCCAAATAAGTGTAACATAGAATGGGCGATTAAAAAAGCGTATTCTCTTCTGACAGAATGTCCGAACTCTTCTGCCTGGGATATCACCTTCTCCTTGGATATCACGATATCACCGAGAACCAGTTCCCCGGACTCCGGGTCAAAGCAGCAGTCCTGCCCTTTTAAGCATCCAAAGTCCCCGGGCTGTCTATATTCGGCCATCGGAAACGAAAGTACGTCCGTAGGGCGGTCAATTCCCCGGAATTCCTTGTTCATCTCCTTTATATGCCCATTCGTGGTCAGCAGCACGTTCACCTGCGCCTCGTATGGACAGCCTGTATATTCCAGCGCCTCTTCTGCCACCTCGCGTGCCAGATCCTCACATGGTATATGAAGCCGGGTCTCCCCTTCTTCCTCAAAATATAGCGTCATTCGTTTATTTTCTCCTTCGGTCTTTTCCTTTTGCCCGGCCTCTGTTCTCATAATCTTCGTATGCCTTGACAACCTTCTGTACGAGCGGATGCCGTACTACGTCCCTGCTGCTCAGCTGGCAGACGCTGATATCCTCGATATGCCTGACGACAGATACGGCCACGTCAAGCCCGGACACCTGCCCGGATGGCAGATCCTTCTGCGTCGCGTCGCCGGTGACGACTACTTTGGAACCGAATCCTATTCTCGTCAAAAACATCTTCATCTGCGCAGGGGTAGTGTTCTGAGCCTCGTCGAGTATGATAAAGGCATTGTCGAGCGTGCGGCCTCTCATATAAGCAAGCGGGGCCACCTCGATGAGCCCTTTTTCAGAGTTCTTCATAAAGCTTTCTGCCCCCATAATCTGATAGAGGGCATCATAAAGCGGCCTTAGGTATGGGTCTATCTTGCTCTGGAGGTCTCCGGGAAGGAAACCGAGCTTCTCTCCCGCCTCTATGGCAGGTCTTGTCAGTATAATCCTGCCCACCTCGTTATTCTTAAATGCTGTAATCGCCATCGCCATGGCCAGATATGTCTTTCCCGTTCCGGCAGGACCAAGTCCGAACACAATCATCTTGCGCCGGATGGCGTCTACATATTTTTTCTGTCCGAGCGTCTTCGGCCTGATAGGCTTTCCCTGCAGCGTATGGCAGATAAATTCCTTATCCATCTCCACAACGCTCTCGTCACTGTCCTCCATCACGAGGGACAGCGTATAATCCACATTCTGCTCTTGTATCGTATTGCCCCTCATAGACAGGCCGACAAGCTGTTCCAGCACTTTCCTGGCCCGTTCTGTCTGCAAGGCTTCTCCCATTATCTTGACATTCCCGTCTCTTGCTATGAGCGTCACATGCAGTGTCCGTTCAATCTTTTTGGCATATGCGTCGAACTGGCCGAATACATTCTGTTCATGCTCTGCCGGCATGTCAATGACTGTCTCCATCATTCCCATCTATATTATCTCCTGTCGTTCCATCCTCTTCTTGCTGCGGCACATCTATGACCTCCGTAGGTGCCGTGGTGCCTATTGGCATGATGACCGTAAGGTTCCCTTTCGCTTTTGCTTTTTCGGACCCTGTGTATATTTTAACATCATTCTCAATAATTTCTACCCCCTTTTTCTCTAAATCTTCACAATACTTGTCAAACCGGGCACTCAGAATCGTCTGGAGCTGTTTGTCGGTGTACTTGTGCTTCTTCCTCGTATACGGCTGAATCGTCCGGGTTCCCGTCGATACAGGCAGGTAGAACTCCTCCCCTATCTTCCAACGTTTCTCATGTGACATAATCTCATAATGTTCATAATCATGGCTCCTGCTCCCGAGCCCGAACCGGTATCTTCCTATCTTGATATACAGCTCTTCTTTTTTTACTTCGGGAAGCTTCTTCTCAATATAGGTTATGTCCTGTTCCTGCTCATATGGTATGACTGCCCTTCCTTTGATATCAGCGTCAGATTTGTTATAGTGGTATCCGGTCGTCTCACCGGCGTCATTGTTCACAGGCACTCTGCCGCATACGAGCAGATCGCCTTTTTTGACCGCGTCCCCTTCCTTGACTGCCGGAGTTCCTTTGCGTGTTATCATCTCTGTTATCGTACAGTCTATGTCTGCCACGATATCCTGCGGCTCCTCTTCCTCTTTCCCGCCGTCGCTGTCCGTATCCTCTTCTTTCAGCTCCTCGTCACCGCCTGCGGCGGGCAGGGAATCCTCGTTTTCCTTCACCTGTATGATAAGCCTGGAACCCTGGATGGAGGCGGATACCCAGATGATTCCGTCATATTCTTTGCGCATATCTTTTACAATTCTGGCACAGTCCACGCTGGACTTCTTCATCCCATGTTCAACTTCCTTCGTCTGGAGAAATTCCAGGATGTTCTCATCCGTCTGCGACAGATTCCCCTCTATATCAATATCCCATATAAAAAGAGATAATATGTATATGAGCGCGACACTTGAAAAGGCTCCGATAAAAAACAGCTTTCTCTTCCGGTATCTGTGTAAAAAAAAAGGAAGACCGAACCGCCTTACTACCGCTACTCTTGTTCCGGTCTTCTTGATAATCGGTTTTAACTTGCGGAAACCGTCAACAGACATGTACATCTCATACGCTCCGTTTGACGGTCTCAGTCCCCATATGTAGATACCTCTGTGGCTGCAGGCATTCAAAAACCTTTCCGCCGAATAACCGATTACACGAACCTGAACGTATCCTTTTATATATCGAATCATGGATAAAAGCAAATCTTATCCCCCTTTAGTGATGATATTCTATAGACTCTATCCGCCCGGTCACTTTCATCTCATCATTCGTATAATATGCGACCTGAAGGTTCTTGCCGGTGATTCTGATCTGCCCGATCTTCGTCTGTATACGGACAAGGGCATCTGTATACTCCAATATGCCCCTGTAATTCTCCAGGCTCATCTCCAGCTGCCCGGTTATGGTGAGTACAGGCATTCCAAGCACTACGTCTTTCGGCATCTCGGAGGCCTCTGCAACTTTATTCCTGAACGACCGGCTCTCATTATCCTGTCTGCGCTCTTTCTTTCTTGCCTTCATAAAACACTGCCACACATAGTTTTATAGTAATCTATGTGTGGCCGCTGTCCTTTATACATTGTCCCCGGAAATATTCCCTTTCTGAAAGATTACAGGAAGAGCGCTTCCAGCACATGATGTTCCTTGCCATGGAAGATCCGAAGCGCGTACTCTCTCCTCAGCTTCTGAAAATATTCCTGCTCGCTGCCAAGCCCGGCCGCCTCCGCAATCATACGGATATAAGCGCCGGCCTTGCGTTCTACTTCCGGCAGGCTATCCTCACGGAAGTACATCCCTATCTTCTCAATGTCGTTTTTCTCCAATACCAGACTTGAAAAAGGATGTTCTGCAATGATACATCCTATGGCGTTAAGAAGGGCGAGAGAACAGAGATTCTCCATATACGGAACTCCAAAACGTTCCTCCGTCCTGCGAAGCAGCTCTCTCACTGCCGAAGTCTGAAAGCAGCTTAATAACATGCTTTCCGTCTCTATATCGCACAGATATTCATATATGAGGTCTATTCCGCACCGGTCTACATATGTTCCGACTGTTGGGTAATCCAGAGTTATGATATGGTTCTGGGGCTGGAACCTCACGTCATAATAGAGGAAAAAACCGGGCATTCCTCCAGTAATCGTATCCTTGTAGTTCCTGCAGCCGTAATCTTCAAAATCTGCCGTCAGCCTGTTGTAGATGTCCCTTGCACGGTATACTTTATCAAGCACCTGTCCGTAACCTGCCTCGTAGATGGCCTCCGCCTTCGCCTTCCTGCCGCCGGCCGGTACATTGCCACATGTGGCCTCTTGCTCTTCTATGCAATAGATGACCGCGCCCATGAGCATCTGTGCGGTTTCATAGGTCACTGAGCTGCTCTCTTTTGACGTATACTTTTCTGCCAGCATGGCTGTGACCGGCACGAGTTCTTCCAGCTTATATTCCATATGTCCCCTCCTCCTTTACTACTCCCAGAACAATTCTCTGAGGGCTTCCGTATACAGTTCACTGTCCCAACGCTGCTCTTCGCTCAATTCTTCGTATTCCCCCTTTCCCCCGAACGCCTCATATCCCCGGTACCCGGCCCTCACCGCAGCCGAAAAGCGCGTCAGGCACGTTCCTTCCAGATATTCCACATCTCCAAAACATACCGTCTCGAACTGCTCTTTCATAAAGGTCAGCAGCTCTTCGTCTGTCAGCCTGTCCTGTGCCTCGTTCTTGAACGCATAGAAGATGTCCTGAAGCCTGGCCAGCGTCTCGGCATAATCCTGCCGGCTGATGTACTGGGAATTACAGAACACGAACATCAGCTTATCCAGGATACCTCTGCCAAATTCCACCCTCTGATGCTTCTTCAGGCTTTCCTGTTTTGCTGCAATCAAGGCCGCTGTCTCCTCCCGGGTAAGGCTGAGGCCGAACTGCCTTCCGATTATTTCGTTGCAGGAATTTACCGCAGCCAGCTCCGCCTTATCCCTGTTGGCCGAAAGAAGCTCATATAATGCTTTATCCATACCATGTACCTCCTTTACCTTAGTCGTCTATTATATGACCAGGCTCATATGATTACAAGACTTGAAAAATCAGCCGTTTTGTGGTATGATAAGTACAGAAAAAAGGAGCAGATAGTTTAAAATCTGCTCCTTTTTTCTGTATTGGTCACTCCTTTCCAACATTTGTCCAGTCCCGCATGTCTGACAGTCAAAACTATCACATGAGAAAGCGCAGCCAATTGAACAATGTCAGGACTTTGGCCCTGAACTCCCTTTTGCTGCTGATATCCTGTCTTGTGACCCCTTCCGGTATGTCGTACGTATCTTCATCCAGCACTTTGACCGACTCAGCCTCATACTCCCTCATATACCCTTTCAGCTGGCTGTTCACCCCCTTGCTGTCAATGACAAGCATCAGCTCCGTGTCCAGATAGGCGCTCCTCATATCCATATTGAAGGAACCGACAATCGCGATGTCATCTCCTATCGTGATGCTTTTTCCGTGATAGGACACGCCGCCTTCATATTCATATACCGTGATGCCTGTTTCCAGCAGCTTTTCCTTATTCTTCATATAATCAGAAGCGCCAAAAGGATTTCCGTTGTTTGCGACTGAATTCGTCATCAGCGCAGACGTTCCGCTGCCGGCACAAACCTTCCTCAGAGACTCATACATCCAGTCGTTGCAGATGATATACGGGGTATGGATCGATATATCTTCTTCTGTGTCCTTCATAAGCTCTATAAGCGAATAGAACACCCGGGGCTCCTTAGAATATACGTGGACAGGATTGGACAGCAGCGTAATCCTGTTCACTTCATACGTCATGCCTTCATAATCCGCTGTCTCGCCTATCACAGGATATTTTCTCAGCATATCGCGGTAGCGCTGTTCGAGCTCCTTCCCTGCTTCTGACACTTTTCCGCTGGAAACGGCGCCGGGACTGGCGTGGAATGCCCTGCACTCATCCAAGTTCCACACGGACTCAAAATAATCTTCCAGCTGATGGATGGAACTCCCTTTGTCCTGAGGCGATTGGCTGTATACAAGTACGTCTCTGTCGTAATTTCTATAGCCGCTGTCACCCAGAAAATAATCATACGTATTACGGCCTCCGAGCAGATACAGTCCGTCATCTGCTATGACATACTTGTCATGAAGGCGCCCCATGCTTTTCCATGGCATCAGCAGGTTGATTCTGTTGTAAATCCTGATTTCTACATTGTCTGTGGTTGATAGGGCATAGAAATAATCGTTGCCATCCATCTGCTGCAGTGCTGAAAAACCATCCACAAGTATCTTGACGTCAACGCCCCGTTTTGCCGCATCCATCAGTGCGGCTATCATATCTTTGCCGCTTCTGTCGGCGTGAAAGTCAAACGTAGACAGAATAACCCGCTCCTTTGCCTGGCCAATCATCCTGAGCCGTTCCTCCAGTGCCTGCTCATTGTCTTCTATCACACATGCCCTGTCGCACGATACATCGTCCGAATAGCAGTTCTTTGGATCAAACATGTCCTTATATTCCCGGCTTACACCAGGCTGCCTCGCATAGGACAGGACCGTTCCCGCAATGATGTATATCGCAGCCAGGGCTATCGCAGCCAATATGTATCTCCCTCTGAACTTGAATGCCGGTCCTTCCGGTAAGCCTCTCTTCATATATCGTACTTCATCCTCCTTTGCATTTACGTTCCTCTATATCGGTTAATCATACCACTAAGCGGAGCTTTTTGCCACCTTACAGCCCCCCTGATTTTTCAAATATCCGTATATATTCTACTTTTTATTCATAGATTGTTTAGTCAGGAGCCTTAAAGTAAAAGGAGTGTATGTTATGAATAATGATGTGAACCGTAACTGCGAATGCGAATGTAACGAAGCCAAGCCCCAGACGCCGAAAGAACCGTCTTACGCCGCTTCCGGTCCGTATCCTCCGGTCCGTATCTGTGAACGCAACAGGGCTTACGGAAGAATGATGCTCGATAATATGGGCGGCCAGAACTCAGAAATGTCTGCAGTGAGTCTGTACCTCTACAATAATCTGCTCATTGATGAAGATGCGCGTCTGTCTAAGATCTTCCACAAGATCAGCATCGTGGAAATGCACCATCTGGAAATATTCGGCCAGATTGCAAGGATGATGGGTGAGAACCCGCGCCTCTGGACTTACCGGGGGAACCAGATGATATACTGGACACCGGGCTACAACAATTATCCGATAGAAATCCGTCCTCTGCTTATCAACTCGTTGAACGGTGAGAAAAAAGCGGTCCAGAAATATGAAGAACAATGCCGGAAGATTAAGGATACACATATTGTAGAATGCCTGAAACGCATCATCCGGGATGAGGAGATACATATCCAGATATTTGAATCACTGCTGGAAGAATATTGTGGCTAGGGCAAATACACGGTCTGTGCGCCGACGGGCGCACCACAGGGAAACAGGGAGATGCAACTGCATCTCCCTGTTTCTCCATCCGCCTGTATACGTCTTAGTATGCAAACAGCTGGGTCCAGTAATTTGTTCCCTTCTGATTCTGATAGTGTCCCACGCCGATAGTCGTATATCTGGAATTCATGATATTAGCTCTGTGTCCGGGGCTGTTCATCCATCCTTTCATAACCTCTTGCGGAGACTTCTGTCCCCATGCGATATTCTCACCGGCTCCACGGAATTGAACGCCTTGTTCTGTAAGCGCAGTATTGAAGCCTCTGCCGTCCGGTCTCGTGTGCGAGAAAGAGATTTCTGTTTCTTTTGCGCGTACAAGCGCAGCTCTTGAAATATCTTCGGCCATCTTAAGTGCCGGAAGCCCTTCCTTGGCCCGCTCTGCATTGACAAGCGCCACCACTTGTTTTGCAAAAGTCTGATTGCTGCTATCGTCCTGGTCCGGCTTATCCGGCTACGGGTTGTCTGTATCCGGCTTATCTATATCCGGTACATCCGGCGTCTCCGGAATATCCGGAGCCTCAGGAACATCCGTGTCCGGCTTATTGTCCGGCTTATTCTGACCGCCGCCATTGTTGCCAGGACAGAGTTTATTTATAATCTCTTCTATGTTAAGCTTCTGCTTCAGCTGGTCATCCGTAATCTCATTTACGCTGACACCGCTGCCGCTCCCGACAATCACATATCCTTTTCTGACAGGTCTGCTCCCTTCTGCTGCCTGAGATACCACCGGCGCTGCCATACTTGCCGCAACTGCCACAGCAGCCAATGTAATGAAAATTCTGTTCTTCATCTTCCCCTCCTTCTGGTATTATAATTGTTACAAATATATTACGTATTTGTTACGTTTTATATCCTACCACAAAAAGAAGATTTGGCAACATGTAATATCTGGGAACAAGCAGGCGCTTCTGACTTTACCTAACGGAATACGAGTACGAACGCCATTCCTTCTTCGTCCTTCTGGGCAAATATCTCACCGTCCATCTTACGCATGATCTCGCGGCATATGTACAGTCCCAGTCCGTTACCTTCCAGCCCTCTGCTGTTGGCTGCACGGAAAAAGCTTTCGAAGATATGATTGAATTCGTTGTCCGTCACCGGTTGACCGGTGCTGTATATCCGTATCAGATGGCAATAGTCTTCTTCATAAAAAGATATTTCAATCTCCCTCCCGTCCCCGTATTTGAACGCATTTTCAAATATATTTCCAAACACTTCCAGGGCACGTTCCAAATCTCCTTTCAGCAGAAGATTGTCATATTCTCCGACTTTCAAATCCACCATGCGGATTCTGCATTTCTCCCTATATGTATCCAATACCCTGCCCATCAGGTCCGCCTGGTAAAATTCTCCTTCCCTTACCTGGATGTCCAATATATCTTCTCTGGAATTTTTAATGATTTCTTCTACATATCGTTCGATTTCTGCTGCCTTTTCACCAATCTGATGCACTGCATGTGTCTTCTGTCCGCAATCGCTGTACAGATTTTCTTCCAGCGCCTTCCCGTATAACCGTATCGTGTGCAGCGGCGTCTTGATGTCATGTGAAAGAGACAGCAGCATCGTCTTCTTCTCCTTCTCAAGCTCCAGGCGCCTTCTTCTAGCAGATGCCAGCGCATCCCTCAGCTGGCTCATGCCACACACGAAATCACCGTAAAACCTGCTTTTTTCCTCTGTCACTTCCCCGGACAGATGGCCGTTTGCCAGTTCATACGGCAATTTCTTAAGCCGTATGAAAGGACCGATCACCCGTGCCTTCAGGTAGAGCAGCGTAGCAAGAAGAGCTGCTCCCATGATACCGATTGACAACTCCGTCAGCAGAAGTATCTTTTTCGTCTGAAATGCCGGTTTTTCATAATCGAACCTTAAGAACCCTTTTAAGGCCCCCTCTATATACAGCGGAACCACCTGAATTCCAGTCTGATTCTTCTCCTCATAAAAAGCGGCCGTCTCTTTTTCTTCCTTCAGCTTGTATTCCGGGAGATATGAGACTTCTTTCACATACTGGAAAGATGACAGATCGACATCCTGCGCCGCATCCCCCTCCTTAAGGGTATCGTATATCCTGTTTATTTCCGTTTTATACTCGCCGCTTTGCACTGCAGCTGCACCGTAGATCCAAGTGAAAGCCATAATAGCCAAGAAGAGATAAGTCAGGGCGGCTGCCAGTATCATAGCATTATATTTCTTCATATCTGTAACCTACTCCCCAGACCGTCACAATCCGCCTCGGCTCTCTGGGGCATGTCTCAATCTTGGCCCGCAGCATCTTGACGTGTACGGTCAGTGTCTGGCTTTCGCTGAAACTGTCGGCCCCCCACACTTTTCCGAAGATATATTCTTTTCGGAGCGTCTTGCCGGCATTTTGGACGAACAGAAGAAGAAGCTCATATTCCTTTACATTCAGCTCCAGCGGCCTGCTTTTCAGATATGCCGTCCGTGCCTCCTGATCGACCGTAATCTCTCCGGATGATATAACCGCCGCTTCCTTGCGGCCTTCGGTGCGCTGCAGTATGGCGTTTACCTTGGCGGTCAATATTTCCGGATCCACAGGCTTCTCCATATAATCGTCCGCCCCCAGCTCATAGCCCATGAGCTTATCCTCCTTATCTGATTTCGCGCTCATGATAAGGATTGGAACGTTCTGCTCGGCCCTGACCGCCCGGCATACGGCAAATCCATCCATGCCGGGAAGCATGATGTCCAGTATCATGAGGCGCACGCTCCCCTGTACGGCATACCGGACCGCCTCTTCCCCCCTGGCCGCATGCAGGACGGAATATCCGCTGTCTGCGAGAAACGCCTTAAGCAGCCTGGCCAGTTCATCATTATCTTCTACAAGTAATATATCAGTCATGTCCTGCTTACCATCCTAGTTTTATGAGCCAGTCATTCAGCAGCCGTTCCCTCTGCCTTGGATCTTCGGCTTCGTTCCAGCTGCCGAGCGCTATCTCATCCCTTATATTGCCATCTTCGATGTATAAGACCCTGCTGCATCTGGACGCGACTTTCATGTCGTGCGTCACGAGCAGGATGCTCGTTCCTTCTGTGTGGATACGGTTCAGCTCTTCCATTACCTCGTTGGAATTCTGCTTGTTCAGTGAACCGGTCGGCTCATCGGCAAATATAATCTTCGGATGATTGATAAGGCTGCGGCAGATGCATGCCCGCTGAAGTTGTCCTCCCGACACCGCATTGATGTCGTTTCCGGCTATCTCACTGATGCAGAGCTTCTGTAACAGTATCTTAGCATAGTCGTTGATGAGCTTCCTGCCCTGTTTGCTCCGTCCTTCCGGCGACTGGTAAGCCGGCAATACGATATTATCATATATGGACAGATTTTTCAGCATATACATCTGCTGAAATACAAAGCCCATCTCATTAAGCCTGATATCGCTCATCTCTTTGGCCTGCATGTCCGACAGATTCCGGCCGAAGAATTCCACTTTTCCGGAGGTAGCGCTGTCCATGCCGCTGACCGTATATAGCAGGGTCGTCTTCCCTGAGCCTGACGGTCCCATGATGCCGACCATCTCTCCTTCTTCTATGCTCAGATTCACGTTTCTGAGCACATTAATGTGGCGTTTATCGCTGATATATGTTTTGCATAAGTTACTGACGTTCAATGCTCTCATTCTATCTCTCCTCCTATTCCAGATTGTTTAATTCCCTTATATCTATTTTCTTTATCTTACCTGCTGCAAGATAAGCTGCTGTAACAATGCCGGCAAGAAGTATGCCCGGATACACGCCGTATATCTGCCACGGTACCACCTGTATATCTACATCTGCTCCCATAATGGCGAATATCGGCTTGAGTACCCACCGGTTGCTGATCAGCGACAGCGGGACAGCTGCCGCCATAGAGACAAGCGCGACCCCCGCCATGCGGAGCACCTGCCACATTTTTATGCTGCCGTTTCTAAATCCGATGCTTTTCATCATGGCGATTTCCCCCTTTTCCCTCACGACAAAGAGCCTCTCCATCAGCAGGGTAATCAGCATGATAACCCCACACAGCATTCCTGTCATCGGTATCACCAGATTCTGAAGGGAATTCTGGATTCCTCCCACATTGCCGTCGACGAATTCCTGGGCAGTTGACCACCCATACCCGGGAAGTTCACGTTCCAGTTCTCTGACCGTTTCTTCCTGGGACCCGTCCGTCTTCATATCTACCATTATGTTCCAGCAGTCGAACATAGGCTCATCCTTCAGATTTATCTCGGGGTTTAACCTAGCACTGTCTCCAATCTGCATATAATCGGAATATGTTCCTGTTATGAGAAGGTTTCTTCTTTCGCCTTCTATCTCGGTCTCTACCCTGTCACCAATCTCCCAGCCGTTTTCCTCCAGCAGTTTTTTCGAAAATGCAATCTCGTCTTCCAGCAAAGGCGCTTCACCATCCTGATACGTCATATAGTCTGTGTTCCGACCAATCGTCTGTATTGTCATGATTTTGCTCTGTGTCCCGCCCTCTTTCTCTCTATAAGAAAAGAAATAGATGGGAATGCCGGTGAGCGAAGCCTTATATCCTTTATCCGCCAGTTCATCCTCCACCCGTTCCATGCTTTTTTCAAGCTGGCGGCCGGTCTTTATGCTGCCTTCTCCCTGCTGCTCGATATCCGCGACATAAGCCGCGCTTTCCGGATCGATAGCAAATTTTCCGGCCATTTCCTTGCTTTGCATCGTGTTGAGCGTATTAAGCGGTATTGTTATCAATATAAAGCTCAGGCAGAAGGCTGCCATCAATATGAAGTATCTTCTCGTCTGCCGGACCATATCGTTCATGCCGAGGTACATCGGTACAGGGAGTCTTTTCCTGAGATGAAGTGCGAGCCCTTTTTTCCGGTTGAAGCTTTCTCCCGTATGGCCGTCTCGTATGGCCGAGATTGCCGATATCTTATTCATTCTTCTCGTACAGCTATAGCAGAATAACAGTACGAAGATTACGACTGCCGCCGTACAGAGCAGATTGACACCTAAGTTGGCGCTGCTGTCCTCCATAATCATATTTTTACTTACACCGGCTACCATCTGCCTGCTGACCGGAACGCTGGCTGCAAAACCGGCCAGGGCGCCGCAGCAGACGAGGACGAAATATTTTGTCAGATATATTTTCTGGATGGCAGGTCCTTTCAAGCCGATCGCTTTCATGATTCCTATCTCCCTGTAATCCTCTTCTACGGTAAACACGATGGTAAAGCGCAGTACAAGAAGAGCAATCAGAATCAGGCAGATTCCAATCAGGATGAGCAGAGCCGCCATAATCATATCAAAGGAATATACGAGCGTATACATATCTTTTTCAACTGTATTTAAAACCGTGGAGTAATTCTGCTTATTCAGTTCCTTGGCAAACTGCTCAGCCTCGGATGTATCTATATAATATAAACCAATCATATCCTCGTCGTTCTTGGCGGCAAAGCGTGCATATTCCTCTTGATTGACTAGAAGCCTTGTCATGCCGACCATATCGCTGCCGAAAGCCGCATCCTTTGTCTTCACTTTTAACCGGTATTCCCTGCTCTCACCGCCCACATGTACGGTGATGCGATCTCCCTCCTTCAGCCCGTTGCCTTCCATGATGGACGTGCTTAATGCAGCTTCATCGTCTTCCAGTGCAAATTCTCTGCCGTCCTGGTCATAAACGTAGCAGTATCGGGCATCCATCGTGCCGAGATACACCCCTCCGTTGAAGTCCAGCTGTTTGTCTTCTCCGTCTTCTCTATAGGTGACATTCTTCTTGATGAGCGATAGCAGTGTATTATAATCATATTCCTCCACGCCAGGTCCCTGACTGTCGATCCACTCTGCTATTTTTTCTTTCTCGCTGTCACCGCTTATGACGAGATTGATATCCGGAACGTTGGCATAATCCATGTAATATTCGACAGAAGACGTCACGACGAGTATATTGTTGACGCTGCTGGCAAGAAATATGGTTGCTATTGTTATGAATAGAAAAAGTATCAGATTTACGCTTTTTCTTCGTTTCATATCCCTTTTTAGTATGTTTCGTATCATAATCCGTTCCCCTTCCGTTTACTTGACAGCAGCTGTCCTTTGCCGCCTGTTGGGTACAGTATAGCGGTCAGACTATTAAAAAATCCTTAAATATATGAAAATATCATATGCCGCTCCTGCATGCCACAGATAAACGGAATTCCGGTACCATAAAAAAGAGCCTTGTACAGACTGTACAAGAGCTCTGTCCTAAGGCTTAAGGCTCATATCCTTAGCCCTCTTGAAGTCATACATACGCTTATCTGACAGTTCCAGCAGTTCGGAGATGCTTTCTGCTTCATCCGGATATCTTGCCATACCTACAGATACTCCCAGAAAATCCATTTCATCTATCCTGATCTTTCTCGTATTCAGCTCTTCTAATTTCTTATAAAGCATGTCATCACAGGTCAGGCAGATGAACTCATCCCCCGCATATCTGAAAAACAGATCCTCTTCCTTAGAGCACTCCCTCAGCATATCTGAAAATGCCTGCAGATAGCGGTCCCCAGATGAATGGCCGTATTTGTCGTTGATAGATTTGAAATGATCCAGATCCAGAAAGATAAGGTAGAATGCCTCATTCTCTGAAGCCATCTTATCCAGGCTGCTTCTAAGCGCGATGCGGTTACCAAGCTGCGTAAGACGGTCCTTTCTGGTCAATTCGCTCAGCTCCTGGTTATCGTCATCGGCCCTCAGATAAGAAACACACAGGCTGTATGAAAGGATAATGAAGTAAATGAGTAGCAAATAGACACACAGCTTCTTAATCATGGAGACATCCATAACCATCGTATTATTGTAGGCTATTATGAGAAGGAAGCTGACGATCGTATATCGTATGAGCAGATTTTTCTGTCTCCCACATGCCTTCTGGATATAGCTGATAAATTGGTGTTTAGAAAAACGCAGGTACATCGGAAGCGTCACGGCATACAAAAGTGTCTGGGCCACGAGAACCGTCACTGATAGATAGTTCTCGTCAAACAGGTAGCCGATTCTGACTGCCATGGCAAATCCGGCAAGCCCGTACGAGAACGAATAAAATGCGATAATTATCCGGCTTTTGACATCTCCGGCGTAATTGACGAGCGCCGGGATAAAATAAAGCACGCCCAGAACCATCAGGCGGCCATTGCCATTGCCGTAGTTTGGCAGCTTCACTGCTATAAATACCATAAAAAGCATCAGTAGAAACGTGATGGTCACGTACAGCCCCAACGATATAAACAGGCTGTGCTTCTTGCGTGATAGTGTCCAGATAGCGATAAATTCCACACAGATAATCTCTAAAACCGTCAATATATTAAATATCAAATCCATACGTCTAAGCTCCATTCATTGCTTTCCTGTTAACATATGACTTCATTATACATCAGCACCCCCTATATATCCAGTTCTAAATCAACATGGAACCTTCCACTTATTGACAGAGGCGTATGTCATGCTCAGGGCAGCCCTTAAGGGCCGTCTGTGTCATACGGCCCTTTTCGGAATATAATAATATACCAATATAATTTTACATGATACAGCACGACGCAGCTGTAAGTTAAACTGATAACAACAAAACCTATGGGAGAAATAAAATGGTTGTAAAAAATATGATGCAAAAACTGACCGAACAGGAAAAGATAAGTAAAGATATTCTGATACAATTATTTGAAGAAACATATAACGCAGGGGCTCTGTGCTGCAGAAACGCCCCGGGATATCCCGTCCTGTCGTCTAAAGGAAGCCTTCCTGCTGTTCTAGGTTATGATACGGAAGAATCGCTGCTTAAGGATAATGTTTTGTTTGTAGATCTGGTCTTTGATGAGGACAAAGATTCCGTACTCAAAGTGATGGAGAAAGCTGTTGCCGAAAACAGCAGCTTTTCTATTGAATTCAGATGCCACGGCAGAGACGGCATGCCGGTGCCACTGTGTGGTGCCGTCGTATATCTGAAAAATACCGGGCATATACTCTTAACTTTTATCAAGACTGACGAGACAATCTGGGACCGGATATTCCGTCTCCTTCCATGCGGAATATGCCGTGTGGCCGTCGATAATGTCTTTACGATAATGCAGGCCAATGAAATCTATTATGACATATATGGCTATACGTCTGCAGATGCTGCCGCAGCCGGATTTACGAATGAGAAGTTCATTATCCATCCGGACGACTTTGAATCGGTCCGGCATGAAGTAGGGCACTGCCTGGAGCTTATGGATAGCCCTACCTTCGAGATAGAGCACCGGGTCATTATGCGAGACCAAAGTACCGGATGGGTGCTCGTCAAAGGATATATTGACAAGGCGGGCGGCGAATGCTTCCTTAACTGTGTGCTGCTTGATATCTCCGACCGCAAGAAGGCGGAGGAGGAGCTGAGAGTCAGTGAAGAGCAGAACCGGATTGCATTTCTGTCGACAGAAAACCATATGGACATCTATGATGTAAAAACACATGTACTCGAACATCCTTATGACGATGGAGATGATGAAAGGCCAAATCGGCTGGAGAATGTACCTTACAGCGTAATTGCCGCAGGCCAGGTAGAAGGAGACAGCATAAGGGATTATATGCAATTGTTCGATTCCATCAGCAAGGGGAATCCCGAGGGCCGGTGCACGATACAGATGGCCGCCAGAGATGGTGGCGCTTTTGGCTGGTATGAGATAAAATACCGTTTGATTTTCGATAAATCCGGAAGCCCCGAACGCGCTATCCTTTCCTATAAAGATGTGACATCCCAGCGGGAAAAGTCACTTGCCTATGAGAAGTGGAGCCGTTTTTTCGAGCAGCAGAAGGCCAGCAGCCTAGGCTATTATGAATATAATCTGACTAAGAACCTGTATGCAGGCAGCGAAGAAAGCCTTTTGAATACGCTTCCCAGCCATATCCAAAGTTTTACGGAAGCTGTCGGCTACTATGTTGAACACTGCGTGTATGAAGAAGATTGGAAAAAATACTTGCAGTTCTACAGCCGCGACAGACTTCTGTCTGCATATTATTCCGGCACGAAGACAGACTATATCGAATACCGCCGTATAAGAGATGGAAACGTTGTTTTCTGGGCGGCAGGAACGGTACAGCTCATTTCCGACCCTTATACCGAAGACGTCCGTGCATTTATCCTTGTTCAGGACATAGATGATAAGATGCAGAGGCGAATACGGATGAAAAATCAGATTGAGGTCGACTCCCTCACCACACTCTTTAACAGGGGAACCGTCGTTAAAAAGATTACTGCCGGACTGGCGGATAAGGAAACCGGCTGCCGCTCTATGCTTGCCATGCTGGATATAGACCACTTCAAAGACATCAACGACACTTACGGACATCAGTTTGGCGACCGGGTTCTCGGTGATATCGGGAAGGTTCTGTCTTCTATGGCATATTCCCATGATGTATACGGAAGAATGGGCGGGGATGAATTCATCCTCTTCCTGACCGGAATACATTCTGCGGATACCGCAGAAAAAAGACTGCTTGAAATAATAAGCTCCCTGAATATTGAATATGATAATCCGGATACTACCGTGTCTGTCAGTATCGGAGCCGTCTATCCTTGCGGAAGCCTTACGTTCGAAACCTTATACTCTGCGGCGGACGCCGCCCTGTATGAGTCCAAAAAAGGCGGCCGCAACCGCTTTGTTATCCGGCACAGGGCATTCTGACGGCAGGGAAGCGGATAGACGATGCTTGTCTATCCGCTTCCCCGGCATATTCTGCAATACGCATGCACATACAATTTACGGCCTCAGTATATTGCCTCCATCCACATTAATCGTCTGTCCTGTCAGGTATTTTGCATCTTCCAATGTCAGAAAAACACATACCCGTCCTACATCTTTTTCCGCATCACCGACTCTGCGCATCGGAGTCTTCTCAATCACCTGAGACTGATAGATATCCGGATATTTTTCTTCCCATGCTTTCATACCCGGCGTTTCTACAATCGGGCATACTACATTGACATTGATTCCATACTGTCCCCATTCATTTGCGGCCGTCCTCGACAGTCCGCGCATCGCCTCTTTAGAAGTATTATACGCCCCAAAGTCTATGAGACCGTTCTGTCCCCCGCCGGAACCGAAGTTAACGATTGCGCCGGCGCTTTCTTTCAGATATGGAAATGCTGCCTTCATATAGTAAAATGCCGCAAGTGGTCCCGTCCTGAAGTTCGTAATAAAGTCCTCCGTAGTGTGGTCGATCAATGGAGTCTCTGCTAGTATTGTCTGCGCATTATTGATGACGGCATCTATCTTCCCGAACTTTTCTACTGTGGTTGCTATAACCTGCTTAACCGCCGCCTCGTCCGATCCATCTGCCGGGGCGGCCAGCACCTCGATACCATACTCCTTTTCCAGCTCTCCCTTCGCAGTATCCAGCGTCTCTTTTTTTCTGCCTGTAATTACAAGATTGGCACCTTCCGCTGCGAATGCACTGGCGATGCCCCGTCCGATTCCTCGTCCTCCTCCGGTAATTATTACAACTTTTCCTCTACATCTTTTCATTTGCATCACTCCTTATGATGCAATTATAACTCTCTTCTTCCAATTGTTCAATAATAGATAATTTTAAAACATATTTATCTGATTATTTTTGTTTATTTTGTCGATTTATTTGTAATCTTGTAATCCATAACATCTGTAAATTCAAATAAACCTCACTTACTTATGATATGGCTCACCGTTCATAATCCGGTAGCTTCGGTATATCTGCTCCAGCAGTATGACCCGCATCAGCTGATGCGGGTATGTCATATTGGAGAAGCTCAGCCTGTAATCAGAACGTCTAGTAATCGTATCATGGAGGCCAAGCGAACCTCCTATGACAAATGTGATGCTGCTCGTACCTTCAATCCCGAGCCGTTCAAGCTTGCGGGACAGGGCTGCGGAATCCGGCTGTTCCCCATCAATTTCCAGCGTGACCACATAGTCTGTTTCTTTGATGTGCTTCAGCAGGCGCAGAGCTTCCTTCTCTTTAATCTGGCACTCGAACGTCCCACCTGCCTTATCCGGCGTCTTTTCATCCTGAACTTCGATGATGTTCAGCCTGCAGTAACGGCCAAGCCGCTTCTTGAATTCGTCAACCGCCTGCCGGTAAAATGTTTCTTTCACTTTCCCAACGGCTAGAATCGTAATATTCATGTACTTCTTTTCCCTTCTTCCGTATACCCCATGTCTGCGGCACGTTTATCTTTGCTGCATTAGCCAAGTGCCACATCCAGTATCATCATTAGCACGAACCCTAATGCAAAACCGATAGTGCCTATGTTGCTGTGGCTCCCTTCTGCTGATTCAGGAATCAATTCTTCCACCACGACATATATCATGGCTCCGGCAGCAAATGCCAGCAGATAAGGCAGTATCGGTGTGATATAGGCAGCCAGCAGGACGGTGATTCCCCCTGCTATCGGTTCCACGATTCCTGACATCGTACCATACAGGAACGCCTTTCCCCTTCCGTTGCCCTCGCTTCGAATCGGCAGGGAGACGATGAATCCCTCCGGCAGATTCTGGATTGCGATGCCGACAGACAGGGCAAACGCTCCCGCCAGCGTGACATTGGTGTTGTGGGTCAGCAGCCCGGCAAATACGGCACCACTTGATATACCCTCCGGTATATTATGTATAGTGACCGCCAGCACGAGCATGGTAGATTTTTTCAGAGTACACTTTGGTCCCTCGGACTCATCGCATCCGATGTGCAGATGGGGGATAGCCCGGTCCAGAAGCAGCAGAAACGCGATACCGATGACAAATCCGACAGCCGCCGGCACAAATGCAAATCTGCCCATATCCTCAGACATATCCATGGCAGGTATGAGAAGCGACCAGACGGATGCCGCGACCATGACTCCGGCTGCAAATCCAAGCAGCGCCTTTTGAATCGTTGGCTTCAGTTCTTTTCGCATGAACAGTACGCACGCCGCTCCCACGGTCGTGCCGATAAAAGGAATCATCAATCCCCAAAATATAGTCATATATAGTAAACCTTCTTTCTGAATTTTGATTTTCCCCATTATCATACCATAATCATGTAACATGGTATAGGGTGTAATTGAAAAGAACCGCAGCACTTGCGGCTGCGGTCCTTTTAACGTCAAAACGGATTCCTGTATTTATTTATTGCTCAGCAGTTCATGGATTCCCTTTGCGCCTGCTTTTCCTGCTCCCATTGCAAGTATTACTGTAGCTGCTCCGGTTACTGCGTCTCCTCCGGCATATACGCATGCCTTGGAGGTCTGGCCGTTCTCTTCCTCAGCTACGATACATTTTCTCCTGTTTGTCTCCAGACCTTTCGTGGTGGATGCAATCAATGGGTTCGGTGAAGTTCCAAGTGACATGATAACCGTGTCCAGCTCAATCTCATACTCGGATCCCGGTATCTCCACGGGACGTCTTCTTCCTGAAGCGTCAGGCTCGCCCAGTTCCATCTTGATGACTCTCATGCCGCGTACCCATCCATTTTCATCTACAAGGATTTCCTTTGGATTTGTAAGCAGGTTAAAGATGATTCCTTCTTCCATCGCGTGATGTACCTCTTCCACCCTGGCCGGAAGCTCTGCCTCACTTCTTCTGTATACGATATGTACTTCAGCGCCGAGGCGGAGGGCTGTTCTTGCCGCATCCATTGCTACGTTGCCGCCGCCTACGACCGCGACTTTCTTGCCGGCTGCAATCGGCGTGTCATAGTTGTCATCGAAGGCTTTCATCAAGTTGCTTCTAGTGAGATATTCATTGGCTGAGAAGACTCCATTTGCTGTCTCCCCCGGGATTCCCATGAACATCGGAAGCCCTGCTCCTGAACCGATAAACACAGCTTCAAATTCTTCCTCTTCCATGAGCTGGTCGATGGTGGTAGACTTGCCAATCACGACATTAGTCTCAAACTTGACTCCAAGCTCTTTTACCTTTTCAATCTCTTTCTTTACGACCTTCTCTTTCGGAAGACGGAATTCAGGTATACCGTATACGAGAACTCCTCCAAGCTCATGGAGCGCTTCAAATACAGTCACGTCATATCCCATCTTAGCCAGGTCTCCCGCACACGTAAGACCTGAAGGGCCGGAACCGATTACGGCAACTTTGTGGCCGTTCATCTTTTCAGCCTTCCGGGGTTTGATATCATGTTCCAGCGCATAATCAGCGACAAACCGTTCCAGCTTGCCGATAGAGACCGGCTCCCCCTTTATCCCGCGGATACATCTGCATTCGCATTGGGACTCCTGAGGACATACGCGTCCGCAGATAGCCGGAAGCGCTGAGGACTCTCCAATCACCTTGTAGGCGCCTTCGATATCCCCCTCTTTTACTTTAGAGATAAATCCGGGAATGTCGATTGCAACTGGACAGCCCTGGATACATTTCGCATTCTTACAGTTCAGGCAGCGGACTGCCTCTTCCATCGCCTCTTCTTTATCATATCCATAGCAGACTTCTTCAAAGTTAGTCGCTCTTACCTTTGCCTCCTGTTCTCTGACAGGAACTTTCTTCAATACATCAGCCATTAGTTGTCACCTCCGCAGTTGCCACATCCGCCGTGATGGGTGTCGCCTTCTTGTAATTTCAGCAGCGCACGTCCTTCCTGTGTCTTGTACATCTGCTGTCTCTTCATCGCCTCATCAAAGTTGACGAGGTGTCCGTCAAATTCCGGACCGTCGACACATGCGAACTTTATATCTTCTCCCACATGGAGACGGCATGCTCCGCACATTCCGGTCCCGTCTACCATTATCGGGTTCATGCTTACGATGGTCGGAATGCCGAGCTTCTTCGTCAGCAGACAGACAAACTTCATCATAATCATCGGGCCGATTGCCACGCATACGTCATAATTGTTCCCTTCTTCTACCAGCTTCTCAATCTTCGTCGTAACCATGCCTGCATGGCCGTATGTACCATCATCTGTACAAGGATAGTAGTTGCCTGCCACAGCTTCCATCTCGTCTTCCAGGATGAGCATGTCTTTCGTCTTGGAACCTACGATGACATCTACATCCACTCCGTGCTCATGGAGCCATTTTACCTGAGGATATACAGGTGCCGCGCCGACGCCGCCGCCAACGAACAGCATCTTTTTATTTTTCAGGCTCTCGATGTCCTCATGTATGAATTCTGACGGGCAGCCGAGAGGGCCTGTGAAATCTCTGAAAGAATCTCCTGCTTTCAGTCCGGCCATCTTTTCTGTGGACGCGCCTACAGTCTGGAATACGATAGTGATTGTCCCTGCTTCTCTGTCATAGTCACATATCGTAAGTGGGATTCTTTCCCCTTTTTCATCCATTTTCACGATGACAAACTGGCCAGGCTCGCAATGCCTTGCGACACGCGGTGCTTCTACGTCCATAAGATAAATCTTATCAGCCGGATTTTCGGCTTTTAATATCTTGTACATCTCATTTCCTCCTAATATTTAATACTTATTCCATAATAATGCATATATTACGAAATATCAAGTGGCTTATTTGCTTAGAAGTCAAATATTCTCACTAAAAAACAGGTGCTTTACGGCACCTGCTTTTTATGTACTTCTCTTAAAAATCAACTTCTGTTCCGTAATATATACACGTAAATAATTTTTCCATGGCGGCCGGATCAATGGAACGTGGGTTAGAACCTGTGCATGCGTCACCGACAGCAAGCTCTGATATGTTTGCTATCTTATCCTTAAACTCGTCTTCAATGATGCCAAACTCTCTGAGTGTCTTAGGTATGTCGAATTCTGCATTCATGGCATCTATCTTCTTACACAGACTGTTGATAAGCGCCTGTTCGGATGTCCCGTCAAGTCCCATACGACGCGCGATTTCGGCATAGCGGGATGCGGCTTTGGCATCTTTTGCATTATATTTGATTACGTATGGCAGATACATGGCATTGGCACAACCATGGGTGATATGGCCGGTTGAAAATGCCGCACCCGTCTTATGAGCCATAGAGTGTACGATACCCAGCAGCGCATTTGAAAATGCCATGCCCGCGAGACACTGTGCATAGTGCATCTGTTCCCTGGCGGTCATATTTCCATGATAAGAAGCAGGCAGATAATCAAGCACCATCTCAATTGCCTGCAGTGCAAGCGGATCTGTGAATGCACAGTTCAATGTGGATACATAGGCTTCAATCGCATGGGTCAGAGCGTCCATTCCCGTATATGCCACCTGCTTCACCGGGAGGCCTTCCACCAGTTCAGGGTCAACGATTGCCACGTCAGGTGTTATATTAAAGTCGGCAAGCGGATATTTGACTCCGGTCTCATAGTTTGTAATTACGGAAAAAGCCGTAACTTCCGTTGCGGTTCCTGACGTGGACGGAATCGCTGCGAATTTCGCTTTCTGCCTCAGTTCAGGGAAATTAAATGGAATACAGAGGTCCTCAAAGGTCGTGTCAGGATATTCGTAGAATGCCCACATGGCCTTTGCCGCGTCAATCGGGGAGCCGCCGCCCATGGATACGATCCAGTCAGGTTCGAACTTACGCATAGCCTCCGCGCCTTTCATGACAGTCTCTACGGACGGATCTGGTTCTACGCCCTCGAACAGCTCAACCTCCATCCCTGCTTCCTTCAGATATCCAACCGCTTTGTCCAGAAATCCCTGGCGCTTCATAGAGCCACCGCCCACGACAAGAATTGCCTTCTTTCCCTTCAGGTTCTTCAATTCTTCCAGACAGCCCTTTCCGTGATATACGTCTCTTGGTAATGTAAATCTGCTCATTGTCCGCATCTCCTTTTAAATGATTCGTTAATAATTTATCAATATATACATATTATAGTCCTGTTAAATAATTAACGCAATAGGATAAATGGAAATTCTTGTATTTATTCTCATACAATTTGATAAATTTCGAAAGGGGTCAGACCCCCGGCGTGCCGGGGGTCTGACCCCTTTCGAAATTTAATATATTATCTGACAATTTAATCGGGTTCGTACATATAGTTTCTCGTCGTGACTCCGCTCGTGCGTCCCTTGCCGTTTACGAGGATTGCCTTGAATATGGTCTCACCCTCGGGCATGTCTATCGGACCTTCGTACTTTGTGGATGCGGTCGTCGGCTCGCTTCTGTCCATCGTATAATAGGCCTCGTAGCCATCGGGGACTTTGATCTCTATCTGTGTGGCCGTGCCGTATTGCCCTGTGGACGGCGATACGGCGGGGGCATCCTCTATCGGCAGCTCTACGGTAAATGTCTTCTTCACCGGCAGGCTCGGCACGCCTTCTTTGTTTACAGCGATAGCCGTGATGATGTTCTCGCCTTCTTCCAGATGTATCGGCTCTTTATACTTTTCGCTCTCCGTATCAGGCTCGCTTCCGTCTGTCGTATAGTAAACCGCCGCTTCATCGGACTTGAGCGTAAGTTCCTGCACTTCTTCAAACGTCTCTTTGTCGTCCAGGCTGAAAGATGGTCCGTCTATGATATATCCGCCCAGCCTTTCTGCCACGTTGTCTGCTACATCTTCGAGAAGTACGGGAATCTGCATCTTCTGGTCTGTATCCATGTAGAAGCCCACACAGGCTTCGTAGAGATCTGGATTCTTCGTCTGCTTGTCGATGGCATTCAAAAATACGTCTTCTGCCTTGTCCAGTTCATCCTGTGCTATATATACTTTGGAAAGGCCCGTATAAGCATCCGCTTTTTCCGGCTTCTTGGAAATGGCCTTTTTAAAATAGGTCTCCGCCTTCTCGTATGCCTTTTCTTTTTGTGCACTGTAGCCTTTATTCACGATGCCATTGTAAGAATTCTGATAGCACACGATTCCAATCACGACAGCGGCAACGACAAGCACAGCCAGGATGATGAGAGCTTTCCTGCGCTTTTTGCGTTTCATGGCTTTCCGCCGCTCTATCTGCCTTCTGCGCTGCTCTTTTTCTGACATCATCCTGCCTGTCGTATTCCTGCCCGTATTCCGTCCGGTGTTCCGCCCTGCGGTATTTCGTCCGGTATTCCTCCCTGCATTGGTGTTCCTTCTTGCGCCTGTGTTCCGGCCGGTGCCCGTATTCCTGCCTCTGGCATTCATATCTCCTGTAAACATGTCATAATCACTGTCGGACAAGACACCTTCTTCATCATTGATAGACACCTTGATCTGTGCCGTAAGCATATCATCTAAAGGATTATAGTCGGGAACAATGCGGACTTCCTTTCCACATGCTTCACAATATAACATACCTTCCGGTATTTCATGCCCGCAATACCTACATTTCATCTCTACGTTAACCTCCTACTTCCTTGCAGCCTCAACACAATTGCTCATCAACATGGCAATTGTCATCGGCCCAACTCCTCCTGGAACTGGTGTGATTGCCGCCGCTTTCTCTTTTACGTCGTCAAAATCGACATCTCCACACAGCTTATTGTCTTCGTTCCTGTGTATTCCGACATCAATGACGACTGCCCCTTCTTTTATATACTCCGCTGTTATAAACTTTGGTTTTCCAACCGCAGCTACCAGTATATCTGCCCTCTTTGTCACTTCCCTCAAATCTCTCGTCCTGGAATGCGCCACCGTCACGGTCCCGTTTTCCCTCAGCAGCAGCAAAGCCATAGGCTTACCCACGATATTGCTCCTGCCGACAACGACGCACTCCTTTCCTTCTATCTCTATGCCGGAACGCTTCAGCATCTGAATAATCCCCGCCGGCGTACAAGGTACAAACCCTTTTTCGCCGATACATAGCCGTCCTGCGCTCTCAGGATGAAAGCCGTCCACATCTTTATCAGGATGGATGGCGCGGATAACCGCATTTTCGTCGATATGCTCCGGTAAAGGCAGCTGTACCAGGATTCCATCTACCTTATCATCCCTGTTCAGCCTGTCAATCAGGGAGAGCAGCTCCTGCTCTGAGGTATGCTCTTCTAATTCATATGACAACGAATCGATTCCTACATAGTCACATGCCTTTTTCTTATTTCCGACATATATAGAGGATGCCGGGTCGCTGCCGACCTGGATGACCGCAAGACAGACATGCCTGCCCTCTGCAGCCAGATGCGCCGCTTCCTCTCTTAATTCATCCTTTATCTGTGCGGAAATCGCTTTCCCGTCAATTAACATGGCCATATCTTCTTAACTCCTTAAAATAATCCTGTTATACTGCCTTCCTCCGACACATCGATACCGTTTGCCGCCGGTACCTTTGGAAGTCCGGGCATCGTCATGACTGCTCCTGTCAGCGCTACGACAAATCCTGCCCCTGCACTGACATACACTTCTCTGATATGTATGTCAAAATCAGTCGGACGGCCTAGCTTCTTTGCATCATCGGACAGGGAATACTGGTTCTTCGCCATACAGACAGGCAGCTCACCGAATCCCATGGACGCAATCTTCGCAAGCTGCTTCTGTGCGGCCGGCTCATATACGACGCCTCTTGCCCCGTAGATTTCTTTCGATATCGTCTCAATCTTCTCTTCCAGAGACAGCGCATCCTCGTACAGCGTATGGAACCGGCTCTTCTTGTTCTCCAGCGTATCGATTACCTTTTCGGCAAGCGCGATGCCGCCTTCCCCGCCTTTTTCCCATACTTCCGACAAAGCGAACTCGCATCCCTTCTGTTCGCAGAAATTCCGGATAAACTCATTTTCAGCATCTGTATCTGACACAAATGAGTTTAAGGTGACAACAACAGGAATCTCATATTTCTGAATGTTTTCAATATGCTTCTCAAGATTTACGATTCCCTTTTTCAGGGCTTCTATATTCTCTTTCGCCAAATCATTTTTCGCAACTCCACCATTATACTTCAAAGCACGCACAGTTGCAACCAAAACAACCACATCTGGTTTAAAACCTGCTTTTCTGCACTTGATATCGAGGAATTTCTCTGCTCCGAGATCAGCCCCGAAGCCTGCCTCCGTTATGGTGATGTCGCTCAGCTTCAGAGCCATCTTCGTCGCCCGCACGCTGTTGCAGCCGTGCGCGATATTCGCAAAAGGTCCTCCATGGACAAGTGCAGGCGTATGTTCCAGCGTCTGAATCAGATTTGGCTTGATGGCATCTTTCAAAAGCGCGGTCATGGCACCGGTAGCCTCCAGGTCATCGGCGGTCACGGGTTCGCCGGCAAAATTGTAAGCCACGATAATTCGTCCAAGCCTGTCCTTCAAATCGTGAATATCATCCGCCAGACAGAGAATCGCCATGATTTCAGAAGCGACGGTTATTACAAAATGGTCTTCCCTCACCATGCCGTCCATCTTGCTTCCAAGCCCGACGACGATATTGCGAAGGCTCCTGTCATTCATATCAAGACATCTCTTCCACACTACCTGCCGTGGATCGATCTGGAGCGTATTCCCCTGCTGTATATGGTTGTCCAGAAGTGCTGCCAGCAGATTGTTGGCGGAAGTTATCGCATGAAAATCTCCTGTAAAATGCAGGTTCAGGTCTTCCATTGGCACGACCTGGGCATACCCTCCACCGGCTGCCCCGCCTTTGATGCCAAAGCAAGGGCCAAGGGATGGTTCGCGAAGCGCGATAACCGCCTTCTTATCAAGCCTGGCCATCGCCTCGCCAAGGCCTACCGTCGTCGTCGTCTTCCCTTCTCCGGCCGGCGTAGGATTTATCGCAGTGACAAGCACAAGCTTTCCATCCGGTCTGTCCTTCACTCTTTCCCACACGTCGTCGGACAGCTTCGCTTTATACTTGCCGTAAAACTCCAGCTCATCCTCTGTAATTCCCACTTTTGCGGCCACATCTTTGATATGTGCCATGTTCGCTTCCTGTGCAATCTGAATATCTGTCTTCATTTGTCAACCATTTCCTTTCCATTTGATTATGTAAGCTTACTCTTCCATATAGCGTTCGAATTCATCGGCCGTCATAAGAATCTTCCTCGGCTTGGTGCCTTCCTCTCCGCCTACGACGCCTGCCTCGCACAGCTGGTCCATAATGCGTGCGGCCCTGTTAAAACCGATTTTAAATGTCCGCTGCAGCATACCGATGGATGCTTTTTCCTTTTCTATAATGAGGCGGCCTGCCTCCACAAAATACGTGTCGCGTTCCTCTCCTTCCGGTGCGCCGGCTCCGGCATAGCCTCCGGCCGCGCTCGTATTGACATGGTTCTCTATCTCTTCGCTGTATGCGGCGTCTCCATTATGGTCCTTCAGATAATCTACGACGCTCTGCACTTCCTTATCTGACACGAAAGCCCCCTGTACTCTGGCCGGCTTCTGGTAACCGGAAGGATAAAAGAGCATGTCTCCTTTTCCAAGCAGCTTCTCCGCTCCATTCATATCTATGATTGTCCGGGAGTCTACGCCGGAAGACACCGAAAATGCAATCCTAGAGGGCATATTAGCCTTTATAAGACCTGTAATAACGTTGACAGACGGTCTCTGGGTCGCGATGACAAGATGGATACCCGCCGCCCTCGCAAGCTGTGCGAGACG
This sequence comes from Extibacter sp. GGCC_0201, assembly GCF_017566055.1. Taxonomy (NCBI): domain Bacteria; kingdom Bacillati; phylum Bacillota; class Clostridia; order Lachnospirales; family Lachnospiraceae; genus Extibacter; species Extibacter sp. GGCC_0201. Next base: position 12,357 of record NZ_JABFCH010000019.1, on the reverse strand, counting down.
GCAGATGGCTTCCTCTACCTCTCCCGGCGCGACCATCATCAGGTCGGCCAGCTCGTCCACGATGATTACTATCTGCGGCATTTTCTCCGGCTTCCTGCCGTCTATCTCCGGCATATCAGGAACCTTGCCGTTGTACCCCCTGATATCTCTCACATTATATTCGGCAAATGCCTTATACCGGCGCTCCATCTCAGCAACAGCCCAGTTCAGTGCACCCGCCGCTTTCTTCGGATCTGTGACCACCGGAATCATGAGGTGGGGAATGCCGTTATATACACTGAGTTCAACAACCTTAGGATCCACCATGATAAGCTTCACTTCATCCGGTGAAGCTTTGTATAAGATGCTCATGATGAGCGTATTGATACACACCGACTTTCCGGAACCAGTGGCACCGGCCACGAGGAGATGGGGCATCCTTGCGATGTCTGTGACGACCGCTTTGCCGCCGATGTCTTTACCGGCTGCAAAAGAAAGCTTCGACGCGCTGTTTTTAAATTCCGCCGTCTCCAGCAGATCTCTCAGCATGACAGCGGCGTTCTCCTTGTTCGGAACCTCGATTCCCACGGCGGCTTTCCCTGGTATCGGCGCTTCAATTCTGATGTCCGCGGCAGCCAGGTTCAGCTTGATGTCGTCAGCCAGCCCTACGATTTTGCTCACCTTGACTCCCATCTCCGGCTGAAGCTCATACCGGGTAACAGCAGGTCCGCAGCTTACATTTGTAACCGTCACATTGACACCAAAGTTCTGGAGCGTCTGCTGCAGCTTCATCGCCGTCTCACGCAGCGCTGCATCCGTCTCTCCCGCGTTCTTCTTTCCCTTCGTCAGAAGAGAGATTGGCGGGTACTTATATGCCTTCTTCGGTCTGGACTCGGCAGCTGCAACGCTGGCGGCTACTCCGGCAGCCGCAGCGGCTATACCGGCTTTGTCATTCCTTTTCTCAGCCGTATGTGCAGGCCTGTCCATAACCAAAGCCTCTTCTTCTGTCTCAGGCACCGGCTCTTCCAGCAGTTCTGCCGGCTTCGGCATCTCGCCGCGGTTAATGACGAACTGCGGCTCTTCCTCATGTCCCTGCAGCGGATTATCAGACGGCGGTGCTGTCAGCTCTTTGACTTCCGGTGACTTTTTGGCAATCGTAGTATCAAAAGATACTCCTTCCACATGATGTGCCGTCCGCTTTTTCTCCGCCTGGCGCCCGCTGCGCTTCAAATCTCTCTCCGCTCTTCTTTCTTCCGCCTGCTCCCGCCTTTTCTGCGCATCTCTCCGGGCCTTGTCATAGGCTCTGTCTCCCTGCTTCTTGACTCCTTTAAGGGCTGACTTTCCGGTTATGATAACGATGCAGATTATCATCAATATGATATCGACAACATATGTACCTGCTGTTCCTATGGCCGGCACGAGCGCTCCCGCAAGCACTTCCCCAAGATCTCCGCCTCTGCCGTCTATCAGGTGAAGCAGCACACATACGAGGACAAGCAGTACCAGTCCCGTAACCGCCTTCATGTAAGCGGCAAAATTGCCTTTATTGGATACAATAAAGGCAACAAATCCAAACAGCACAAACGGAATCACATATGCTGCCCATCCAAATACATCTATTAGAAATGATGAAATGGCCGCTCCCACAAATCCGCCCATTCCAAAATTACTGATCAGAATCAGGATGCTGACGGCTAGTGTAGACCAGATGATGATTTCATCCCTCACAAAACTCTGTTCTTTGTTTTTTTTCTTTGTCTGCCGCGTATTCTTCCTCTTCTTTGACTTTGCAGCCATGATAGTTCCCCCTTATTTATTGGCACATACTATTTATAGTATAGCATCTTTAAAAAGGGCTGTCATTACATATTTTCGTGCTTTTTCTTTCGCTCTTCGTCTATCATTTCGTGCAATTTATGCAACGCCTGGCTCATGCCGCCGACCTCGTCTATGAGCCCTTCTTTCACGGCGTCCTCTCCCTCGAGCAGCGTGCCGACATCTTTTACAAGCTCTGTCGGATTGAGCATCAGCTTCTCAATTCGTTCCTGGGTCATATTGGAATGATCTGATAGAAACCGGGTTATCCTGTCCTGTGTGCGGAGCATGTTCCGAAGGCTCTGCTCCACTCCTATGAACATGCCGCTGGAGCGGACCGGATGTATAATCATCGTCCCGCTCGGCACGATGAACGAATACTGTGCCGACACTGCCAGAGGGCCCCCGATGGAATGGCTTCCGCCAAGGACGAGTGACACGGTCGGTTTGCTCAATGAGGCAATCATCTCTGCGATGGATAGGCCTGCCTCTACATCACCGCCAAGCGTATTGAGCAGTATGAGCATTCCTTCTATCTCTTCGCTGTCTTCTACTTCTGCCAGCATCGGCAGCAGATGCTCATACTTCGTCGCCTTCGTATTGCCCGATACGGCCTCATGTCCTTCTATCTCGCCGATGATGGTCAGCAGCTTGATGTGATGACTGCTCTTATTTTCATCCAGGTTAATGGTTCCCATCTCTTTGATTTGATCATTTTTCTGTTCTTCTTTTTCTTGATCTGCCATAAAAATAACACCTCCATACCATTTTTAATAGTATGGAGGTGTTTTGCTTATTTTATACTTGCATTAATGCCTGTTCAAGATCGGCGATGATGTCATCGATGTTCTCTATGCCTACGCTGAAACGAATCAGATCCGGCTGAACGCCCGCTTCCATAAGCTCCTGTTCGTTCATCTGACGGTGCGTATGACTGGCCGGATGAAGCACGCAGCTCCTTGCGTCTGCGACATGTGTCACGATAGCAATCATATGAAGGCTGTCCATCATCCTCACCGCCGCATCTCTCCCTTCTTTCAGTCCAAAGGTTATGACGCCGCATGTTCCGCCCGGCATATACTTCTGCGCAAGCTCATGATACTTATCTCCTGGCAGCGCAGGACAGCTCACCCAGGCGACCTTTTCATGATTTTGCAGATACTTTGCTGCGGCGAGCGCGTTCTGGCAGTGCCGTTCCATGCGAAGAGCCAGCGTCTCCAGGCCGATATTGAGCAGAAATGCATTCTGCGGCGCCTGTATGGAGCCAAGATCTCTCATGAGTTGTGCGGTAGCCTTTGTAATATATGCACCTTTGCCGAACCGTTCCGTATACACGATGCCATGATAGGTCTCATCCGGAGTTGTAAGTCCCGGAAACTTGTCAGCATGCGCCGCCCAGTCAAAATTGCCGCTGTCCACGATGGCGCCGCCCACGCTTGTGGCATGTCCGTCCATATATTTGGTCGTGGAATGGGTGACGATATCCGCTCCCCATTCGAAGGGACGGCAGTTGACCGGCGTTGCGAATGTATTGTCTACGATGAACGGTACTCCATGCGCATGTGCGGCTTTGGCAAACTTCTCAAAGTCCAGCACTACCAGCGCGGGATTGGCTATCGTCTCTCCGAATACTGCTTTCGTGCTGTCCGTAAAAGCCGCGTCAAGCTCTTCCTCCGTACAGTCCGGATCCACGAATGTGGCTTCCACCCCCATCTTCTTAATCGTGTGGGCGTACAGGTTATATGTACCTCCGTAGAGTGCCGATGCACATACGATATGGTCTCCCGCTTCTACTATATTCATGATAGCGTAAAAGCTGGCCGCCTGTCCCGAGGACGTAAGCATCGCAGCCACGCCGCCCTCCATATCGCATATTTTAGCAGCTACGGCATCGTTGGTCGGATTCTGAAGTCTTGTATAGAAATAGCCCGACTCCTCCAGATCGAACAGACGTCCCATCTGTTCACTATTGTCATACTTAAATGTGGTGCTCTGGTATATCGGAAGAATCCTGGGCTCCCCGTTTCCAGGCTGATATCCTGACTGGATACATTTTGTTTCTATTTTGTAATTGCTCATACAAGTCCTCCTATGAATATAAGTATTTTTTCTGCAGATTTCGGACCATGCGCTTATACAACTCTTTGCACCGCTCCTCTTCTCCAGCCTCGATGCAGCTGATACACGGGGCGAGACAGTTCTTGTACAGTTCCTCATATATTTCGTCAGCGTCGTTCTGCATATTGATAATCTGGACGATTCCCGGCGCGATGTCATAATACTCCTCCACGAGTGCCCGTCCATCCTCTGTGCCCAACAGGTATCCGTCCCTGTATGCACGCAGCGTCATCAGCTCATAACAGTCGTCCGGCTTGCCCTGCCGTTCGCAGACTGCCGTCGTGATGAAGCAGAAGCCTTTCTTGAAGCCCCCGGCAATGTCATCGTAGCTTGAATGGCCAAGAGTCAGCGTCGTGACGTGCTTTTCATTCCACACTTCCACCATACGCGACGCCACCTTTTCGCAATGTTCGTTGTGGGTATATGTAATCATCGGTACCACATAGACTGCCATATTCATATTGTAGTCTACGGAATTCCTCTCTTTTCTGCCCTTTGACAGGCCCTGCATCTTAACGATTGCGTAGTCAGGGATGACGCGGGCAAGTTCCTCAGCTACGGATTCTTTCTCCTCCTCCGGAGCTTCCTCGCACAGGCGGGCGATATCTGCAACCGTGCCTCTGAACTTGTCATAGCCATCCTTGAAAATGCCTTCATATGTCTTGCGTTTAAAATGTTTGATCTGCGTCAGCATCTCTTCAAAGAGCTGGATTAGTTCCTGCTTTGTCTGTTCCATAAGTCTCCTCTCTGGCAATGCCCTTGCAAGCAAGCATTGTTATTCGTCCCCGCACCGTTATTCGTCCCAGTTGTGGTAAACGTCTTGTACGTCGTCGTCATCGTCCAGCATGTCCAGTGTCTTCTGGATGTTCTGGATGTCTTTTGCATCCGTGAGCTCTACGTATGTCTGTGGAATCATCGTCACTTCTGCCGCCGCCATAGGGATACCGGCCTCTTCCAGTGCCAGGCGCACCGTGCTGAAGTCTTCCGGGGAAGTGACTATTTCGTAGCTGTCTTCTTCTTCAGAAAAATCTTCTGCCCCCGCGTCAAGCGCCTGCATCATAAGATCGTCCGCATCACCTTCATATTCTTCCTTGGATACGATGATCTGTCCCTTTTTGTCGAACATGAAGGACACGCAGCCCGGAGTCCCGACATTGCCGCTTCCTTTTGTAAATGCGTTCTTTACGTTCGTTGCGGTCCTGTTCCGGTTATCCGTCAGAGCTTCGACGATAATGGCTGTTCCGTTCGGCCCGTAGCCTTCATATGTAATATATTCATAGTTGGCGGCATTCGCGTCACCGTCCGCCTTCTTGATATTCCGGTCAATCGTGTCATTCGGCATGTTGTTGGCCTTCGCCTTGGCTATGACATCGCGCAGGCGGCTGTTGTTGGCCGGATCGGCACTTCCGCCTTCTTTAACCGCCACGGCAAGTTCCTTCCCGATCTTCGTGAAAATCTTGCCTTTGGCGGCATCATTTTTTTCTTTCTTATGTTTAATATTGGCAAATTTTGAATGTCCTGACATGTTCTAAATCTCTCCTTATACCTTATCTTTTCGCTGTTTCCCGCACTTTTTCTATTCTAGCACTCTTCGTTCAGTTTTTCAATCTTAACTCTTTCGATTGTATTATTATCTACGGAAAGAACAGTAAAGCGATATCCGCCGTATTCGATGATACATGTCTCCTCTTCTGACGGTATCCTGTCAAGCTGATCCACAAGAAAACCATTGAGCGTCTCGTACTCTTCCTTTTCAAAGGTCAGTGGCAGCATATCCTCCAGATCCTCCAGATCCGTCATGCCGCTGGCGGTGCAGCTTCCATCCGGGGCTATCTCGATCAGCTCCTCTTCCTCGTCATATTCGTCAAGGATATTGCCGACAATCTCTTCCAGTATATCTTCCATCGCTACGAGGCCTGATGTCTGTCCATATTCATCCAGCACGACTGCAATGTGGTTCTTCTCGGCCTGCATCTCCTTGAACAGCGTATCTATACTCTTTGTCTCCGGGATAAATGCCACCGGCCTTATGTAATCGCCAAGCTGCCTCACCGGTACCAGGCGCAGGTCCTCATTGAAATAGCATGTCATCGCTTCCCGGAGGTGTATCGTACCGATAATCTCGTCGATACCTTCTTCATATATCGGGAATCGGGAATAGCTTTCATCCAGCATGAACTGAAGCGCATCCGCAAGCTTCTCATTCCCGTCAATCGCCACGATATTCTTCCGGTGCGTCATGATGTCCTTTGCATCTTTATCCATATAGCGGAATATATTGCGGATCAATTCCGCCGCTTCCTTCCAGACTCCTTCATCCTCGACGTCCTCTTTGATCTGAAATATCTGTTTCATCCTCTGAAACAAACTGCCTTCTTCCATAACTGCTTTTCTATACTCCTTCTACTATGTATGAAGCTCGAAGCTGATCTTCAGCGCCTCATCTACTTTGTTCATTATCTGTTTGTCAAGGTGGCATACCAGATCCTTGAGCCTCTGCTTGTCGATGGTTCTCACCTGTTCCAGCAATATGACCGAATTCTTCACAATCTGGTATTTCTTTGCATCAATCTCTACGTGCGTAGGCAACTTCGCCTTGTTCATCTTAGATGTTATAGCGGCACAGATGACGGTCGGGCTGTGTTTGTTCCCTACGTCGTTCTGTATGATCAATACCGGCCTGATGCCACCCTGCTCTGAACCGACCACCGGGCTAAGGTCCGCATAATATATATCTCCTCGTCTAACCTGCACTCTATTTCACACTCCATTTTCTTAAGATAAGATTAGTATTTCCATCTTTTTCAAATGTATTCTATAGAGCTGCAGTAATACCGGGAATTATGCGAAATAATCCATCTGTTCTACGATATCGCCATGACGGATGAATTCTCTTGGAATCCTCTTTCCAAGGTCACATACGAATTCATAGTTGAATCTTCCGGAAAGCCTGCTCAAGGCTTCTACCGGAAGCTTCTCATCACCGTCATTTCCTACCAGTGTCACTTTGTCTGCATACTTCACATCATCTATCTCCGTCACATCAACCATGAACTGGTCCATGCATATGCGGCCGAGAATAGGTGCCTTCTTCCCATGAATCAGGACATATCCCTTATTGGAGAGGCTTCTTGGATATCCGTCTCCATACCCTACCGGTATCGTTGCTATCCTAGTCTTCCTGTCTGTAATATATGTGCCGCCGTAGCTCACCGGGGTACCTGCCTCTACCCACTTCACGTGTGCCACATGGCTGATAAGCTCCATGGCCGGTTTCAGCGGGACATTTTCCTTGTGTACTTCCTCAGACGGATACAGGCCATAGGTAGAGATGCCGGCACGGACCAGATCCATGTTCGCCTCCGGCACATCGATGATTCCCGCACTGTTCGAACAGTGGTAATACTGGAATGTTACCCCTCTTTGTGCAAGGGTCTCTTTCATCCATACGTAGTTTTTAATCTGTTTTTCGGTAAAAGACTTATCTATCTCATCTGCTTTCGCAAAATGTGTGTACATTCCTTCCAAAGCCAGGTTCGGCATCTTGCTTATACGCTCGATTATTTCCGCCGTCTCTTCTTCAATCATAAATCCAAGTCTTGACATCCCTGTATCCAGCTTAATATGAATATATGCCTGTTTTCCCATTTTGACCGCAAGTTCAGATACCTCACGGGCCATTTCTTCCGTATACAATGTCATGCGGATGTCGTGTTTTATCATTTCCTCCCGTTGATCCGGAAAGATGCAGCCCAGTACGAGCAATGGCTTTTCAATTCCTGCGCGGCGCAGTACTAAAGCTTCGTCAAGCGTCGCGACCGCGAATCCCCACATATACTCTTTCGGAGAGAGCATTTTTGCTATCTGCACCGCTCCGTGTCCATAGCCGTCCGTCTTCACGACACCGAGCATCTTAACCCCTTCTCTGACATTTCGTCTCATCATCTCTATATTATATTCCACCGCATCCAGGTCTATCCTGGCACACACTCTGTTATATGCTTTCATCTATCTGTCCTCCTGTTCTTTCATTGCCCGGCCGGCATACTCGATCAGATCAGATGCCATGACGCTGTAGCATCCTTTATCCAGACATGCAAGTTCCCCTGCCCGGCCGTGCAGATACGTTCCAAGCTCCGCTGCTTCTCTGAGTCCCAGCCCCTGTGACAGCAGGCCTGCTATCACACCTGCGAGCACATCGCCGGAGCCTGCCTTCGCCATGGATGCATTGCCTGACAGGTTCACGTACGGCTGCCTGCCCGCCGACATGGTGACTGTCCGTGCGTCTTTCAGCACGCAGGTGACGCTGTACTCTTCTGCAAAGTCCCGCAGAATCTGCATTCTCTGTGATCTGAGCTCCGGGATGTCCTTCCCTGTCATACGGGACATTTCTTTCATATGCGGCGTAAAGATAAAGTTCTCATGGCGCAGCCGGTCAAGATATTTCTTGTGGTCTGCAATCAGATTCAGCCCGTCTGCATCTATCACGCATGGCACTTCTACATTTTCCATCACTGTCCTGAGTATCTTCCTCGACTTGTCACTCGTCCCGATTCCAGAACCTACGCTCACTACATCTGCCCGGTTCAGCAGCTTGAGCAGTTCGACTTCATCGTAAAAGTCATATGTCTTGATAACCGCTTCCGGCAGAAGCGTCTGCAGTATGACGCGGTTATCCTCCGACGTATATATCTGTACCAGTCCGGCTCCCACTGTATAGGCCGCCTTGGCGTTCAGGAAAGCGGCCCCGGACATGCCCTTGCTCCCTGCGATGATCAGCACCTTCCCATATGTCCCCTTGTTGGAATCGGCCCTGCGCTTAGGAAGGAGGCGCTTGTAATCGCTTTCTTCATATGTAAAGGCCGTACCGCTCTCTTTTTTGACCTCTGATGCATCTATACCGATATCTGCAGTCACTACTTGCCCCGCGTATTCCTTTCCCGGATATAATTCAAGTCCAAGCTTCCTCTCCTGGAACGTCACTGTAGCGTCGGCCCTAAAAGCCGTCCCCATGACAGAGCCGTTGTCCGCACACACGCCGGACGGAATGTCTACCGCCAGCCGGTATCCCTCTGAGCGGTTCATGGCTTCAACAAGTTCCCTGTACCTCCCTTCGAGAGTACGGTTTAGTCCGACGCCAAACAATGCGTCCACGATGATGCTGTACCGGCCTTCTGCATAATCTGTGGCAATCTCAGTTCCCGTCTGCCGCAGACGCTTTATCTGTTCCTTCGTCTCCCGGGAACACTGTCCTTCGTCCCCTGCGAGGACAGCTGTGACCGTATGCCCTTTTTCCGTAAGCATCCTTGCGATAGCAAAGCCGTCTCCTCCGTTATTGCCGGTTCCGCATACGACACATGCCTCCGACAGGTCCAACCTGCTGTCTTCCATGTAGGCCACGCATGCCGCCGCGGCACGTTCCATCAGATCTGATGGAGGAATCTGAAGCTGCTCAATCGTATATTGATCTGCGCGCTTCATCTGGGATGCATTCAGCAGATATTTCATACCTCTCACCTCCTGTTATTTTGCCGGTCTTTTCTAGCCTGCGAAAAGTTCCGGTATATAAAAGAACGTGTAAAGACAAGCCTGTTCTGCACATGCCCATCATTACACGTTTTTATACTTCTTTATTTTTTATCGCTATGTTCTTCGTTATAACGGCCTATGTTATAGGAGAGCCTCATAAGACTCTCGATAAGGTGAACATTTTCGACGATAATATGGTCCGGCAGGTTCAGATCCGTATGTGCAAAATTCCAGATTGCCCTTACCCCATTATCTACCAGGAGATTCGCGACTTCAATCGCCTTGTCTTTCGGGATGGTCAATACGGCAATCTCGACATTGTTATTCTGGACAAAATCTTTCAGCTCATCCATCATACGAATCGGCACGCCTCTGATTGATACTCCGTTTAACCTGGGATTCACATCAAAGATTCCTTTTAAGATAAAGCCCCGTTTTTCGAATGCAGCGTAATTCGCAAGCGCCTGTCCCAGATTACCGGCTCCGATGATGACGATATTGTGATTTTCTTCCAGGCCGAGAATCTTGCCGATTTCTGTATATAGATACTTTACATTATAGCCATATCCCTGTTGTCCGAACCCGCCAAAATTGTTGAGGTCCTGACGAATCTGGGATGCTGTAACTTTCATTCTCTTGCTCAAATCATTGGATGATATTCTTTCAACTCCGTTTTCCAGCAGTTCCCCCAAATATCTGTAATATCTTGGCAGCCTCCGAATCACTGCCTGAGAGATTTCTCTTTCTTCCACTAGCCCACTCACCTTCCTGTTACGTTCTAAAAAATATTATATAGAATTGTCACTTCAAAGTCAAACTTTTAGTTGTATTTTGTCCTATTTTCGATATAATGAATGTTAGCAGAGCCTGCTTTTAAAGCAATGCAGGACGATGCAGGAGGACGTTATGATACTAGCATGCCATGGAATGAATAAAGCATTTGGAGAAGATGTCATCGTAAAAGACGCTTCTTTTCATATAGAGGACTATGAAAAAGCCGCCCTCGTGGGACCGAACGGCGCAGGGAAATCCACCATACTGAAGATGATAGTGGGGGAACTTCCGGCGGATTCCGGGGACGTCATCCTCACGAAAGGCAGGACGATCGGCTATCTCGCGCAGCATCAGGATATGTCGGGCGGCAGCACTATCTACGAAGAAGTAAAGACAGCCAAGGCGGACGTCATAGAGACGGAACGCCAGATACGCGCGATAGAGCTGGAATTGAAGCATCTCGAAGGAGATGCTTTAAAAGCGCGCCTGGATACATATAACCGTCTCACCGCCGTCTTCGAGCGCGCCAACGGCTATGCCTACGAAAGCGAGATAACCGGGGTCCTCAAAGGGCTTGGATTTGACGAGACGGATTTTGCAAAAAAGGTCGACACACTATCCGGAGGGCAGAAAACGAGGGTTTCTCTTGGCAAGCTCCTGCTGACGAAGCCCGACATCCTTCTTCTGGATGAGCCTACCAATCATCTTGACCTCAATTCCATCGCGTGGCTGGAAACATATCTTTTAAACTACCAGGGTGCGGTACTCATCGTCTCCCATGACCGGTATTTCCTGAACAGGGTCGTCACGAAGGTCCTTGAGATTGAACTGGGGACGTTGTCCGTCTTCCTTGGCAATTACAGCCAGTATGCCGAAAAGAAGAAGATGATTCGTGACGCGAAGCTGAAAGAGTACCTGAACCAGCAGCAGGAAATCAAGCACCAGGAGGCGGTCATCGAGAAGCTGCGCTCTTTCAACCGGGAAAAATCCATCAAACGGGCAGAAAGCAGGGAAAAGATGCTTGCCAAGATGCAGCCGGCGGAAAAGCCTCAGGAGGCCGTCACAGAGATACATCTTTCCCTCGAGCCTTCCTGCGTGAGCGGAAATGACGTGCTGAGCGTTGAGCATCTGAGCAAATCTTTCCCTCCCCAGCACCTTTTTTCCGACATAAGCTTTGATATCAAGCGCGGGGAGCATGTCGCTGTCATAGGTGATAATGGTACAGGCAAGACGACGCTGCTTAAGATACTTAACAACGTAATTGGCGCGGACAGCGGAACCTTTACGCTTGGAACGAATGTACAGATTGGCTATTATGACCAGGAGCACCATGTGCTTCATATGGAGAAGACCATTTTTGCTGAGATCTCCGACGATTATCCGAAACTCACCAATACGCAGATACGCAATATGCTGGCAGCATTCCTGTTCACAGGTGACGACGTGTTCAAGCTGATCGGCGACCTGAGCGGCGGTGAGAGGGGGCGCGTATCGCTTGCCAAGCTCATGCTCTCGGAAGCGAATTTCCTCATCCTTGACGAGCCGACCAACCATCTGGACATCACTTCCAAGGAAATCCTGGAAAAGGCTCTGAACGATTACACCGGCACTGTGCTGTATGTGTCACACGACCGTTACTTCATCAACGAGACTGCCACCAGGATTCTGGATCTGGTCAACCAGACTTTCGTCAACTATATAGGCAATTATGATTATTATCTGGAGAAGAAAGAGGAACTGACCGCGGTATATGCAAGAACCGGGCAGTCGGATGATCCATCGGCAGCACCGGAAGAGGTGTCCGAATCTAAACTGAGCTGGCAGGAGCAGAAAGAAGCCCAGGCAAAAGAGCGCAAACGCCAGAATGACCTCAAGAAGACCGAGGAACGCATCAGCAGTCTGGAAGGACGGGACGCCGAGATAGACACGCTCATGACACAAGAAGAGGTATACACCAATTCGGTACGCTGCCAGGAACTGGCAGCAGAAAAAGCTTCCATTCAGACAGAACTCGAAGAATTGTATATAAAATGGGAAGAATTGGCCGATTAATTTCATAGGGGTCAGACCCCTGTTAACACAGGGGTCGACTTTGTCAAGTTAAGTGTGTAAATTTTATATTTTATTTTGGCAGCTGAATCT
>NZ_JABFCH010000193.1:0-220 GCF_017566055.1 Extibacter sp. GGCC_0201 | reverse complement strand
AACTGCTTTTCCAGCGCGGCCCAGGTGGCCGGACCAACAATGCCGTCCGCCGTCAGGCCGAAGGTGTTCTGGAACGCGATGACGGCGCTGCGCGTCTGTGCGCCGAAAATACCGTCGGGTACGATATTGGGGATTGTGGGATAGAACGTTTGCGCAAGGTAGCTCAGGTAATACTGCACGGCCGCCACCTGTGCGCCCACGGCGCCCTGCTGGATAGAAC
>NZ_JABFCH010000192.1:0-220 GCF_017566055.1 Extibacter sp. GGCC_0201 | reverse complement strand
CGGCTGTCCGTGTTCAGACCTAAATCCTGGGCATTCAGATAAGACCAAAGAACATCCGATTTGGTAATACGCTCCGTACGCAAACGGGTAATGAGAGCATCTTTAGCCAAGTTGAACGCTTTTTCTGATTCCGGCATATTATTGATAATTTCATCGAAAGCTTTCATCGCATCAATCATCTTATCATTCTGAGTCGCAATGAACGTACGGTAGACATACG
>NZ_JABFCH010000191.1:0-220 GCF_017566055.1 Extibacter sp. GGCC_0201 | reverse complement strand
CGTTGATGACTTCTTTCTTGAGGTTCAATGTGGCGAACTGTACCCAGTCGGCTGCCGGGAGGGAAGCACGGTAGTGGATAGTCTGATCGCTGTCTGTCAAGGGGATAGCGGTAAATACGGGAGTTACATTCGCTTTGCCTCTTCGTTTGTTGAGCGCCAGGGTGCGGCGGTATAGCCGATGTGCACGTTCTCCGTTGAGCAGAATTTGAGGTAATTCTGC
>NZ_JABFCH010000190.1:0-220 GCF_017566055.1 Extibacter sp. GGCC_0201 | reverse complement strand
AATATGTCTGGGAGAAATGCAGAAAGAATTACAGGGAAAACGGAGTCAAACTCTTCTGGCTGGATGAAGCGGAACCGGAATATACCACCTATGATTACGAAAACTACCGTTACTATGCCGGAAGCGTCATGCAGCAGGGAAACATTTACCCCAGAGAATACGCCCGCGGCTTCTATGAAGGCCAGAAAGCAGCCGGCCAGGAGGACGTTCTGAACCTGGT
>NZ_JABFCH010000189.1:0-220 GCF_017566055.1 Extibacter sp. GGCC_0201 | reverse complement strand
ATGAATCTGGGGGTAAAATTCACCTCTGACACCGATTCTGAGGTGGTGGCCCAGCTGCTGGAGTACCACTATGATGAGTGCCACAACATGCTGGAAGCAGTGGGCCGCGTCCTGCGGCGCATTGAGGGGTCCTATGCGTTCGGCATCATCTGCTCGGACTATCCCGACGCGCTGATTGCTGCCCGCAAGGACAGCCCGCTGATTCTGGGCTATGGCAAGG
>NZ_JABFCH010000188.1:0-221 GCF_017566055.1 Extibacter sp. GGCC_0201 | reverse complement strand
GCCGACAGGCCCTGCAACTGGCCGTGGCCGCCGACCTGGATCTTGATCCCGGCGTCGCGCAGCTTCTTCACCGACTGGGACACCTGCACGTGCCAGTAATCCCAGTCCGGCGCGGTTTCGCGGCGGATCGAGCGCGCATCCAGCGTCTCGCGCGGGAAGAAGCGGTTGAGCTTCTTGTCTTCCCAGACGTTGTCGCGTGCGTACCACCAGTACTCGCCGGA
>NZ_JABFCH010000187.1:0-221 GCF_017566055.1 Extibacter sp. GGCC_0201 | reverse complement strand
CTTCATCTTCATGCCTCTGGAAAAGGTCTTGATTTTCTTATCACGCGGTAAATTCATTTTCTCGAGAAGCGAAAAATACAGAGCTTCATCCCATGTATGATAAATATCTTTTAAAACCTTATGAAGCATTTTCGGTGAAAGCTCCCCGGAAAAATTGCTGTTGTCAAACACTACGCCAATCAGTTCACGGTCAGCGGCCGTCATCTCGTAATCATGCCTGC
>NZ_JABFCH010000186.1:0-221 GCF_017566055.1 Extibacter sp. GGCC_0201 | reverse complement strand
GGCTACTACACCCAAGGCAGTTTACGCTTATCCGTATCCGTATGGAAGCTATCTGCCGGTCAATAAATATAGCGGCCTATCTATCTACGTCCCCCAAGAAGCCTTGCCCAAACTAAATGAGTGGTACAAGGATCTTGAGTGGTATAAAGATGTATATCAATGATTAAAACTCATCTCTTAGCCAGCGTTTACCACGAGGGGTATACAGGAATACCAAGAAA
>NZ_JABFCH010000185.1:0-221 GCF_017566055.1 Extibacter sp. GGCC_0201 | reverse complement strand
GATATCTGCCTGCTGTCATACGTGTTCGTGGCGGAAAGAGCGCTCAGCGGCCTGTCGGTAGTCAGTTTCCCAAAGGCGAAGAAAGACGGTCTGGCCGCCGAATTTTCGGGAAAAGCCAAGACGAAGACGGTTCAATTCATTATGGCTGCATATCTGGCCGCAGCCGCTGCGGGGATTATGCAGGCAGGGGCAATTAGCGGGATTATCTGCATTGTTACTGC